>NZ_JASDDJ010000055.1 GCF_030407455.1 Psychrobacter sp. 5A.1
TTAAAGTATTCGATCTGGTATTCTTTTATATTAACTATGGTTATGTCTGATGACAGCATACTTTTTAGAACACCACCGAATATTCTATGTTTTTAACAGTAACATTTAAGGACAATTATGACGGACAATATCAATAAAGAGACAACAGATAATAGCGCTGCAACCAATGATAAAGCCAATGCATCTAACGATGCTTATCAAAGTAATGTTTTTCCCACTATGCCGACTATTGATAGCGATAGCCCGTGGATGAATGCTTATGAGCGCTATAGCATCGATGCTACTATCGAGATGCCAGAAGACAGTACCTCTTTACTTGATGTGTTCGAGCGCAACTTTAGCCGTTATGGTCAAAAACCCGCTTATATCTGCATGGGCTCAGCCATTAGCTTTAAACAGCTAGACCTATATAGCCGCCAGATTGCCAGTTATTTGCAATCGTTAGGACTGGTCAAAGGCGATAAAGTGGGCGTAATGATGCCCAATCTCCTGCAATATCCAGTGGTCGCCTTGGGTATCATCCGTGCGGGTATGGTGCTGGTCAATGTTAACCCTTTATATACCAGCCGTGAATTGTCGCATCAGCTGCACGATAGTGGCACCAAGGCCTTGTTCATCGTCGAAAATTTTGCAAAAACATATCAAGAAGCGCAAGACAAAGGTCAGGTTGAGCATGTCATCGTTTGTAAGCTGGGCGATATGTTAGGTACGCTCAAAGGAGCTGTGATTAACCTTGTGGCGCGCCATGTCAAAAAAATAATCCCTTCTTATAGCATACCGAACAGTGTGAGCTTCAAACAAGCATTGAGTGCCGTATCAGCCAGTAAATACCAGCGCCCTGAATTGAATTTGAGCGATGTCGCATTATTACAATATACTGGCGGTACTACGGGGGTGGCGAAAGGCGCGATGCTGTCTCACGGCAATTTGGTTGCCAACATGCTACAGGTCAGTGCGCTGATGAACAGTGCGTTTGATGACGATGTGGATGGTAGAGATGTGATTTTGACGGCATTGCCGCTCTATCACGTATTCTCATTTATGGTTTGCGGTATGTGTAGCATGTACCAAGGTTATGCCGCGTTACTCATTCCTAATCCGCGCGATCTCGATGGTCTGATAAAAGAGATGGCTAAATACAAACCATCATTTATCCCTGCTGTAAATACTTTGTTTAACGGTTTGGTACACAAAGACAGCTTTGCAGAGTTAGATTTTTCTAATCTAAAAGCCTCTATCGGCGGTGGTATGTCTGTACTGCCAAGCGTGGCAAAAGAATGGCATAAAATCACAGGTCTGCCTATCGTCGAAGGGTATGGTCTGTCTGAGACATCACCAGTAGTGGCTTTTAACCCGATGACCATTGCCGAATTTACTGGAAAAATTGGTATTCCTGCGCCTAGCACCGATATCATACTAATCGATGATGACGAAAATAAAGTCGCTATAGGCGATCGTGGTGAGATTTGTGTCAAAGGTCCGCAAGTGATGATTGGCTACCAGAATCGTCCGAAAGAAACTGCTGAAACCTTTACTGCCAGTGGTCACCTAAAAACAGGTGACATCGGTATTATGGACGAAAAAGGCTTTATCAAAATTGTTGATCGCAAAAAAGACATGATTTTGGTCTCTGGTTTTAATGTCTATCCGAATGAGATCGAAGAAGCCATGAGTGAGCATCCAGCAGTGGTAGAGTGCGGTGCTATTGGCATCCCTAACGAAAATCGCGGCGAAGAGCCAAAGTTATTTGTGGTCAAAAAAGGCAATGTGACTGAGCAAGAGTTGCTTGATTTTGGCAAAAAGCAATTGACGGGCTATAAGCGCCCACGTAGCATTCAGTTCGTTGATGAATTACCAAAATCAAATGTGGGTAAAATCCTGCGTAAAGAACTGCGAAAAATGGAAGGTTTAGAATAAAGTTAATGCCAAACTTTATCAAAGCAGCGGCGCAATAGCTTGAGTGAATCTTGCTATTGCGCCGCTGTCACGTTAGGATAACCTTATTTTACCACCCTGCTTTTATAACATTGTACTAGGAATTTTTATGCGTATTGACAATCGTGAGCTTGACCAACTTCGCTCGATCAGCTTTGAGCGCCATTATACGAAGCATGCTGAAGGGTCAGTACTGGTAAGTTTTGGCGATACCAAAGTACTGTGTACTGCTAGTGTCGAGTCAGGCGTACCACGCTGGCTCAAAGGTAAAGGCAAAGGTTGGATCACGGCTGAATATGGCATGCTGCCACGTGCGACCAACACCCGTAATCAACGTGAAGCGGCTCGTGGTAAGCAGTCAGGTCGCACCCAAGAAATCCAGCGTTTGATCGGTCGTAGCTTACGTGCCATGATTGATCTGAGCAAACTTGGTGAAAACACCATCTATCTGGATTGTGATGTATTGCAAGCCGATGGCGGTACGCGTACGGCGAGTATCACTGGTGCTGCGATTGCACTTATCGATGCGTTAGAAACCATCCAAAAAGCCAAAAAATTAAAAACCGATCCACTAATCGGTCTGGTCGCTGCGGTGTCTGTTGGTATGAAAGACGGCGAAGCGTATCTTGATTTGAACTATGAAGAAGACTCTAGCTGTGATACAGATCTGAACGTCGTGATGACCCAAAAAGGCGAGTTCATTGAGCTGCAAGGCACTGCTGAAGAAAAGCCGTTCACTCGCGCTCAAGCAGATGCTATGCTGTCATTAGCCGAAAAAGGCATTGCTGAATTGATCAAAATGCAACAGACGGCGCTTGGCTGGTAGACGGACTTTTATAGACAATCCACGGTCTTTGTTTCTTAGATTTATGACTGCCTGTTGGTTTTTAATAGGCAGTTTTTTAATAAAAATTATCTGCACACCCCGTAATAGGTAAAACTTCATGCTTAAGCTGACTGATGATGGCGCCAAAATCACCTTACAGGGGCCGCCGAAAACGGCTGACAATGGCATGTTTTGGTTTGGCTCTGCGCTATTGATAGGGGCGGTGGCAGTCGCTATGGCAATGAGTCTTTTGCCTGAGCGTTTGGCTATTGGTGCGCTTGCGCTTCTTATTATCGGTAGTTTTGTGTTTAACAAAAAGCGTCAGCAGCAGAAAAAATCCATGAGTGGCATGATTAGCAGCGGGACGTTATGGGTTCGGGCGGGTGAGCTGGTACATGATAATTTAGGTAAGCGTGAACATATTAAGTTGGCTGACGGTGATAAGATAACGCTGATTGGCGAACAATTACAGATCGTCGATAGCAGTGATGTCCGCAAATATCATATCAATGGTTTTGAGAGTGCTCAAGAAGCAAAAGCCACGAAAGCTATCTTAGAAGGGCAAGCGCTAACGAAACGTCATGTAAATATTAAAATGAAGAGTAATTAGGGCGTGTCCTCAATTCAAACGAGTGTCCTCTAAATGGGCTAAAAACAGCTAAATTTTGCCAAACATCGTCAAATAGTTGGTCAATATCTCGATATTATCTGCACTATTTTCCTCGTTTGACGGCAATTTATCTCATCTTTATCACCATTTTTAAAATGATGACACGCCCTAGTATCTTTTCTTAATCTCATACTGTACGAAAGCGTAACTACTATCTTCGTATTATCTAAATTTCAAAATCAAGTGTCATTTCATATTCTTCTCTAGCACTACCACTTGTCTATTTTCGTATACCGTCTATCGTCTATTTAAGATGAATAGTGCTTGCAGATTTGTGCCCGAATGGTTTATAAGTAGGATTATAAAATCCATTCTTATTACTGATATTGTCATTGATATTTAATTGACAAGGAGTTCGTCATGTCGCGTTTGCCCAACCTGTCAGTCGCAGCGTCGTGCAGTTTATTGTTATTTACCTGTGGTATGGTAGGACAAGCCCATGCAGATAGTATGAGCATGCTTATCGCTCAAAAATCTATTCAACCAACGACGAATACGTCCTATCGTTATCCTGAGGTACAGCGTTCAGCACCTACAGTCTTACCAGCGTTTTTATCAGGCAACTATGACAATGTCGATAGCGAGTATCTACCGCTATTGAGTAGTGCTGAAACGCAAAGCAGCATGGCGGCACGCGAAGTGGTCAGTACTGCACGCAAGATGGCACTCAATGAGCGTACGATTATTCAAGGTGGTTGCTGGGATTATCTAAATGCCGTATTCAATCGGGCAGGGGTGACACGCGATACCATTCATAAAGGCACGTATGGTCAAGGCCCTTATGCGAGTAGCAGTGAGATTGAAGCGGGTGATTGGCTCTATTATATCAATCATGGCTACAATGGCGTCGAGCACAGCGGACTGTTTGTGGGCTGGGTCGATGAGCGTGCTAAGCAAGCGCTGATATTGAGCTATGCTGGTGAAAATCGCCGCGAGCCTGCTCGTTACCGCGTTTATGATTTGAGTAATGTCTATCAAATTATGCGCCCTAGCGTCTAGGCATCATCAGCACTATATAATGTGATAAAAAAAGCGTCCGCAACTCATTGAAGTTGCGGACGCTTTTGGTTTGCAGCTATCCGTAATATTTTTGGTGTTAAAACGGTTTTACCACAACTAGAATGACGATAATCACTAAGGCAAAGACAGGCACTTCATTAAACCAGCGCCAAAACTTATGCGATTTATAATGTGGATTGTCCATCAGTTTTTTACGATAAAAACCGCAAGCGCCATGATAGCCTGATAGCAGGATCACCAATAGCAATTTGACGTGTAGCCAACCTTGGGTTTTGTAGACATCCCAGCCCAGCCCCAACATCCATAGACCAAAGACCCATGTCGCTATCATCGAAGGTGTCATGATGCCGCGATACAGCTTGCGCTCCATAATAGCAAAGCGCTCATGACTGATGCTATCGTCGCTCATTGCATGATAGACAAATAGGCGCGGTAAATAAAATATCGCCGCAAACCAGCAGACCATCGAGATGATGTGTGCTGCTTTAATCCAGTTAAAATAATCTGCCATCATAGTCTCTCTTTCTTAGCTTGTACTTTTGGCTTGTATTTTGACTTAATCTGCCAATACCACTTGTGTTTGATGACCGTTCATCGCGTCCATTACAGGCAATACTCTAGGCGCTCTTGGTGCAGCAAACTGTTTGGTTAGGCCAAGCTCACGCATGAGTCTGTCATCACCTGATTGACTGGCGTTTCCAGTCGTCAGCAGTTTATCACCATAAAAGAACGAATTGGCGCCTGCCATAAAGGCCAAGGCCTGCTCAGAGTCTGACAGACTTTCGCGGCCAGCAGACAGACGCACATAGCTGGTCGGGCAGCAAATACGCGCCACGGCAATGGTACGAATCCACTCAAGTACAGACAGCTGACCTTCAGCTAATACTTTGTCACCAATCGGTGTCCCTGCAATAGGCACCAGTAAGTTGACTGGAATTGATTCAGGCGCTTTAGGCATTTTTAGCAGCTCAAGTACCCAATCGATGCGATCATCACGGCTTTCACCCATACCAACGATATTACCACTACAGACGTTGATGCCAGAGTTGCGCACATTGTCTATCGTATTTAATCGCTCGTCATAGCTGCGCGTGCTGACGACTTGTTCATAATAGCTGCGCGAGGTATCGAGGTTGTGATTATAGTAATCCAATCCTGCATCAGCCAATTGCGTCGCTTGATTGGTATCTAACATACCGAGCGTCATACAAGTCTCAAGCCCTAACGCCTTCACTTCTTTGATGAGCTCAACCACGTAAGGCATGTCTTTGGCGCTTGGGTGTTTCCACGCAGCACCCATGCAGAAGCGTGATGAACCACTGTTTTTGGCACGCTTGGCTGCTGCGATGACTTTGTCCACTTCTATGCGTTTTTCTGCTTGTAGTTTGGTGGTGTCGCGGTGATGACCTGACTGCGAGCAGTAGCCACAATCTTCAGGGCAGTTGCCCGTTTTGATAGAGAGTAGCGTGCTGATTTGTACTTCATTGGCAATAAAATGCTCTCTATGAATGGTCTGTGCTTTTAATAGCAAATCCATTAGAGGCAAATCAAAAAGTTGTGCGATTTCTTCACGGCTATACGTGGTGGCAACTTTACTATCAGTTTGAGTCGCGTCTGTGGCTAGACTGGCCAAAAAATCACTATTGGTCGTATCTGGCTGAGTGGATGCGTCCGTTGGATGGGTGGCGTCAGGTTCGGAGATGCTAAGCAATCCTGCCATAAGGTAAGTCCTTTTATGAGAATGAGAGGGTATCGAATGAAACCAATGTTTTTATCTATTGTCATTTATAAGGTAATAAAAAAGGCTGCGATATAGTATACCGTAACCTTTTTAGAAAATCAGAACACGGCTAAGCAGTATGTATAAATGTCACAGTTGAGTATATAAATAGTAACTATTTATCTGTCTATTTAATCCACCTTTTACCAATGACTACTGCTTAGTACACCATTCTTTTTATTTACCCAGTTTGTGCTTGGCAACACCGACCCAATGCTCAGCGAACTTCTGTGCTTTATACGCGTACGGTTTGGCTTTTTGGAAGTAGGGTTGGCACTCTTCTGGAATGGCTGGCACGATATGCTTGGCAAGCTTGTTAAACCACATCATTAGACTGTAGTCACCTTCGATGCTCAAGTTACCTTCTTGCACAGCCGTCATAAATGCAGGCAGGCTGCCTTTGGTCAGCAGTCTAACGCCCGTCATAGAATCTTTAAAAGTGATGGTCAGGTCTGCGTCTTTTGCATGACCGCTCTGTTGACTAAACCGTCCATTATCGAAGCTAAAAGAACGCGCGATATCAGACTCAGTACTCGCAAACTCAATCGTGACTTGACGATCAGCAAATAATGCTTTGACGTCTTCGTTGTCGCTATCAGCTAACATAGACAGACGATAACCAACCACCGCCAATAAGGCATCTAATGGATCAGATTTGATATCCAATACAGGAACAGTAAACATAGCAGAACTCCTAAAAAAATGAGGCATAAAATAGAGCGTACTTTATACCAGTTTTCATGACAAATATATAACTGGATTATAAACCATCACAGGGCGTCAATTCTTTAGGAGTTAAGTAGAGAGCGTTAAGTATCTTGTAACATTCGATGTCACTGACATAAGTAAGGTATTGATATGGGCATGTATGAGCGCCAATCGAACAATATTAACGAAAGCGCGGCTGATAATCATCATCGTAGACAGGGGTGTGCTCGATGTAGTGTGCGGCTTCTAGCTCACGTTGCTGACTGACCGTCTGACTCACATCATCATAACGCAACGCCCGATATAGTACCCATCCTGCCAATGGTAGCCAGCTGATACCCATCGCGATGACATAGCGGTGCCATTCTGATAGATCCATCAGCATCGCGCGACCTGACAATATATTTTGGATGACTTCAACGGCTAACCAATAAGCCATACCACCAAACAGATATAGCAGCAGCCAACGATGTGATGATACGGCCAAAGCCACGACCAAACCTGCTAAAAATCCATAGCCAAGCCATGCCGCATTGCTCCACGACTCTACATTGATAAAAGAAAATATAGTCATCAACATCATTCATCTCGCTATTCATAAGGTGAATTACAATAAGGCTATTATGAAAGGTTGTTGAGTAAAGCTAAAGAGGGTGTGGGCAACTTTGCGACAGCCGTTGACGTTTGATTTTTCAGCTTATTTTGGTGATTTTTGATTGCCAGATATTCGCATAAGCGCCATATCGAGTGGCGCTTATATTGAGAGAAGAATGAGAGTTTTACTAATCAATATAGACTAAACGTTATTATTAATGATGGTTATTGCGCTTGCCCCACCAAGACAGCAATGAAACCAAAACAGCACCGAGTAACATGAGTCCTACGGTGGTGAACCATTGCGCACCAGTAGGGTAGTGCCATGGCATGACGTTATTGATCGCCTCACCATTTAGCGAGCCTAAGGCATCTACTTTCCATGGCCATACTTTTACTAAAGACCCTGCGATAAAACCTGTCAGTAAGGCCAAAGTGGCTTGGTAGTAGCGAGATAATAGCCATTTGAGTGCGTGGGTAAATAATAATAATCCAGTGGCCATACCAGCGATGACAGTGAAAAGTATCGTAAAGTTGAGGGTATGTACGGCTTCCAGCACCGCATCATAAGCACCTAATAATAATAAGATAAAAGACCCTGATACACCAGGTAGTATCATGGCACAAATGGCGATTGCCCCTGCAAAAAACAAATACGGTAGGCTGGGTGTTGTGGTGAGTAATGGCATACTACTGATGACCACGGCGGCAACAAGTCCAATAGCAAATAATGCCACCCGTCCTATATTCCAGCGCTTAATCTCACTAAGCAAAATAAAAACGGTTGCGACGACCAATCCAAAAAAGAACGACCAAATAAGCAGTGGTTGATTGTCTAATAAATGCTTAATGATGCCAGCCAAGGTAGCAAAACTAGTGGCAATACCCAGTAGCAGACACAGTAAAAATGTCGCGTCCACCTGTCGCCAAATCGCAACCAGTCCTTTGATGCCACCTTCTTGACGAAATATCTGCCAAAGATTGGGGCCAATACTACCAAGTGCATTAATCAAGCGCTCGTAAATACCAGCAATCAGAGCAATGGTGCCACCAGAAACACCAGGTACGATATCCGCGGCCCCCATGGCCATGCCTCTGACATAAATACCTAACAGCTGCTTTGGGCTATCGGTGCGCACAGGCACCGTATCTGGTTCCAATGGCTGTGGTGCTGACGGCTGAGTTGGCCGCGAAGATTGTGGTGCCGTCATGAGTATTCCTTTATCATCTAAAAATAAATGTCATTTAAAAATAAGTGTTATCTAAAAGTGAGCGTTCGCTAAAAACAGGTATTAGCTAAACATCAGTATGAATAGCAGATTTTATTAATGATCGTAATGTACTAGGGAGTGTCTTCCATTTACTTGATAAGCATCTAACTGGTCTAAAAATGGGCCAAATCTTGTCAAATATCGTCAGATAGCTAGCTAATATACCGATATTATCTACGCTATTTTTCTTGTCTAAGCTATGCCCTAAAGCATAAAAGCCAGATTAATGACAAAACATTAACCCAGCTTATTGAATAGCATAGAGCGTTCAGCAGTTACTCAGTAGCGGCAAGTGCTGGATAGCCAAGCGCATAAAGCGTACCTTCAAGCCCTGTCACGTTGATAGCGGCATCAGCACGTGCTTGAACGATTGGTTTGGCATGATAGGCCACACCCAGATCGGCCAATGCCATCATCGGTAAATCATTAGCACCGTCACCGATACAGATCACTTGCGACATCTCGATGCCCAAGCGCTCAGCGGTATGCTCGACGATGGCCGCTTTTTTGGCACCATTGACAATAGGCCACTGCACATGACCAGTGACTTCACCTTCTTCGATGTCTAGAGCATTGGCATGCACTTCATCGATACCTAATTGCTCAGCGATATAACGAGCAAAATAAGTGAAGCCGCCTGATACTAGTACCGTATGATAGCCCAATGCTTTTAGCGCACTGATCGTAGTACGTGCGCCAGTTGATAACGTTAAGCGACTACAGATATCATCAAGCACCTCAGTAGGAATACCCTTTAGCAAGGCAACTCGCTGCGCAAACGACTCATCAAAATCAATTTCACCGCGCATCGCCGCCTCAGTGATGGCTTCGACTTCTTCGCCAATGCCAGCCGTTTTTGCCAGCTCTACGATGACTTCTTGTTCGATCAGAGTCGAATCCATATCAAAGCAGGCAAGCTTGTGTGTGCGTAGCATATGACCAACAGACAAGATATGGCAGTCCACAACATGTAAATTGTCTGCACTGTCCGTACTGCGTGTGTTGTTATATTCTTCGGTCAAGTCATGGCGCAGGCGAGTGGTCAGCTGATCATCAATGATGTGAGCTGCCGCGGTTTTTTTGCCAGGGTGCATCAGTGTGTCAGTCACAGGTACTAGCAAATAACGGTAGACTTGAGTATGCGTAAAGGGCAGACGCTGTCTATCAGCATCGGTAGGTTCTGTGTCAGATACCGTGATATTGACAAAGCTAGCGTCAGTATCTTCAGCGACGGTCACAAGATGCCAGCTCGGCTGCTCATCGACCCATGACTGAACATACTGATGAATATCTAATGCGGATACCTGAGTCGGCAGTACTACGATGAGCGCAAAAACAGGCAGCGACTGTAGCGCATCAAAGTCTTGCAAATTGGTATCGTCGGGTAATAATGCCGCAATAGAATCAACGGCTTGTTGCCATGCTTTGCTGTCTTTTGGTAACGAATAAGATGTATTTTTTGGCATGGCTCAATTGTCCCTTGTATGCTCATATAAGATTAGGAATAATAACAGTTTTACTGGGCAGCGCCTATAGAGGACGAGCAAAGTAACACGGATGCTCAAAAACGCCTGTTGTGACGCAAAAAGCTGCTGAAATGTGACAAAGTTATTATGATAAATTTATAAAGTGACTCACGCTATAAGGCTTATTATGGTGATATAGTAGATGAGATAAGCTGAGCATTTACTGACGATGCAGATAGTGATGATGTCATCATGCAAAATCTGACCCAATGGGTGAGCGCTATTTTATGTCACAGTGTTCTAAGTGCTGGTCAATATCAGCAACGTTTTATAACGATGCACGCATCAAAATTGTTTAAAAATTAGCCAAAAAATGAGCGATAGCCTCGTTTTTTAATTTCTTTTCTCCAAAAAAGTTTAACATATCATGACGTATTTAGCGCCGCGGCAAGGGTTGTTTGCCATTATTCTTCTGGTTAGTTTTTGTTTGCAGACGCTGTTATTGGTCATCAGTACCGATCAACAGATCAGCAAAAGTCGTGCGTTAAAAGGCGAGCAAATGGTCGCCCAGCTGATTGATGAATCAAGGTTGTCTTTGGAAAACAAAGACCGTGTCAGTTTGAGCGTTATTGCCAATCGCTACACCAGCGAGCAAGACGTCACGCGGATACTTATTAAAGACAACAAAGACGATATCTTGGTGCCAGTGGGTAACGCGCCCATGCAGCAAGGGAGCACGATTCGTCAAATCGCTACCAATGGCGATGCGGTAATCGGTAGTGTCGCACTGACGCTAAAAGACGTCAGCAAAGGCGAAATCATCGCCATGCAATGGCCGTTTGTCGTCGGTACAATGCTGCTGCATTTATTACTTTGGCTCATTTATGGCTACCTTGCTCGTCCCACCAAAGAGCAAATCAATGCGCTGAGCCGTGATATTCAAGACTTATATCGCGATCAATACAGGCCAGTCGATCAGCGAGGCTATGACCGTGAACTTGAGCGCCAGTCAACGACTCAAGCAACCTCTCATTCTGCCGACAGTCAGCTCGCAAGTGATACAACTGACGATGAAATAGATGACACAGTGACCAATGTACGCAAATTTAATGTGCAACATGAAGTGAATGAGTATCTAAGAACCCAGCAAAATCAAGAAGCAGCGGGTGAGACAGGCAGTCTAACGGATACGGCTAAAGACAGCGTGCTCAGCGCATCCGCGACTATCGACACTGGTAAGACTCAAGCGAGTAGCAGTCATACCTCTAAATTATCTGCCACACGCGCCGTCGATAGCGTTAGAGTCCAAATTGTATTCCACGATGAGTTCAACATGCTGGAGCGCCTTGCACCAGCGCAGCGCTTGCCTTATCTGGCACTGTGTACACAGCTGTTCAATCAAGCGGTGACAGAGCTACTCAAGCAGCCATTGCTACTGGGTGTTAGTGCGATGGATGAAGCCTACTTTGAGGACAATGGCGCAAGCGTGATGCTAAAAGCCGATAATAGTCATGCAAAAGTAGCACTTGCAGGCGTGATGCTTGCCAAGCTATATCTAATGCTCAATAAAATTATTCATGATAAACATATTGAGCTGTCGCGCTTTGCCTTACCCGCAAAAGCGGGCGTGAGTGATGAGGCGCAGGCAGGAGCAATGACCCATTTGCTACAGAGTGTTGGCAAAAAAGAACAATTGCTAATATTGCTACCAAATGCAGGTCTCAAACAAATCAGTAACCACATACAAGTACACAACATCATGCGCCCGACCACTGTCTACGAGCGTGAGTGTGCGATATTTGATGGTGGAAATGACTCTCTGATTCAACGTTTGGCAGATGTCCGTAATGCGGTTTTGATGATAGAAAGCGAAGATGACTCTCCTATTTAACGGTGCTTATATTTCCTGATTTATACACAATTGTCTGTTATATTATCTATATCGTTCTCTGTATGCGGCCTAAGAAGTGGGCGGTAGTAATAAAAAGGATTGACAACGTTCAATAGAGACTTTATAAGGCATATATATATTGATGTATCCTTAATACCCTTGCCTAAAAATGATAGGAGTTTGTCATGAGTGACGCTGATATTGACGACGATTTTGATGATGATTTTGTCGACGATGATGATGCAAAGATGGTTGAAGAAGCTGAGACGAGCGTACGTACACGTTTAAGTAGTCTTGAAAAACGTCGGCTAATCGATAATTTGCTAGAAGAAAAGCGTTTGGCTAAAGAGTTAAAAGACGATCTAGACGATATAGACAACTTCGATGAAGACGGCGATGATTGGGATGATGACGATTTTTAATTTATCGTCGTCAGTCTTTTAAGCGGACTAAAGTGCTTTAATGATGAACCATTATCTAAGCCATTAACTGGGTTGCCTGCTGTTTGGTGTTTTTTCTGCTCGCTCGCATCCAGTTATGTTCCATACTACTTACCTGATAGAGGTTGCTTGGCTTGAATGAGTTGAGCAGTCTGTACCCTCAAACTACCCGCCATCTGTCATTTAACCGATCGCTCATTGTGATTGACGACATCTATCTTTTAAGGAATACCAAATTATGAGTAACCAACTAAGTTTTGATGAATTACTGGACTATTTGGACAATCAAGAGAGCCAGTTTGTACTTGATAGTGTCGCCGCCCATGGTTTTTTGACAGCGACGGTCATCGGTCGTCCATTACCTAACTGGATGGACGCATTATTTGAAGGTCATGTTAGTGAAATTCCAGAAAACGTGATCGATGGCATCACACGCTGGCGTGATTCGATCATCGCTGAGTTAAAAAACGAGACGCCTATCGAGCTACCGTTTGGTGAAGACGCTGGTGACGAGGAAGTGGCCGTCGACTTTTCAGATGACTCAGATATCGTTGCTTGGTCAATCGGCTTTGTCGATGCGATGTATGGCGATGAAGCCAGTGATTGGTTTGAAGATCAAGACACCGCAGAAGATGTGGCAGTATTGACCTTGCCAATGATCGTGCTCAGCGGCATCGATGACGAAGATCCAGAGCTTGCTGAAATGCGTAAAGACGAAGACAAAATGGTGCAAATGGCCAATAGTATCGAAGGCAATTTGACTGAGCTGTTTTTATTGTTCCATACCAACGATTAATAATGCTAAGAAACAGTACTGCTAGCAGTGCTGTTTTTGTCTATGTTGTATCAGAGCACTTTGATTTACCCTGTATTTTATTAGTCACCGATAAGGTCATACTATGACTGTGCAACTCTCCAACCTTGAACACTTACCCAATTACCAAATCACCGAGCGCCTAGACGTCGTGTACGGTAGTACCGTGCGCTCAAAGCACGTCGGTAAAGACTTGTTTGCTGGATTAAAAAACATCGTCGGTGGTGAACTGACGGCTTATACCGAGCTGCTAGAAGAGTCGCGCCAAGAAGCGATAGACCGCATGATTGTCAAGGCAGAGTCTTTGGGTGCTGATGCAGTCGTTGGTTTGCGTTTTTCGACCTCCAGCATTGCGCAGGGCGCGTCAGAGCTGTTTGTCTATGGTACGGCAGTCAAAGCTGTACCGATATCACAGCAGCAGTATCAAAACCCGTCAAGCGATAGCAACAATCACACAGATCAACATCCAAATACTCAAAATCACGTCACCACTGACGACTTGCCACGCTTTAATCCTTTTGATTAATTCTTGTAATTAACCCTATAAACCTGAAAGTATTGATGCTTTTTATGATGAGAAACATGCCATGAATGATTCACTCACGCACGTGCTTATCAATTATGGGCCGTTTATTTTATTATTCGCTGTGGGTTGGTTTTTTGGCTCGCGGCATGAGCGTCAGCATTTGGCACGGTTAAGAGTGGCAGAGCAGGCGCTGGGTGATATTACACTCTCCAGTGAACGTTTTTACCGTCCTAATCTGGCCATTGGTAGTGAGGGTGAGTTAGTTCTCGGTAGTGTCGTGATCGCCCAAGATTACTTCAAAATGATTATCGCGCGTGTCTCAAGTATCTTTGGTAAAAACTTGATCACCTACGAGACATTATTAGACCGCGCCCGCCGTGAGGCCATCGTCCGTATGCGCACTGAGGCAAAAGCCAAAGGTTACAATCATATTTATGGTTTGCGCCTTGAGGTGACCAATGTCAATCAACTAGGCAGCATGGTCGAGGCCATCGCCTACGGTACGGCAGTTATCAGTACTGACCGTCACTAAAGTCATGCCAATCTGAGGTATATCCTTAATCTTATCTTCCTTTTTATCCCCAAAGTAAGCACTTATCTTAGTTATCCTTGCGTTGCTATCAATGTCTAACAAGAAATTATAGAGAGTCGACTACATTATGCTTGAACTTTTCTTCTGGGGCTTCATGCTGCTTTTACAGATTGTTTTTGGGCTACTGATGTTTTATGGTGTGTTTAAAGTGATGCTCTGGTCTAGTCGTAAAAAGCTTTCAAAGCGTACTTCAAGCTCATCTTCTGGAGGTGACATCAACAACAGTAACAGTAACAGTAATCATAGCGGATATAGCAGCAATGACTCTTGTGGTGACAGCGGTGGCGATGGCGGCGGGTGTGATTGATTCCTTTCTTAGCGGCAAATCTGCCCGTTCTAAGCCTAGGGCGTGTCCTCAATTCAATCGATAGTTATCTAAATGGATTAAAAATGGCTAAATCTTGCCAAACGGCGTCAAATAGCTGACTAATATCTCGATATTATCTGCGCTATTTTCCTTGTTTGACTGCGATTTATCTCATTTTTATCACCATTTTTAAAATGAGGACACGCCCTAACAATATAAATAATGGTATACCTTAAAATTTTTCTATACTTTTATATGGCGGATATCCTACGTTTGAATACTGACTGGTGAGTAGTTGAATAAAATAGATAAAGCTGCCTTTACAAAGATATACTTTATGTTATCGCTCTATTACGATTACTGAATATATGTGAAAGATGGCATGGAATGCTGTCATACAAAACGTTGATGACGTCGATGGCTTTTACCCAAAACATCAGCAGGATTGGCTGATTAAGCATCACAAAGTTGTCATAAAACTGCCTATGTAAGGGCTCTATCTACAAGGATGTAGTTATGGAAGGTGTGGAGTTAGTCACGTTTGTAAATGCAAAAGTCATTCCCATTGGTATCTTTTTGATCATGATGGGGATGGGTCTGTCCTTAGTTACCAATGACTTTAAGAGAGTTGTCAAATACCCTAAAGCAGTCGCAATAGGGCTCACCAATCAGCTAATATTTTTACCATTGGTAGGTTTTGCTTTGGCAACCTCTATGTCTCTTGAGCCAGAGTATGCCGTTGGGGTTATGTTACTGGTACTGTGTCCTGGTGGCACGACATCGAATCTATTTACCTATTTAGCCAAAGGTGACGTCGCACTTTCGGTCACCATGACCGCTATTGCCAGTGTCATTACCGTATTTACCATTCCTATCGTCCTCAGTTTTTCGCTCGTATACTTTATGGGTGCGGGCAGTGAGTTTCAATTGCCAGTGGTCAAGACTATGGTCAGCTTAATCGCTCTGACCATCTTACCCGTCAGTATTGGTATGTTGATCAAACGCTATGCCCCTAACGCTGCAGATAAAACACAGGTCATGGTTTCTCGTTTTGGCGTGATATTCCTGAGTTTCTTGGTTCTGTTCTTAAGCTATGTGCAAAAAGACATCATTGTAGAGGCATTGATCGCGACTGGCCCTGTGGCATTGATATTGAACGTATCGACGATGGCGCTTGGTTATTACACCAGTAAATGGTTCGGTCTAAATCCTGCGCAAAGACGCTCGATTACTATGGAAGTCGGCCTACAAAACAGTACGCTTTCAATGTTTATGGCACTGACGCTATTGGCCAATTATAAAATGTCGATGACGCCAGCCATTTATACGCTAATCATGTTCTTAACCGCTGGTATCATGGTCAGAGTATTTACTGCTCAGCACAATAAAGCCAAAAGAACCGAGATAGAAAACAGCGTATTGGCAGCACGTAGAATATAATATACTCAATATATGAGTCGTTCGTTGCTAAAAAAGCCCATAACACCCTTTGTCTAATGAAGGTTGTTGTGGGCTTTTGCGTTTAGCGCTGTTTTCAATCCCTTTAGATTACCATCGATTAAATTGAAGACACGCCCTAGAATCGACGCCTATCCAATTCCGCTCTTGCCTCGGCAGCTTGTTCTTTTACTTTTTCAATTTCAAACAAGAAAGTGCGGTTTTTGAGTACCGCGACAAACACCACGCCACCGACCGTGTTACCCACCAATACCACGATTAGAAATACTAAGTAGCGCCATAGGCTGACGGTATTGCCGTACAGTAACGCTGAAAATACTTCGATGTTGCCCACGATACTATGATGTAAGCCTAAAAACCCAATACTACCCGTAATGAGCGTCACTAGTACGATACGGCTGAGCGTGTCCCGTGCCGAGGTCACTAGCCATGCGGCCACGCCCATCATCCAGCCTGCCAGTACGGCGCTGCCAAAGATAACCCACCATTCAAAGCCCAAAATGTGCTCGGCATAGACATCGATAGCATTGACCGTAAACAGATGCATGTGTAGCCCTAAGCCAATCATTAACGCCGCAAATATACAGCCGCCAACGATATTACCAGCAATCACGATACCCCATAGCCGTAGGAGTTTATGCAGCGGTTCAATTTTATTTAAGACAGGCAAACTCAAGAGTGAGGTCTGCTCTGTGAATAATAACGACTGACCAATCACGACGATAATAAAGCCAATCGGATATAGCAGTGACGACAGTACTATGGCATAGCGACTTGGTATCACATCATTGAGTAGGGCAAACGCAGATAGAATCATAAAAAAACTGATACCAATCTCTAGCCCAGCCGTAAAAGCACTGGTAAATAGTGAGCCAAGCGAGCGCTCAAAGGTTTCTTTTGCATGAATGACTTGCTCTACTAAGATGCTGGCGTAGCTTTTTGCTTGGCTTAAATTGTCATCACTGGCGACTTTTTTGATGGTTTCTTTGTCTTCGTCGCTGATTTCTTTTGGTAAGTCGTCGTTTTCTAAATCTTCAGTGACTTTTGTTTCATTGTCATTAGTATTATCATTGGAACTGTTTTGTTGATGCTCTTTTTGCCGGCCTTCTTTATGACTGTCATCAGCCAAATGTTTATCATCTGTAGATGAGGTCTGTAAGTCTTTCTGATGTTCAGTATGACTATCAATATCTTGGGGCACGGTAAGCTCACTGGTTAAGAGGGAATAATTTTAGTATCTGATCTATTCTATAGCAGGACTATAATCTATTATGTTTAGTATTCAGCTGATTGCTGTTGTTAATTCTTTATCCTGACTTTTAGTCAAATCTATTCTTTTAGTAGCCCCCTTGCAAAAGTACCAGTTCATTGACTTCCACTAATAGAACCGCAAGGACTAGCGATGACTTATGCAAGAGGTCTAATGTAGCGGTGAGAGATTATGAGAACATTATCTAAATATAGCCCTTGGCAGAGCGAGATGGTAGTGACGGCTAGTTTCCTAAAGCTTGATTTATTATCCGATAATCAAATGGTCGAATACACTCATTACTTACTCGATAATGGATATTATGGTGATGCGATGTTATCGATAATTGATGATGATCCTATATATCCGAGAAGCAATAAAGAGTCGTTCCAAAGAGCACTTTCTAGTTTAGGCTTTCCAGACATTAATACAGAGCAGGCTAAGTGGATTTATACTTACAGGCTCATGAACAAATATGCGACAGCACCAAACAATCACTATGTTTTTGCTAATGAGGCAGTAGGATTTTATTATAAATTTGATGATTTTTTCAACAATGATAATCATTTAAAAGAGATAAGTAAGCTCAAGGATTTACTTTATTGTATAGAGGATGCCTGCGACAATTTCTATATGGGATACATCACGCATGGCTGTAATGATCCTGTAACGTTATATCGTATGCAATGTCAGTTTTTCCAGCTTTGCCAACAGTGGATAAAAGATAATAAGCCAAAAATAGAGTGTATTTTCGAAGCGCTATACGCTTAAATTGCCTTACCATCTAACAAAATCTGCCTATCTGCGTTAAAATCACTCTATTCATGATTTTCCTAATTTTTATATTCGCTTTAATTCAATTAACTTTGATCACATTCAATCAATAAAAGATAATGCCATTATGAGTAACCACAATCTAACCGCTTCTATCCAAGCGGCCTTAAGCCAGTTAGAAAACGCCTATAATCCTGCAGAAGTCGAAGCAGGCATGTATCAAGGCTGGGAAGAAAGCGGCTATTTTCAGCCGACTTTTGACAAAGAAGAGTCATTTTCTATCGCACTACCACCGCCGAATGTCACGGGCTCGCTACACATGGGACATGGGTTTAACAATGCGATTATGGATGCGCTCACCCGTTATCACCGCATGGATGGTGACAATACGCTGTGGCAGCCAGGTACGGATCATGCAGGTATCGCGACCCAGATGGTTGTTGAGCGTCGTCTGGAGGCGCAAGGTATTAAGCGCCGTGATATGACGCGTGAAGACTTCATTGATAAAGTGTGGGAATGGAAAGAAGAGTCGGGCGGCAATATCACCAGCCAAATTCGCCGTTTGGGCAGCTCGGTTGATTGGTCACGTGAGCGCTTTACCATGGATGATGGTCTGTCCAATGCGGTAAAAGAAGTGTTCGTTCGTCTGTTCGACGATGGACTTATTTATCGTGGTAAGCGTTTGGTCAACTGGGATCCTAAGTTCCAAACGGCATTGTCTGATTTGGAAGTTGAAAATCATGACGAAAAAGGCAGCTTGTGGCATTTCCGCTATCATTTCACCGATAAAGATTTAACGACTCAAGATGGTAAAAACTATCTGGTCGTAGCCACCACGCGTCCTGAGACATTGCTTGGTGATACGGCTGTTGCGGTCAATCCTAGCGATGAGCGTTACGCGCATTTGGTCGGCAAAACCATTACTCTGCCAATCACTGGTCGCATCGTGCCTATCGTCGCTGATGATTATGTCGAAAAAGACTTCGGTACGGGCTGTGTCAAAATCACTCCAGCGCATGATTTCAACGATTATGACTTGGGTCGTCGTCATGACTTGCCATTGATTAATATCCTTGATGAGCGCGCCAATATCCTACCAGCGATGGAAGTTTATCCTGACTTGCAGACGCGTGAGCCAGAGCTAGAGACCACGCCAAGCGAGTATGCAGGACTTGAGCGTTTTGCCGCTCGTAAGTTCCTCGTTGAGCAAGCAGGCGAGCAGGGCTGGCTAGAAGATATCGAAGACTACGCACTAAAAGCCCCGCGTGCTGAGCGTGGCGGCACGATCGTTGAGCCGTGGTTGACTGATCAGTGGTATGTCGCTGTCAAAGAATTGGCCAAGCCTGCGATTGACGCGGTAGAAGACGGCAGCATCGAGTTCGTCCCTGCGCAGTACAAAAACATGTATATGTCGTGGATGACCGATCTGCAAGATTGGTGCATCAGCCGTCAGCTGTGGTGGGGACATCGTATCCCTGCATGGTATGACGATGCGACGGGTGAAATCTATGTCGCCCGTGACGAAGCGGAAGTTCGTAGCAAGTACAATCTCAGCGACGATATTGTATTGCGCCAAGATAATGACGTGCTCGATACGTGGTTCAGCTCAGGTCTATGGACGTTCAGTACGCTTGACTGGGCAGATGTCAACGCCGATCCACGCGTGATGGACACCTTTCACCCAACCAGCGTGTTGGTGACAGGTTTTGACATTATCTTCTTTTGGGTTGCCCGCATGATCATGATGACCATGCACTTCGTGAAAAACGAAGACGGCACGCCGCAAGTACCGTTTAAGACTGTCTATGTGCATGGTCTGGTACGTGATGGCAATGGTCAAAAAATGTCAAAATCTAAAGGTAACGTCTTAGATCCGATTGATCTGATCGACGGTATTGATCTGGAAGCATTGGTAGAAAAACGCACCAGCAATATGATGAATCCAAAAGACGCGGCCAAAATCGAAAAGCAAACGCGTAAAGAGTTCCCAGAAGGCATCCCAGCCTTTGGTACGGATGCATTGCGCTTTACCTTTACATCCCTCGCCAGTACCGGTCGCGATATTAACTTTGATCTAAAGCGTGTCGAGGGCTATCGTAACTTCTGTAATAAAATCTGGAACGCCAGCCGTTTTGTACTCATGAACTGCGTCGATAGCGAAGGTGCTGCCAAGCCTATCGATCAAGCAGCAAACCCTGACGTTTGGGAATTGCCAGAAAAATGGATCATGAGTCGCCTGAACTCTACCGTTGCCGATATCCATCAGCATTTCGCTCAGTATCGTCTCGATATGGTCAGCCAAGATATCTATGAGTTCATCTGGAACGAGTACTGTGATTGGTATGTTGAGCTTGCCAAAGCCAGTCTAAATGATGACTCGGTGTCTGACGAGCGCAAAGCGCAAATCCGCTATGTACTGCTGCATGTACTAGAGACGGCGCTACGCTTTAGCCATCCAATCATGCCGTATCTGACCGAGCAAATCTGGCAGACAGTGGCACCGCTATTGGGTCGCAAAAACACTGACAGCATCGTAGTCGCTGACTATCCAAAAACGGATGAGGCACAAATCAGTGAGCAGGTTGAAGCGGATATGGCGTGGCTACAAGAGCTAATCGCTAGCGTCCGTAACATCCGTGGTGAGATGAAACTGGGCAACGCGGTACGTCTGCCAGTACTACTACAAAATATCTCTGCTGATGAAGATGCGCGTCTGTCACGTATCAAAAACCAGTTCAAAGCGCTTGCCAAAGTCGAGAGCCTAGAGATTATAAATAGTGGTGACGGCTCTGATCAAAAGATTCCACTGTCATCATCAAGTATGGTCGGTCAGCTACGGGTACTTGTACCGATGAAAGGTCTGATCGATCCAACGGCTGAGCTGGCACGTTTAGGTAAGTCTTATGATAAGTTGAAAGGTCAAGCCGAAGGCATCGCGCGTAAGCTTGGTAATGAAGGCTTTGTGAGTAAAGCACCTGCGGAAGTGGTCGATGCTGAGAAGGCGAAACTGGCTGAGCTAGAAGGGCAGTTGACCGCAATGACGGCGCAGATGGAGCAGTTAAAAGCGTTGTAATTGGTATAGTAATATTTGTAGTAATAAAGAACGCTGTCACAATTGTGATGGCGTTTTTTATTGTCTACTGGTTAGTTCTCTAATCAATTCTTAGTACTGCCAAATACTGAATATTTGTGTGCTATTATTTACAGTCCATTAAGATGAACTCGAATATATTTATATAAAGTAAAGCACCTGCGGAAGTAGTCGATGCAGAAAAAGCGAAACTGGCTGAGCTAGAAGGGCAGTTGACGGCGCAGATGACAGAGTTAAAGGCATTGTAGATTAGTATTAATTTTCTTGCATAAGTTATTACTAGTTCTCGGAACTCCGTCAGTGGAAGTTAATGAATTGGGAATTTTGGAAGAGGTTTATTGAATTTAAGTAGCTCAATACACAAAGATATGTAAAACTTCACGATAGTTATTTAAAAGGTCTAAATTGTGAATATAACAGCTGAAATGATAGAAAAAGCATATAAATAT
>NZ_JASDDJ010000056.1 GCF_030407455.1 Psychrobacter sp. 5A.1
GTATTGTATTCAATTATTACAAATAACTATCAGATTGTACACTTAATATAAGGTATAGAGTTTGTGAGGCTATTTACTTCCAAAAGTCGACATTTGATTGGTGTGGATGTTTGTGCCACCTCAGTAAAGTTGGTTGACATACAGCGCCAGCAAGGCATGTTTCACCTAAAATCTTATGGTATCGAAAGACTACCGGAAGGTATCGTGGTCGATAAAATTTTAGTTGATACAGAAGCCGTTGGCAATATTATAGCGAGCTTGGTAAAACGTTGCCAAGTATCGAATAGCAATGCTGCAACAGCCGTTTCAGGCTCTGCAGTCATTACCAAAATCATTGATATGGACACCACGCTCAGCGATGTTGAGCGTGACGCTCAAATACGTTTAGATGCTGATCAATACGTGCCTTATCCATTAGAGGATGTCAATTTAGACTTTGAGGTATTGGGGCCATCTTTAGTTAGTGAAGGTATGGTGCAAGTGTTGCTTGCTGCTTCTCGTTCAGAAAATGTCGATCAGCGTGTCGATGCTTTGGCGTTTGGTGGTATGCAAACAAAAGTCATGGATATCGAGTCACATGCAATCGAGCGTGCTTTTGGATTGATGGCAGGTAGTTTACCAAATACGCCAGAACTGGTAGCTTTGGTAGATATAGGTCACAATCAAACCACACTATACGTTGCTAAAAATGGTGAGTTTATTTATAGCCGTGAGCAGTTATTTGGTGGCGTACAACTGACTGAGGCTATACAAAATCGTTATGGCTTATCAGCAGAAGAAGCTGCCATTAGTAAACGTGAACGTACCTTGCCTGATGATTATTATCCTGAGGTGTTGACCCCCTTTATAGAAAATACTATTCAGCAAATAACTCGTTCCTTACAGTTCTATTTCTCATCAAGCCAATATAGCAGTATCGATCATGTGATCCTTGCAGGGGGCAGTAGCTCTATTGCAGGACTCGCTGGTATGGCACAACAAAAACTGGGTGTTACTGTCAGTGTTGCCAATCCTTTTACGAACATGACTATTGCACCAAATATTGACAATGAGCAATTGGCCGTTGATGCACCAAGCTTAATGGCTGCATGCGGTCTTGCGTTAAGGAGCTTTGACTGATGGCTCGTATTAACCTTTTACCTTGGCGAAAAGAAGAGCGCGAACGTCGCAACAAAGAATTTATCACTTTGGTAGTTGCCGTTACGTTGCTCACTTTATTGGCCGCATTTGCTTCATGGAGCTATTTTAATAATGCGCTTGCTGAACAGCTTGATGCTAATGCATTGATCGAACAAGAAAACACGCGCTTGGATACTGTATTGACTGAAATTGACAGTTTAGAGCAACGCCGTGAAGATATTATTTCTCGCATGCAGGTTATTCAAGATTTGCAGGGTAAACGTCCTGTACCAGTACGCTTATGGGATGATCTTGCTAAGGCCATGCCGCCAGCGCTTTATCTAAATAACCTCAAGCGTGAAGGTGACACTTTAACCTTAACAGGTTTAGCTGATAATCCAAATATTGTGTCAAGCTTGATTCGTAATCTTGATAATAGCAAGTGGATGGACAATTCAGCAGTGAGCAATATTCAACAGAATATTAACGCTTATGAAGCTGCGCCAGCTCTTAATCAGACGGTGACGACGGGTGAACAGCCACGTGCTATATACCCTGAAGATAGCTATGTACAGTTCGTAGTGACAACTAAAGTACAATCAGAAACACCTACTGATGCTGATACTGGTCTGGGAGGAGAGTTATGAAGCTTGTCCGCAAAAAGAGTCTCTCTAAAACCAAAAAGACTGCTTTAAAACCAAAAAAGCAATTCGATTTAAATGAATTTCGTCGCAGTTTTGAGTCACTAGATTCAGAAAACTACGGCAGTTGGCCACTCCCAGTTAAAATTACAGTGATTGGTCTTATTGTTATTTTTATAGCCGCTTTATCATGGGCGCTACCGATCAGTAGCAAAATCGATGAAATCAATGCTGCTGATAGTCAGCAAAAAACCTTACTGGATAGCTATCGTGAGAAAGAATCTCGCGCACGTCATTTAGAAGCGTATAAAGCACAAGTTGTTCAAATGGAAGCAGAATTCAAGACTTTATTAGATCAGTTACCCAAGGATACGCGGGTATCAGAACTGGTAGAAGGGATAAACATGACAGGCGTAGGTAGTAATATCCGCTTCCAGGATATTTCAGTAGAGCCTGAAATTGAAAACGAATTCTTTATTGAGCAACCTATCCGTATTGCTGCATTGGGTGAATATCATCAGTTCGGTAGCTTTATCAGTGGTCTGGCAGCATTACCTCGTATTATTACCATGCATGACTTTGAAGTCAGTAATCCGAAGCCGACATTGGATGTTTTGCCAGAGCTTAATTTAGTCTTGCAAACCAAAACGTATCGCTCTAAAGAATCGGATCCTGAAGGTGATACAGCCGTCGCTACTGATGCAAATGCAGGAGGCAACTAATGAGTACCCAAAGATTGCCAATACTATTGGCTTTAGGTGTCGCTGTTTTATCTATGACTGGTTGTAGTGACCGAATAGGCATGGCAGAGCAAGCGATGACTGATATACGTAAGCAGCCTGCACAGCCCATTGATCCGCCGCCCAAGGCTGAATTGGTAGAAGATTTTGTCTATAGTGCCAGTGCACAGCGAAGTCCGTTTTTACCACCAAGCTTGGTTAATGTGCAAGGTCCTACGACTTCTATTGATGGTGTACGCCCAGACATCAACAGAATAAAAGAGCCACTTGAGCAGTACGAACTGTCGCAATTGGTCTTTCGAGGTGTGGTGATTTCGCCTGAAGGTCAGCGATATGCATTAATACAACGTCCTGATGGTTCGGTGGCCAGTGTTAAAGTAGGTGATTATCTTGGAATAAATGACGGCCGTATTGTTGAAATCACGCCGACCCAGATTAACTTGATTGAAATTGTGCCAGATAGCCGCGCAGGGTTCGTTGAAAAACCCCAGTCGCTGGTATCCCCTATAAGCTAAGTCGGCAGATTTTTTGAGGAATAAATAATGACAGTACGCAATAACAAGGTAATTATGATGAGCAACCGCGTTCCTTCTGCTTTTGCCATTTCAGCATTGGCGGTCAGTATGGTCACTATGAGCCAAGGAGCTCATGCTGCACAGCGCATTAATAATGTCTCTGTAGTACAGACTGCACCAGCGGTGACGCAAATGCGCTTGGGGTTTGAGGGCTTACCAGTATTGCCTGAGGCCTATCAACTCGATGATCCTAGCCGTTTAGTATTGGACTTCGAACAGGTGCAAAATGGTCTTGCCAGTCGCTTTAATGAATATAATGTTGGTGTGATCAATGATGTCACGACGCTCAATAGTGACAGTACCACGCGACTTATTGTTGGTCTAAAAAAGTCAGGCAGTTATACGACCGCGATTGATGGTAATGATTTGTTACTGACAATTACAGACCCTAATCGCCCAGTCATTACCAGTGATCCGATTCAAGATGTGCTTAATAATAGTAATGGCATGACGACTACCGCAATTGTCACGCCACTCGTTGAGAGCACTGTCGTACCTGTACGTACCACCAGTAAAGCAGTAGCGAAGAATGACGTACCAGCCGATACGATGGTGGTAAAAGTAAACCCACTATTGAATCCACAACTCGCTGCGTCACAAGTTAGTAAGCAGTATAGCTATGATGGACTCAGCGCCGTCAACTTCTCAGCAGGTAACGATGGTGGCGGTAATGTGAGTGTCGCACTTACTAATGAAGCGATACCAGTTGATGTACAACGCCAAGGTAACAAGCTTGTTATACGCTTAACTGGTAGCACTGTCCCGAGAAACTTATTACGCCGTTTGAATATTAATAGTGGTCTTGTTAGTAGTATTGATACCAAAAACCAAGGTCAAAATGGTGTTATCACTATCAACATGACGGATGATTATGAGTATCAAGCCTACCAATCAGGCAATCAGCTAAATATTGGTATCAGTAAACCTGCGTTATTACGTGAGCCAACGCTTGAAGAAAGAGTATATAGTGGCGAACCGCTATCTATGGAGTTCCAAGACGTTGAAATTCGTAGCGTTTTAGATATTTTAGCGCAGTTTACAGAGATGAATATCGTTGCTAGTGATTCAGTGTCTGGTAATATTACGCTACGCCTGATCAATGTTCCTTGGGATCAAGCACTTGATATTATCCTGAAAAGTAAAAATCTAGGCAAGCGCGAAAATGGCAATGTGATTTTGGTCGCGCCTTCTACCGAACTGGCTGAACAAGAAGCGAAAGAGCTTGAATCACAGCAAGTGGTTGAATCTTATGCACCATTACGCACTGAATACATTCGTTTGAGCTACGCCAAAGCCCCAGATGTTTTGACATTGATTTCACAAGGTAGTGGTGGATCATCAGGCGGCAGTAATACAAATGCTAATGATAATGATAGCTTGTTGTCCAATCGTGGTACGGTAACGGTAGATGATCGCACCAACACGTTAATCATCAAAGACGTGGCTGATAGTATCGAAAACATTCATAAATTAATCAGCAAAATTGATATTCCAGTCCGTCAGGTGATGATTGAAGCGCGTATCGTGAGTGCAACTGACAGCTTTAGTAAAGAGATCGGGGTTCGTTGGGGTATCTTGTCAAACGGTGCAGCCAACAATCGTAATCTTTTAGTGGGTGGTAGCAATCAAACACTATGGGATTTAAAAGACTTTGATGTAGAAACGACGACAGTCAATGGCCAAACCGTTTCTTATCCTTCATACGACATTAGCCGTCCTGATAACTTAAACGTTGACTTGGGTGTGTCTAATCCAGCTGGTAGTATTGCATTTGGCTTGCTCAGTATGTCAGACGTGATGCTTGATCTTGAGCTGTCAGCACTGCAAGCAGACAACCGCGGTGAAGTTATTTCTACACCGAAGATTTTGACAGCAGACAAGCAAACGGCGAAAGTATCTTCTGGTACACAGATTCCTTATCAGGAAGCATCAGCCAGTGGTGCAACGACGACCAGCTTTAAAGAGGCCGCATTGAGTTTGGAGGCGACACCAAACATTACCCCTGATGGTAAAATTGGTTTGCAATTGGTCATCACCAACGGCACACCGACTATTATCAATAATCAGGTAGCGATCTCTGAAGATTCTATCTCAACCAATGTTATCATTGAAGATGGTCAAACGGTTGTGTTGGGTGGTGTTTTCAAAAATCGTACTACCAACGGCGTAGATAAAGTACCGTTCTTAGGTGACTTGCCTTACATCGGTCGTGCTTTCCGCAAAGATGTGCGCAGTAACTCAAAAGAAGAGCTACTTATTTTTGTGACGCCAAAATTGATTAATGATGGCACTAGTCGTTTGAATTAATCATTAATTCGTTGGTTAGTTGTTAAAAAAGCAAGCAATATGGCTTGCTTTTTTTATGCGTAAATTTAGCGTCTCTAAAATTGTGTTCTATAGGTAGGTATTAATGGGTGACATACTCTAAATATTACTGACAATAATCATGGCTCATTACTAGCCAGAATAACAATGACGTTGTATCATACCTAATTTAGCTGAGTAAGTATTATGGTGCAGGAATTACCGTCGGTGTTTTTAGTGGGCCCGATGGGAGCAGGGAAAACGACAATCGGTAAACTGCTTGCCAAGCAGTTGGGTCGCACTTTTGTAGACAGTGATTGGTATATTGAATCGCAAACGGGTGCTGATATTGCTTGGATATTCGCCAAAGAAGGTGAAGCAGGCTTCCGTGAACGTGAAACGCGTGCCATTGATGAACTGACCCAAAATTCTCAAATCGTATTGGCAACCGGTGGCGGCGCAATCATGTGTGCTGAAAACCGAGAGTTTCTAAACCAGCGAGGTATTGTGGTTTATCTTAATGCACCAGTCGATGTACAACTGGCCCGTACTGCAAAAGACAAGTCTCGACCATTACTACAGCAGCCTAATCCTAGAAAAATATTGCAAGATTTGTACAGTGCCCGCGACCCACTATATCGCCAAGTTGCGCATATTATCATGCCTACTGGCCATACGTACCCACGTCATATGGTCAATCAATTAATGCAACAGCTGGAATCATTCTTCGACGGCAATGCCATATCATCAGTGCAGCAAAAAGACAAATAATAGACAGATGACAGCTATTCAGTTAATTTTACCTAACCAAAAATGCCTCAGGAGTATCTCATGGTAACGCTACCGTTTCATGATGGCCTAACAGTTCATACGAAAAGTCATGATTATCCCATTGTCATCACTGAGCAATCTACCACTGAACATAGCAGCATGGCGAAGCAAATTGCGCCTTATATTAGTGGTCGTCAAATTTTGATTGTCACCAATGACACTGTGGCACCTTTGTATTTACCAGCATTAGAAAATGAGCTAGCAGAGCAGTTTACGGTAAAGGTGTGCGTACTACCAGATGGTGAACAATATAAGAATCAGGCCAGTATTGATCGAATTTATGATGCATTAATGGCAGAGCACTTTAATCGTGACGTCACGCTTATTGCACTTGGCGGTGGTGTGATTGGTGATATGACGGGCTTTGCAGCTGCCAGTTTTATGCGCGGCGTGAACTTTATTCAAATACCCACCACGCTATTATCACAAGTAGATTCTAGTGTTGGTGGCAAAACAGGTATCAATCACCCTCAAGGTAAAAACATGATTGGCGCGTTTTGGCAGCCGCAAATGGTGCTGGCTGACATGAGCACGCTCAAAACCTTACCTCCGCGTGAGCTATCGGCTGGAATCGCTGAAATCATTAAATATGCGCTTATTATGGATGCTGCATTTTTAGATTGGCTTGAAGTGCATTTGCCTGCGATGATGGCATTAGATTTGGCTGTGCTTGGTGAAGCGGTGAAGCGCTGTTGTCAGTACAAGGCTGATGTGGTGGCACAGGATGAAAGAGAGTCGGGTGTGCGTGCGTTATTAAACTTTGGTCATACTTTTGGCCATGTGATTGAAACCAATGAAGGCTATGGCAATTGGTTACATGGTGAAGCGGTGGCTGCTGGTATGGTACAAGCTGCTGAGTTATCCCAAAAAATCGGCTGGTTGAGCGGTGATGAAGTCGCACGTATCAAGCGCGTTTTAGTATTGGCAAACTTACCCGTCATACCGCCAGCTATTGATGTAACCACTGCTTTAAATCTAATGGGGCACGATAAAAAAGTGAAACACGGACAAATCCGCCTGATTTTGTTAAAATCAATCGGAGATGCTGTGTTGACCAATGAATTTGATGATCAGCTATTGTCTGAAATCTTATCAAAACATAGCGCATAATATCTCAAAATTTTATCGTTCACATACTCATACTGAAATCTAGTACTCATAGCCGAATGGTTAGCCGTACCTCTGTTTGAATAAGCATTTATGTAATGCTCTTAAATATGTGTTTACCAAGGACAGTCTCATGGCAACATCAAAACCAACGACACATACTGCTAGTCAATCATACAGGCGTCAAGCATTGATTTGGCTAATAGTGACCCTGTTATTAGGAGTGGTCACAGCGTTAGTCTGGATGTTTAGTCAAACGCCAACAAGGGGCACCAAAATTGAGAACGCACCAATATCGGCACCACAGATGCTCAGTGATGAATTCGAGCAACCCTTAAAAGTTGAGTCGTTACACGAGCTTGATACCGACGTACAGCCTATCAGTTTTGAGATGATGGTTCGTGATTTGCGCAATTATCCGGCCGAGTTCAAAGACAAACGTTATTTGCTGGCTAATAAAGGCAAATGGACTGTGCAGGTGATGAATGTCGTTGAAAACGATGTGATTGTCAATTATCTAGAAGGGCGTAAAGACCGCGATAAATTTGCTTATTTTCGTTATCTTGATGATGAAAAACAAGTTCGCTATATGCTGACTTATGGCATCATGAGTAGCCCGCAAGAAGCAGTAGGGGCCGCAAAGCTCATAGACTTTAAGTTACCTACAAATGTGCGCGTGTTGCCAGAAGAGATCAATCGTTATGTCGGCATCATTGATAACTATGCACGTCCCGATCCGATCAAAGATTTGAGTGCAAAACGCACACGTGCTGTCGATTTAGAACCGACTAAGCGTGAAGTGCCCGTCCGCCAGAAAGCACCAAAAGCTAGCGATGATGACAATACCGATAACGGCGGTCAAAAAGCTGACAGCAATAGAGGTAATGAAAGTATCCGGCAGTCAGCCGATACGTCTGCCACTTTGTCAGTCACTGAAGAGCGTATTGTTGGTGATGAAGAGCAAGAACCCTCAGTTACGACGCTTAAAAACGAAGACAGTGTGAGTAAGCCTGAACAAGATAATAAAAAACCAGCCCTATCAGGCAATGAAAACACTGTGAAAAAACCACCAGTGGTCCCAACGCCTAAACCACCAGCTGGCAGCGGTGCGAATAACAGCTCAAATGCTACTGGTAAGAATGCTAACCCCACTCCTGCTAAGAATAATAATGATAGTATGAAGGCGCTAATAGAAGATAAGAGCAACTAACTTTTACGCTTAGGTTTTATCTAGCTTGCTGTTCAGATTGATGGCACGCACTAGCCCACTAGCTCCCTTGCTAGTGGGTTTTTTTCATTGTGTACGCTGATTTTATGGTTGTAGAAAGCGATATTTTGATATCGTTGAGTATGATGAATGCGGCTTGCTAAGTCGTTTATGAGTGGTTTATATCAAAATTTTGATAGTAAGAGTAATCGTCCTATAACCAATAGTAATAAGTACTCTTACAAATTATGGCTGATGAATCGATAGAAAAGACTAGATTTTTCAACAATCATTAACTAATATAACTGTGGGCGACGTTCTGTATAGTTATCGTAAAAAATGTTATTTAACAACTATTTAGTGGTTTTTGCGCAGTTTTTAGCGTTATTCACTAAATGTTATTGTCTCAAGCGCGGTTACTTACCATTTATAACAAGGTCATCGTAAGTGACGCAACCTCTCTTATTGTCACTCTTTTTAGGGTAAACAAAGTGCTTGAATACAGGGCGTCAGATATTCAAGATAAACAGCTGCACGGTTATTAAGTCATTGTATTTCTGGCTCTAAATGCTAGACATGACGATATAACATATGATGCTCAACAGAATGGCATAAGATATCACTGATTAAGTAACTGGCATTTAAGGGCGTAGATTAACCCGTTGCCAAGGGCTGCTGCTTACTGTCTTTTGATACATGAACCACATGTCAAGACATCAACTAATGACCAGGAGGGTCAAGGGTTTTTCTTTCTCTTAAAGTATGATGTCTACCGAGCATTGCACTATTTGCTCATTCGAATATACGAATATCCACTATCAGCCCGTTCTGCTTACGGTTACCAGCTTATACTCCGCATTGGAAATGTAAGTTGCCCGTCTACTTAAAAGGACAAGCTATGTCAATGATTTCCTCACAAACACACCTGGCCACGCCAGATGATTTTTCTGATAATTGCGGTTTTGGCCTGATTGCCCATATTGAGGGCCAAGCGAGCCATGATTTGGTAAAAACGGCCATTCATAGTTTAAGTTGTATGACACACCGCGGCGGTGTCGCTGCTGATGGTAGAACTGGTGATGGTTGTGGCTTGCTGCTGGCAACGCCTACCGATTTCTTTAAACAGATCGCTGAAGAGCAGCAATTGGCTATTACGGACAACTTTGCTGTCGGTATGGTGTTCGTTAATTTAGATAGCGATAAAGCCAAGCATAGCCAGCAAGTATTAAGCGATGAGATTACGGCTCAAGGATTAGAAGTGGTTGGCTGGCGTGATGTACCACTTGACTTGAGTATTGTGGGTGAGATTGGCCGCGAGACATTACCAGATTTTCAGCAAATATTCGTCAATGCGCCAGATGATTTGGCGGCGGATGATTTTAACCGTAAGCTGTTTGTTGCACGCAAAAAAGCAGAGCAGCGCTTGACGGAAGATGAACTGTTTTATGTGTGCTCATTGAGTTGCCAGACTATTATTTATAAAGGCTTGGTGATGCCTTCGGATTTGCCAGCGTTTTTCTTGGATTTACAAGATGAGCGTTTGGCATCACATATCGTGGTATTCCATCAACGTTTTTCAACCAACACGTTACCGCGCTGGCCATTGGCACAGCCGTTCCGTTATCTCGCTCACAATGGTGAGCTGAATACCATTACAGGTAACCGTAACTGGTCGAAAGCACGTACGCCAAAATTAAAGTCAGACAAATTACCTAACTTGAGTGAACTGACACCACTTGTCAATAGTACGGGCTCCGATTCATCAAGCTTGGATAACATGCTTGAAGTGCTTATGTCTGGCGGGATGAACCTGTTCCATGCGATGTCTATTTTGGTACCCCCAGCGTGGCAAAACGTTGATAGCATGGACATGGATTTGCGGGCGTTTTATGAGTTTTATTCACAACATATGGAAGCGTGGGATGGCCCAGCAGGTCTGGTGATTCAAGATGGACGCTATGCGGTCTGTATGCTCGATAGAAACGGTCTGCGCCCATCACGTTGGGTAACCACTAAGAACGGCTATATCACTGTTGCATCAGAAGTAGGTGTTTGGGATTACGCGCCACAAGATGTGTTGGCAAAAGGTCGTGTCGGACCTGGTCAAATGCTGGTCATTGATACGTTGACGGGTCAAATTCTAGATACGACGGCCATTGCAACTTTACTGAAAACGGCTCATCCATATCGCAAATGGTTGCGTGAAGAAGCGACGCGTGTCCGTGATGATGAGCGCCTAGAAGAGACATTAGCAACGCAAGCTTGTCGCGGTGATAAGCTAAAAGCGCTACAAAAGATGTATCACATCACCAATGAAGAGCGTACAGAAATCATTCGCCCTAACGCTGAAAATGGTCAAGAGCCAGTCGGCTCAATGGGTGATGATACGCCGATGGCTGTACTGTCACAGCAAATTCGCCATGTCGGTGACTTTTTCCGCCAGCAATTTGCACAGGTGACCAATCCACCAATCGACCCGTTACGCGAATCTATCGTGATGTCATTGCAGACTTGCCTAGGCGCTGAAACCAACGTATTTGCGCCATCAGCGAGAGACGCGCACCGTATTATTTTGTCATCGCCAGTATTGTCAGCCAGCAAAATGCAGCAGCTTGAAACTTTGGATGATCCAGCGTTCAAAATGGCTCGCATTGATCTAAACTATGACCGTACTTTAGACCTATCTGATGCTATCGTCGCTATCTGTGAACAGGTGGCAGACAACATTCGCTCGGGTAATACATTGATTGTCTTATCTGACAAAGATATCGATGCCGACAAAGTCCCCGCCAATGCCATCATGGTCACGGGTGCCGTGCATCATTATCTGATTGGGCAAGGTATTCGTACCGATGCCAATTTGGTGATTGAGACGGGTCTGGCTCGTGACTCGCATCAAATAGCGGTATTGATTGGCTTTGGGGCGACCTGTGTTTATCCGTACTTGGCTTATGATGTCATCGATGACTTGGTGGCTACTGGTGAGTTGCTTGGTGATCCTATTCAAGCCCGTATTAATTTCCGTAAAGGCTTAGATAAAGGTCTGCTAAAAATCTTATCAAAAATGGGTATCTCTACCATTGTTTCTTATCGCGGCGCACAATTATTTGAAGCGGTTGGGCTGTCAGAAGACGTGGTGAATCTATGTTTCAAAGGCGTACAGAGCCGTATCAAAGGCGCTACTTTTGCAGATCTCGCTGCCGACCAAGCCCAATTGGCTGCCAATGCCTTCAAGCGTCGGGCCCCACTGGATCAAGGTGGTCTGCTCAAGTTTGTCTTCAACAAAGAGTATCATGCCTTTAACCCTGATGTGATTAACAGCCTGCATACCGCGGTACGCACTGGTGACTATGAGAATTACCGTCGCTATGCAGATTTGGTCAATAGCCGTCCAGTCGCCACTTTGCGTGACTTATTGCAGCTAAAAACTGACAACCGTATCGATGTCAATGACGTCGAAGATATCTCAGAAATTCTGACGCGTTTTGACTCAGCGGGTATGTCGCTAGGCGCACTATCACCTGAAGCCCATGAAGCAATTGCGATGGCTATGAACACCATTGGCGGGCGTTCAAACTCTGGTGAGGGCGGTGAAGATCCTACGCGTTACGGTACGCTGCGTAACTCAAAGATTAAACAAGTTGCCTCTGGTCGTTTTGGCGTTACCCCTGCGTATTTACGTTCTGCGGAAGTGATGCAGATCAAAGTCGCGCAAGGTGCCAAGCCGGGCGAGGGTGGTCAGCTACCTGGCGGTAAAGTGAACGCGCTGATTGCACGTTTGCGTTATTCAGTGCCAGGCGTCACCTTGATTTCACCGCCACCGCATCATGATATTTATTCTATCGAAGATTTGGCGCAGCTGATTTTTGATTTGAAACAAGTCAATCCAGATGCGTTGGTATCCGTTAAATTGGTCTCGCGCCCAGGGGTTGGTACGATCGCCACAGGTGTCGCAAAAGCCTATGCCGATTTGATTACTATCTCAGGCTATGATGGGGGTACGGCAGCGTCTCCGCTATCGTCGATCCATCATGCAGGCTCGCCATGGGAGCTAGGCTTGGCTGAGACCCATCAGTCGCTACGAGTGAATGGATTGCGTGACAAAGTACGTGTCCAGACTGATGGTGGTTTGAAAACAGGACTGGATGTGGTAAAAGCCGCCATTCTTGGTGCTGAAAGCTTTGGTTTTGGTACTACACCGATGATTGCGGTTGGTTGTAAATACCTTCGTATCTGTCATTTAAACAACTGTCCAACAGGGGTTGCTACTCAAAAAGCCAAACTGCGCGATGAGCACTTCATCGGCGAAGCAGAAATGCTGATTAACTTCTTTAAGTTTGTGGCGACCGAAACGCGTGAGTGGTTAGCAGCGCTAGGTGTTCGTAGCATGGAAGAGCTGGTCGGTCGTACTGACTTGCTGAATATTCTAGAAGGTAATACGGACAAGCAGCGCCATCTTGACTTAACACCATTACTGTTTAGTCACCCAGCCAGTGTGGGCAAAGCCCAAACCTGTCAAGTGGAGCGTAACGAGCCTTTTGATAAAGGCTTGCTCGCTGAGCAAATGATTAGCGATATGCTCGTGAATATTCGTCAAGGGTCAGGCGGCGATTATAGCTATTTCGTTGGTAACTGTGACCGATCTATCGGTGCTCGTATCTCAGGTGAGATTGCGCAAGTCTGGGGCAACCTTGGTATGAGTGATATGCCAATTAAGCTTCGTCTGACGGGTACAGCAGGGCAAAGTTTAGGCGTGTGGAATGCTGGCGGCTTAAACATCGAGCTTCAAGGCGATGCCAATGATTATGTCGGTAAAGGTATGGCAGGCGGTGAGATTGTTATTTATCCACCGAAAGATTCAAGCTTTATCGCACAAGAAACCGCCATTATTGGTAACACTTGCCTATATGGTGCAACGGGCGGCAAGTTATACGCTGCTGGTACTGCAGGTGAGCGTTTTGGTGTTCGTAACTCTGGCGCACATGCGGTCATTGAAGGCACAGGCGACCATTGCTGTGAATATATGACGGGCGGTATCATCACTATTCTTGGACGTACGGGTCTTAACTTCGGTGCTGGTATGACGGGTGGTTTTGCTTATGTGCTCGATATGGAAGGTGATTTCTTTGATCGTTGCAACCATGAATTGATCGATCTGAACCGTATTTCGAGCGAGCAAACAGAAGAGCATCGCATCCACTTGCAACAAGTGATTGAAGCTCATGTAGATAAAACAGGCAGCGTATGGAGTCAGACGATACTGGAAGACTTTGAGCACTATGTTCGTAAATTCTATTTGGTGAAGCCAAAAGCGGCGAATATTGCAAGCCTTCTCAAAACTACCATGGCCGACCCACAATAGCCGCTACGTAACTGTTGATCCTATTAATTGATTGTATTAATAGATCGTATTAATTAATTGACAGTTACTTTAATTAGGGTAGCCAGCGTTCCGTTTTTAGAGACGTTTTAACTCACAGGTTTTCAGCAGGTAAGTGACAGTAGCAACCTATAGGTCTTAATGTCTAAATAAACATGACATCGTTGACTGTCACCGCCCACTGCAAAAGAGCCTTATATAAAAGAGATAGCATCATGGCAAAACGCTTAGAAAATAACTTCCAGTTTTTAGATGTACCAAGATTTGATCCAACCAAAAAAGACATTGCAACGCGTTCAACAGAGTTTGTTGAAATTTATAAACCTTTCGAAAATGAAGCGCTTGCACAGCAAGCGCATCGATGTCTTGAATGTGGTAACCCGTACTGTGAATGGAAATGTCCAGTACATAACTATATCCCTAACTGGCTAAAGCTGGCCACAGAAGGGCAGATTTTTCAGGCGGCTGAATTGTGCCACCGTACCAATACCTTGCCTGAAGTTTGCGGACGTGTCTGCCCACAAGATCGTCTGTGCGAAGGCGCTTGTACCTTGAACGATGGTTTTGGCGCAGTGACCATTGGTAATGTTGAAAAATATATCAACGATACCGCGTTTGCCCTTGGCTGGCGCCCAGATATGTCTGAAGTCGTTTGGACAGATAAAAAAGTCGCTATCATTGGTGCAGGGCCAGCAGGTCTGGGTTGCGCAGATATTTTGGTCAGAAATGGTGTCAAGCCAGTTGTCTTTGATAAGCGTCCTGAGATTGGTGGCTTACTGACCTTTGGTATTCCTGAGTTCAAAATGGAAAAAGACGTCATGCGCAACCGCCGTGTCATCTTTGAAGACATGGGTATCGAATTTCGCTTAGAGACAGAGATTGGCACAGACGTCACTATCGATGAGCTATTGGCTGACTATGACGCGGTATTTATGGGTATGGGTATTTACACCTATATGCGCGGCGGCTTTGCTGGTGAAGAGCTGACAGGCGTCTATGATGCGCTAGACTACCTGATCGCCAATGTGAACCGTTGTAACGATTGGGAAAAAGATGCCGAAGAGTATATCGACTTCAAAGGTAAAAGAGTGGTGGTATTAGGTGGTGGAGATACAGCGATGGACTGTAATCGCACCAGTATTCGTCAAGGCGCAGAGCAAGTGGTCTGTGCCTATCGCCGTGATGAAGAAAATATGCCAGGCTCACGCCGTGAAGTGGTCAATGCTCGCGAGGAAGGCGTTGAATTTTTATTCAACCGCCAGCCTACTGAAATCATTGGCCTAAATGGCAATGTGAACGGGGTAAAAGTGGTCACGACTCATTTGGGCGCACCAGACAATCGTGGTCGTCAACGTCCTGAGCCCATTCCGAATTCTGAAGAGATCATCCCCTGTGATGCAGTTATTATGGCGTTCGGCTTTAGACCGAGCCCTGCTGATTGGTTTGAGTCTCAGCAGGTGGCGATGGACAGCTCGGGTCGAGTATTGGCAGCAGAAAAGCAAACCTTTAAATTCCAAACCAACAATCCTAAAATATTTGCGGGTGGCGATATGGTGCGCGGTTCTGACCTAGTCGTGACCGCTATTTGGGAAGGCCGTGAAGCTGCGGAAGGTATATTGGATTTCTTAGAAGTATAATGAGATTCGTCTAAACCCAGCGATTGATACGCAGGTTTTACCTTAAACGTCTTTTGTCCTTTTATGGGCAAAAGGCGTTTTTTAATTGTTACTTTATAAATAGAGGCTCGACTGATAGCCTGTTTATGAGTAACCTGTGCTTTTATTATCTATAGTCAGAGAACTACTAAACAGATACGGCGTTACTCTCCCTAGATGTACTATTTGTACAATCTGCAGTCGGCAGCCTTGTACCTATTTTAGACTTCTCTGACTATATCATTTATTTTATTTATCCACCAAAAAGAGTAGCCTTGCGTGAAACCAACCCTTTACCAGCGTATTACTGCTCCATTTATTGAGCCCTATGTTCGCTATCAACATGCGGACGTTTTACATGCCATCCGCTTGGGCATGGCTGTGATATTCGCCTTATTAATCAATGAGGTCACCAATTTTCCGCATGGAGAATGGACGACCATCACTGTGTTTATTATTTTGGGATTATTACAGTATCAAGGCGCTATCTATACCAAGGCGAAAGAGCGCGTGCTTGGTACACTATTGGGTATTGGCATTGCTCTTTGGGTGTTGTGGTTCAATCAACATGCAGGCGCGTGGCTATGGGTGGATTATGCGCTCATCGGTCTACTCAGTGGCATTATCGGTTATTTGGCGGTTAGAAAGCTTGGCTACACAGGGCTACTGACAGGCATAACTATGCTGATGATTGTCTCCGATTTGGGTAAAAATAGCATTGGTCATGATGGTATTTACCGTGTCCTAAATATCTTGCTGGGGACAGGCGTTGCGGTCGCTGTGACGTTGATTTTACCGCTGAAATCAACCTTGATGTGGCGGTTTTTGTTAAGCGGTAATCTCGACGCGTGCAGCAGTCTCTACGCTGGCGTGGGTCGTCATATTGATACGGCAGAGGGAGTGGTGGACGATGCTGTGCAAAAGTTAAACCCAGTAGCGTTCTCTGTTGAGGAAGTGCCTGTTGATAGAGCGTTGGTCACCGCGTTACAACAGATTAATAAGCGTCTGCTAGCCGTTCGCCCGCATATCGCGGCGACTGCCAGTGAGTCAGGCATTAACAAGACAACGCTGGAGACCATTCAACGTACCCATCGTAATATTATCGGAACGATTGATTTATTATTAAGTGCCGCACCACGCTTGGCGAATATCGAAATTGATGAAGAAAATCATATCCTATTGATACATTATCAGCATGAACTGACCCAAGCCATGCAGCATATGGCAGCGGTATTACGTAGTCCAAGCGATGAAATGTTTCGACCCATTACTCGTATCGCCGTCTCAGAGTACCCGAGCGTACAGCATCTAGCATTTGAGTGGCAAGGGTATTTTTGGTTGACCCAAACGTTGCAAACACAGCTGCAACAATTAAGTGATTTGTTGCAAGCCACCAAACCGCAATGGTTCGCTGCATCTGGTCTGGGTTATCAACGCCGAGAGCAACGCCGAATAAAAGAGCAAGGCGGCGAGACGGATTTGCATTTATAACGCAAAAAAACGCTGATCATTTAGGATCAGCGTTTTTATTTTCAAAAGTATGCTTTCTTTTAAAATGCTAAATCAACACTATTAACGGCCAGTTTTTAGCTTATCCCAGTACTGTTGATACACTTGCAATGCTTCGTCGCCCACATCTTCTTGGAACTCAGCTTTGGCCAATACCTCTTTAGAAGGGTAAATGGTAGGGTTGTTCTTCACATCATCTGGCATCATTTCACGTGCTGCAATATTTGGTGAGGCATAACCAATCTCTTCGCTAACGATTTTCGAGTTTTCAGGACGCAATAGGTAGTCGATGAATTTGTGTGCTGCATCAACTTGCTTGGCGTTTTTTGGAATGACAAAGTTGTCCATCCATAAGATTGCGCCTTCGCTAGGATATTTATAAACCAAGCTGGTTAGCCCTTCATCATTGGCGATTACCGCTTCGCCATTCCATGTCATACCAAGCGCAGTTTCACCTTCAATATACGGCATACGTGTCGCATCAGAGTTAAAAGTTTTGACGTTTGGCATCAACGTGGTGAGCTTATCGTAAGCGGCTTTGATTTCGTCAGGATTGCTACTATTGCCTGAGTAGCCAAGAGTCAGCAGTGCCATACCGAATACTTCACGCACGTCATTGGTCAGCATCACCTGACCTTTATACTTAGGATCCCATAGGTCATTCCAGCTATTGACAGTTTTCGGATCGACACTGTCACCGTTAATGGCTAGACCAGTGCTGCCCCACATATAAGGGATAGAGTATTTGTTGTCAGGATCGACTTTGGTATTGGTAAATGAGGTATCAAGGTTTTTGAAATTGCTCAGTTTAGATTTGTCTAGCTCTTGTAGTAGGCCTTCTTTCGCCATTTTTTCGACATAATACGTCGATGGAATCGCTAAGTCATACTGACTAGAATCATCCAATAGTTTGAGCTTGGCATACATCGCTTCGTTAGAGTCAAATGTGGTGTAATTAACTGAGATGCCAGTCTCTTCTTCAAAACCATCAAGAATTTCTTGCGGCATATACTCTGACCAGTTATACAGATTCAGCGTCTCATTGCTCGCAGTGGCACTGCCATCAGCAGCGGCATTGTCAGAGTTGCTACAGCTAGCAAGTGCAAACCCGACAGCCATGGTCAATAGTGCTTTTGGTACGATACGGCCAATATGAGCCGACATGCTCGCTGACGAACGGGGTGATGAACGGGTCAAAATATCTCTCCTAAACAAAGAATGATGCCAATCAGTGAAAAGTACCGATTGATAAATGCTACTTAATATAGATAGTTACACTATTATGGCTATTTGTTTCAGTGATTTAAAGGGCAATTAAGGCAATCGATGCGAGTCGCTGTGATGAAGTGCTGATTTTCCGTCAATAATAGAGGCTTGATACGAGATATAAGGTTAGGTTTGCTCAGCTTAATGACGGTATATAATCATGCTATGATAAGTGCGGATTTGTAATGACTGTGCCATAAAACCTCTTCTCATGGCGCGCTACATAATAATAAAGGATTTAACTTCATGACTCAGAGCCACTCAGTAGGTGCAGCGATTCCAATGCTTCTCAAAGACAAAGTTGCTATTGTCACAGGTGCTAGTCGTGGTCTTGGCGCACAAATCGCCAAACAGATGGCAGCAGCAGGGGCCAATGTGTGTGTCAATTACCTAAATAGTAAAGACGCCGCCGAAGCGGTAGTGGCTGACATTAAAGCCACAGGCGGGCAAGCTTTTGCTTCTCAAGGGGATGTGACTGACGCAATCCAAATGCAAGCAATGGCAGCGGCAGTGATTGAGCACTTCGGTACGATTGATATATTGGTCAATAATGCCTTACCGAGTTACCAGTTCAATCCTAGTGCAGATTACACCAGTATAGAAACGGTTAACTGGGCGCACTTCTCTCAACAGATGGATGGCATCGTTAAGGGTGCAGTCAACACGGTGCAAGCGGTATTGCCGCAAATGAAAGCGCAGAAAATGGGCAAGATTATCAATATCTCAACCAACCTTGTCTACAATCCAGTGGTTACTTATTACGACTATACCACTGCTAAGTCTGCACTAATTGGGCTGACGCGTAACTTGGCGTCTGAATTGGGGCAGTATGGTATCCGAGTCAATCTGCTGGCAGGCGGACTGTTAAAGATGACTGATGCAAGTAGCCTGACGACAGAAGAGGTATTTGATTCTATTGCAACGACGACACCATTACGTCAAGCGACCTCAGTAGCTGACTTTGCTAATTCCGTACTGCTAATGGCCTCTGATCTGAGTGCCGCTATCACTGGACAATCCATCGCTGTCGATGGTGGCTTGACCATGCCTTAATTGAGGTCTTAACTGACGCCTTACGTTCTATTGGATTTGTAGAAAGAATGAAATGAATACTCGACAAGGTATTGGAATTATCACCGCTACAGTTTCCAGTTGAAACGTTTATATAAAATTAGACCATAATAAAAAGCCCTTACTAACCGGTTAGTAAGGGCTTTTTTTACATGCTTAGATGAACTTTAATGGTTGTATTGACATAGATATTCTTATGATGCTGTTTTCAACTGATCAAGTACCATCTGTATGCCATATTCTTCAATTGTCCCAGTAACGAAATCAGCACGTTCTATCAGCGCAGGCTGTGCATCTCCCATCGCTATGGCAAACCCAACCAAATCAAACATTTCTAAGTCATTCATACCATCACCAAATGCCATGCATTCGCTGGCATCTACCGCATAGTACTCGCATACATCTTTGATACCGCGAGCTTTTGATGCCTCTGCTGGTAATATATCTGCACCAATCTGATGCCAATGTACCAGCTTTAAATCATACTGTGCAAAATCGACGTCTTGCATTTTGTCTTCTTGATTATTAAAGAAAACAGAGCATTGATACACGGTATTTGACTTGTAGTATTCAGGGTTAACGATAGAGTTGGGTGTGATGGCATTGAACTCACGCAAACGCTCGTTTTCACCTGACCAAGCGATATGAGTCGCTGAGTCAAACTTATGGATAAAATCGCTTTTTAGGCACAGTTTCGCAATTTTGTCCGTTTGTTCAGCAGATAAAGGGTAGTGGCTGATTAAGCCGTTTTTATCAAAACTATACTGTCCATTCATGCAAATAATAGCATCCAATATATCCGCATCTAGCAATGCTAGGATGTCATCTGGCAATATGGCTTTGGAACGCCCAGTCGAAATCACCAGTTTGATATCAGTCTCGGCAAGCTGCTCAAGGGTTGTTTTGTTGTGTTCAGCGATGATGCCATTGCGGCTCAAGGTATCATCGATGTCAAAAAAAATGATTTTGGGTGTTGAGATCTTAGTAGTCACACTTTCTTTGGCAATCTTATCTTCGATAAACATGATGATCCTATTATTTTTAGTCATTTAGAGATTGATGATTCAGATACTACTACAACACACCCAAAGAGATAAATACCTATAGCGTAATCTATGGTGCTGCAAATCAGATTTTCATCGTATATCAAAATATTCGTAAATGTAAATATATTGTCGTGAAGTTTGCATTATCGCAAGAAGCTATCAGCGTAGAGGCGCGAGCGTAAAAAAGCCGTCTATACATGTGTATAGGCGGCTTTTTGGTGAAAGCAAATTACCAGTATCGGTAAAAGGTGTTTTTTAGCGATTGGACAAAATATTGGTTGATGTCCATAAGTGACACTCGCCATATTTGATTGCTAAAAAGGACTGGGTGATTTCTGTTTTCGAATTGAAAATGGGTTATCGATAAGTACAGATGATAATTTTTGACTATTAGGATGTATCTGTTTTATTTAGAATCAACTGTATCACACTGATTGTGTCAATTTTTGTAGTGTTGCTCTAAGGTAATAAATGATAACAAATTGGTTAACTCCCGAGAGTTTTATTGATTCTACTTTATAAGAAAGTGTATATTAATTTATATACATATTATATAAATAGATTTTTTATGCACATCACGACAAGTCAAACTTCAGAGAATAAGAAAAGCCATGGTGAGCATATTCTTATCAACATGACATATATCGCCAAAAATGTCGATCTAGATTCGGGAATTGAGCTGACTCGTGCACTTGAGTATTGGCGAAGATACTTTGAAGAAAACAATATAGTTTCAGCGTTAGTCATTAGTGAAGGTTATTTCGTTCAAAGTTTTCAAGGGACAAGGCCTGCTATCAATACGGCTTTAGAAAAGATACTTGACGAGCATTCAACCATTTTCCCTAATATCGTTAATATAGAGGAAATAGAATCACGTCAATGGAATGGGTTTTTAGTCAAACATCTAACCTCAAGCGCTGAGGATGAAGCATACACCCTAAAAAGCTTCTCAGCAGGTTCTGACTATAACCCCTATTTAATGAAAAGTACTCAGATCGAAAGCTTTTTAACAGCAATCTTTGAAGATGATGAATCCAATAAGTTTTAAACGAGTAGTGTCTGTTTTATTTAGAATCGACTATAGTCAATGCACTACAAAAGAGTTATGTTTTGGACAAATATCATAAAACAGTTTAGATAAGTCGTTTTCCATCC
>NZ_JASDDJ010000057.1 GCF_030407455.1 Psychrobacter sp. 5A.1
GGATGGAAAACGACTTATCTAAACTGTTTTATGATATTTGTCCAAAACATAACTCTTTTGTAGTGCATTGACTATACCAGCCACAAAGCAAACCAGCAGTAACAATATAGTAATACAAAAGAATATTATTAAAAGCCTTATCATTCATTTCTTCTATCATTAATGTATGAGTAAACCCTTTTTACTAACCTTCTAGCAAATGAATTCAAAATATTAATATCGCTTTCTCTGTCATTCACGACATCTAATTCATACTGATCTTTAAAAATTAATTCATCCTCTTCTTTATATATAGGCAATACTATTGTTTCAGCCATATGATAGCTTGAAATTGTCTTTTTTCTTCCTTTTTCGTCCACCTTTACCTTCCATTCGCCCTCACCTTCTTCTATATATTCTATGTAATCTCCTATAGGATTCTTTGGAACTTCTAAGCTCCCTGACTTACTTTTCATCTTTATTTCAGTTTTATCTGGAGAATAAAGATCTTGAATATTTTCTAATGCTTTTCTGGCTTTTTGGTTAGTTTGTAAAATATTTGGTGATATAAGAGTCATATCTAATTCATATATTTTTTCATGCGTATCTACTATACTCCAAAAACCACCTTGTTTAGGAACAGGCTCAACAAAAATATTATAGTTATATTCAGGAAGAACTGAGTTAAGCAAACCTTTTTCTATTTTTCTACATATATATCTAATATTATCCCCATTAGAAAATTTATAACTTTTCTGAACGAAAATAAATTGGTTTTTGGTATCAAATATTACAATCACAGGTATCCAGTCATCCTCTTCATGATCAATTATATCGCCTGGTATTTTTCCACCAAGTTTAGCTTTTCTAAGCCTAGCAAACTTCCCGATATACAGATACTCTGCAATATTTTTCGTATCAAGATTATTGACGTGGACCTTTTTAAAACCTACAAAGCTAAAAATAGTTCCTTTATCAAGCCATTCTTGATCATTTAGTATAGCAACCTCTATAGCATTCCCTTTTGGGAAGGGTAGAGCTTTAGGAAAGCAAGACTTTTGTTTTTCCTCTGTCAAAGAATAACGCAAAATATAAAACTCAGTTTCATCAATTTTAGTTGTGATCATAGAAAAATCCAATTAATTATTAAACACTCGCTCCAACCGCGCGTGCAATCGCAATCCCTTCATCAACGGTCAAAAACTTACGCTGGCTTGGGCTGTCTTTATAAATGACATCACCATCTTGAAATATCAGGCATTCATTGACCGCCAATTGTTGCCATTTTTCATTTTCAGTCAATGGTACAGTGACTAAAATAGTGACCTTATCCGCATCTGTGGTTACATCGCCAAAGTTAATCGCCAAGTCATCGTCCGCCAATTTTGCCTCACCAAACGGTGCTTTACGTGTGAGATAAAATAATAAGCTACCGGCATAAGCCAGTTGCCACCTGCCATTTGATATCAAGCAATTAAATAAACCGTTGGCAGATAAATAGCGGCACTGCGTGGTCAAAAAATTAAACAGTGTCTGATCATCAGGGCGGGTTTTAAAGCTACTTTTAAGGCGATTGACCAAATAACAAAATGCCATTTCGGAGTCAGTTGAGCCAACTGGCTGGCAGTGTGAGCCATTACCATTGTCTTGCAAGCGCTGACAGCGTTTAATAAACTCGCTATTCATCTGCCCATTGTGCGCAAATACCCACTGCTCGCCCCATACTTCACGGACGAAGGGATGCGTATTGGCCAAACAGTTTTGCCCTTGAGTAGCCTTGCGAATATGCGCAATGACATTCATGGCTTTGATTGGGTAGTTATTGACCAAATCAGCGACTGGTGACAGATGGCTTGGGCGATTGTCATGAAACAAACGCAGACCCGTTGAGTCATTTGCCGTTTCATCATTAATTTTGTCATTATTGGCACATTCGCTGCGTTCAAAAAACGCAATGCCAAAACCATCTTCATGACTGTCCGTCATACCGCCGCGCTTGCGAAATCCTGCAAAGCTAAAACCAATATCGGTTGGGGTGTTGCAGTTCATTCCTAAGAGTTGACACATTTAATCATCACCGCCATTATTGTTGTTAAGCGAATCGTTATTTATTATCGGGTTGCTTGGCGTAGAGTTGCTTTGAGCGGCAGATAGCGCATCAAAGTCAGCATCACTCATCTCATCCAGCAAGGCCGCGCCATCGGTTGGAATGGTCGCTAAGATACGCTGAGCTTCTGCCAAATCCGTATCCTCTACCCAAAGAACGATACCAGAGTTCATACCAGGGATAGCACTTAGCGGCTGTAAAGACACGGTAATGCCGTTATTTTTCAGCAGATTGGCATGCAGCTCGCCTTGCATATTGGTGTCGTAGCGTGCCAGTTTGTGCCAGTTATCAACTTGATCGGTCATGGGATCGCCTTATAGTTTTGGTACCAGAATAAATGAATAAGCAATGCTTACGACAATTGATCTAGCGTATATTCTTTGATTGCGAACTCACTACTATTGCTCAATTTTTCACGGGCTTGCTCAGCTTGCGTGATACTGCTAAAAACACCGACTATCTGATTGTCTGATGCCGTGCCAGAAAGCACAAATACTGTATTATCTTGCGACTTTTCAACATGCGCCCAATGATAAGCGGCCAGACGTTTCATCAAGTCAGGGTTTTTAACCATGATGTTATCACCCGTACGACCTTCGGTACGGTTGTAGTGAATCACGTTTAGGCGTAACAACCAAAAAATCACTGCCGCTTTTGCCAGCATAACAGGTAGGGCGCGTTTTTCATCGTTGTTAAGTGTACGTTTGGACTCATAGCCTTGTAAGAATGCCGACATTTTACTGCGGTCAAAATTCACCGATTCGCCTTGTTCGGCAACGCCCCACGTAGTACAAAAGTCATTAATGGTAATGGCAATATCCATCACGTAATGCTCAACACTGACTTCGGTAAAGTCTAATAAACCAGTGAGACGCTCTTCCCCTTTTTGCAGATTCCATAGGGTGTTGTCAGCGAACATATCCAAATGACACAAACCATTTGGCAACGTTGCCAGTGGTAATTCTGAATAAGACTGCCAAATATCACTCATCAACTTGGCTTCGTCACCCGGCATAAACTGCATTTCACGGTCGCGTACGTCTGCCCACGGATATAAAGGCACGCCATACTGCTCAGCAGGTTGTAGTGCTTGCAACGTCTCATGCAACATCGCTAGCGCAGCACCGATATCATGGCACATCGCTTGCGTGGTCTGCTCTGGGTGCGATCCTGCTAGGCATGGTACTAGCGTAATCGCTTTATTTTCATAATGAATGACATAGCGCTTATCATCACCATCCGTTTGCGAACCATTTGATTCAACAACGGCTAGTGGTGCGGCGACTGGTAGTTTGCCATTTAATTGATTAAGAATAACGGCCATTTTTTCGATATCAGCGGGCGGACGCTCTTCAAATAAAGTGAATACATAAGAGTATGTGCCATCTACATCGTCAGTCGTTTGAATAAACCAGTTTGAGTTTTTAATACCTTGAGTGATCGGAATGGCCCGCACGAAGGATACGCCAAAGCTTTGGCAAAAGGCGGCAAACTGGTCATTGGTTAACTGGGTATAGACAGACATGACATCTCACTTTTGGCAATTGAATAACAAGTTAAATAAAATAGATTTGGGCGGTAATCACAGCAATTGTACCGCGCATAAGCAAACTATAATGAAAAGCGTAATAATCTTACGAAAACCTGCCTGAAACGGCGGTGTTTTTGCTAGACTAGCGCCTATAGAATGAATTGATTATAAGGTGAAAGACCCTATGTTAGCAAAGCGTATCATTCCTTGTTTAGATGTTGATAATGGCCGTGTGGTCAAAGGTGTGCAATTTGTCGATATCAAAGACGCAGGTGACCCTGTCGAAGTAGCCAAACGCTACAACGAACAAGGTGCTGATGAGATTACTTTTTTAGACATTACGGCGACCAATGATGAGCGCGATACCACTTATCATACCGTTGAGCGCATGGCCGAGACCGTATTCGTCCCTCTCACAGTCGGCGGCGGCGTGCGTAAAATCGCTGATATCCGCAATTTACTCAATGCTGGCGCGGATAAAGTCGCGATTAACTCAGCAGCAGTGTTTACCCCAGAATTCGTTGGTGAAGCAGCCCAGAAATTTGGCAATCAATGTATCGTCGTTGCCATCGATGCCAAGCGTGTCGCTGATATCAACGTGAACGGTATTGTCGTCCCACGTTGGGAGATTTTCACTCACGGCGGTCGCAAGCCAACAGGCATTGATGCCGTTGCTTGGGCCAAAAAAATGGCTGAGCTGGGTGCAGGTGAGTTATTAGTCACCTCAATGGACGGTGACGGCACCAAAAAAGGCTATGATTTGGCCCTCATGAAGCACATCACTAGCCAAGTAAATGTACCAGTCATCGCCTCAGGCGGTGTTGGTAATTTACAACATTTGGCCGAAGGCGTATTAGAAGGTGGCGTCGATGCAGTGCTTGCGGCCAGTATTTTTCACTTTGGTGAGTATACGGTTCAAGAAGCCAAAGCATATATGGCATCGCAAGGGATACAGATGCGTCTATAGTCAATCATATATAAATTAGATAGAGCGTTAGGCGTGCTGAACCTACTATTTTTAGTGTTTTCACTCGCCTACCCTGTATTTAAATGTGATTGAGCCAACTAAGGCGTGTTTGATATTCGACCATGGCAGTGCCCATTTATAAATGTCTAATACGCCCCATATAACACACTGGTAAAATACAAATAAATTAGAAAAAAATGTTATCATAGCGCTAACCACTTATTTTCGTTCATTTAACTGCCGATTTGTTAGAAAACCAGATCATCAAACCTGTTATTTGAACGCATCACTCTATTTAGCTGTTCACTTACGCCCACATCTTTATTAAAAGCCAAATAAGCAAAGGATTTTTTATGTCAAATCTACAACAGCAACGCAATGACGTGACTCATATCGACGGTAACTTACATCAAAACAAAGACGTTCGTATTGGTATTGTAGTCGGTCGTTTTAATGGTTTTGTGGTTGAATCATTGGTAGATGGCGCAATTGATGCACTACTACGTCATGGTGTATTGGGTAGCAATATCACCGTTATTCGCGTGCCTGGTGCTTTTGAATTGCCATTGGTTGCCCAACGTGCCGCTGAGTCTGATCGCTTTGACGCTATCGTTGCTTTAGGCGCTATTATTCGTGGTAGCACACCGCATTTTGACTTCGTTGCAAGTGAATCTGCAAAAGGCTTGAGTGCTGTAGCGATGGATTACAACATTCCAGTCGCAAACGGCGTATTGACCACTGACAGCATCGAGCAAGCGATTGAGCGTGCTGGCACGAAAGCGGGTAACAAAGGCTCAGAAGCGGCAATGGTTGTCATAGAAATGCTTGCTGTCTTATCACAGTTAGATATTGATGACGAAAGTGCTGACGCTTAGTTTTATTGATCGTTAGTATTGACCACTAGACAGTCTCTATTTGACTGTCTAACGGTTTTATTAACACAGGTAAGCAGTGCTATTTAAGCAGCGCCTATAAGTAATATTGTTTGTGACGTTGATGGAGGTTATTATTATTACGATAGCCTTCACCATGTAACTCCAGTATCCAAGACTGACTGGCAAAACGTGCCAGCCGACCACTATTTAACATTCTATTTCAAAACTCAGGTATTGACCCCTTATGACTGACCAACTCAAGCACGCTATTAATGCTGCGAAAACCGCACAAACCGATGATAGACAAGCGGAAGCTACCCGTATAGCAAGCAGCAGTGCGGGTGATCAAACCTTCGATATGAGTGAGACTTCTTATAAAACCAGTCACACTGCCATTCGTAAGGCGCGCCGCTTTGCGATGCAAGGTCTATACGAATGGCTGGTCACTGATCGCCGTTTCGATGTAGACGGCAAGCTCGGTTGGAAAGCCAATGCGCCGCATGATATCGCTGCCCGTACGCGCGCGACCAATGCCATGCACACCGTACATATCGGCTATTATCACGAAATGATGCGTGATATCCCAGAGCAAATTGAAGCGTTGGATGCTCTAATCCTTCAGCATCTTGATCGCGACATTGATAAGTTGGACACCGTTGAGCACGCTATTTTGCTTATTGGCACTTATGAGCTGCAAAATCGCTTAGAGATTCCTTATAAGGTAGTACTTGATGAAGCGATGAAGCTTAACAACCATTTCGGTGCCACTGACGCGCACAAATTGATCAATGCGGTACTAGATAGAATGGCCGTTGAGCTACGCGCTACTGAAGTAGAGTCAGACACCAAAGCCAACCTGCGTACGTCACAAAAATCAGCGGCTAAACAGGCTCAAGCAAAACCAGCTGATAGTACAGAAGTCGTTGCTGATGTACAAAGCGCTATTGAAGACAGCCCAACTGCATCAAATAAACCTCGTATTAGCGCAAATAATACTAGTGTCAAACGCAATAGCGCCAGTAAAGCCAGTGCAAATATCAGCGAGTTTAAGGCGAGCAAAAAAGACGCTGACGATGCTAAAAACCAAGACTAGCCATGAATGAATTTGAGCTGATTGAGCGTATATTTTCGCAAATGCAAGCGGCACACGCACCATTGACTGGTATCGAAAAAGGTATCGGTGATGATGCAGCTGTCATGGCTTTGCCAGCAGGGTCACGCTTGGTCAGCTGTATTGACACCTTGGTTCAAGGTCGGCATTTTAGCGCTGACTGGCAACAAGTCAATGAATTGGCATTTGCGATTGGTTATAAAACCGTCGCTGTCAATGTCTCAGATATTGCCGCAATGGGCGCGACCCCGCATAGTATTTTATTGGCATTAGCATTACCTAAGCAACTTGCCAATGAAAAATGGCTCACTGAATTTGCCAAAGGCTTATTTCACGCCTGCCAGTTATTCGGTGTCGCCCTGATTGGCGGTGATACCACACGCAGTGATAATTTAGTATTGAGTGTCAGCGCGCAAGGATTGCTTGCCGCAGACACGCCAGCTGTATATCGTTCGGGTGCACAAGTTGGTGATAAGATTTATGTATCAGGGACGCTTGGCGATGCCAGTTATGCCCTGCAACATCCTGACAGTACCGTTGGTATAGAGCTAGCCCATCGTCTGCATATGCCGACTCCACGTATTGCACTAGGCGCAGCATTAGCCAAAATTGGTGCAACAGCGATGATAGATATCTCTGATGGTCTGTATCAAGATATTGGCCATATCTGTCAGCAAAGCAAAATAGGTATGCGTATTAATCTAGAACAATTGCCTACGAGTAAAGCATTAGCAAGCGTAGATCTATCTGAACGTTTGTTATGCCAACTGGCAGGTGGCGATGATTACGAATTGGCTTTTACGTTGCCCGCACATCTTGAACCCCCTATCGGCAATACGCCAGTTACCTGTATCGGTGACGTCATCGCTTTGACAGACTCTATCGCGGAAAATACAAGCACGTATACCGCCTTACGTCCTGAGCTTTTTTATACAAATCAGCCAGTCACGCCCGCTCAGCCCGCGCCATTTGCCACATGGCCCAATCTTACTGGTTACCAACATTTTACAGGCTAATCCATGACTGAACACGACCTCTCTAAGCCTGACATCCGTAAAGCAAATGACTGTCCACCACTACCAGTCGGTGCTAGCATGCTTGACCGTGTGGTTTATTGGCTGGGGTTAGGCTTGGGTAGTGGTTTGCCTCGCCGCGCGCCTGGTACTTGGGGGTCAATTGGTGGCTTGGTCATGGCAATACCACTATTAAGCCTAGGGTTTGTGCCGTTTTTGATTATGACCATTTTATCCTGCGTTATTGGCGTTTGGATATGTGGTCGTACCTCTGAGCTGATGCAAGGTCATGATGATCCGCATATTGTTTGGGATGAATGGGCCGGTATCTGGATTACCCTCCTCCCTTTTTCTTATCTACTAGATACAGAGCGTTTTTGGCAAGCCATCTCACAGGGCTCATCCATCATTGCTCTTATCACCGCTTTTGTACTGTTCAGATTTTTTGACATTATTAAACCACCACCGATTGGCTGGGCCGATAAAAAAGTCGCAGGTGGGTTGGGCATTATGCTCGATGATATTATAGCTGGGGTGATGGCAGCGGCAATATGGATCGCTATCTCATTAGTCGTTCCTTTTTATTAAAAAAGCCGCCTAGGGCATGTCCTCAATTAGCACATTTAGATTGTGAGACCTAAAATAATGACATGCTCTATATATTTTATATGGTAGTGATTAGTTACAAAGCTTGCACGTCATAGCATTTATATAAGCAAACACTTGCGCTATAATTCAATATTATATTTTGTTACATTTATAAGAGCTCCTATGACAACTCCTCTTTCCGTAATTATCTTAGCTGCTGGCAAAGGCACACGCATGCAGTCGGCTAAGCCAAAAGTGCTGCAAACACTGGCTGGTAAGTCGTTGTTGGGCCATGTCTTAGATACTTGTCAAAAGCTAACTATTGACGAGACTATCATCGTTCATGGTTTTGGCGGTGAGCAAGTAAAATCAGAGATTACAAACCAATATACACAGTCGTCAATTACTTGGGTTGCTCAAACTGAGCAGTTAGGGACTGGGCATGCTGTCAAAGTCACCTTATCTGACTTGCCAACATCAGGGCAAAGCCTCATTCTCTATGGTGATGTGCCATTGGTAAGTGGCCAAACATTGGCAGCACTAAAAACTGCCAATACTGACGGTATGTCTATGCTGACGTTGACCGTTGATAATCCATTTGGATTGGGCCGTATCAAACGTGACCAAGCAGGTAATATTGAAGCCATTGTTGAGCAAAAAGATGTTAGTAATGATGAGCAAAATATCAAAGAAATTAACAGCGGTATTTACTGTGTAGACAATGCGCTACTACATAAATACTTGCCTGAGCTCTCTAACAACAACGCTCAACAAGAATATTATCTGACGGATATCGTTAAAATGGCAGTTGCCGATGGTATTACTATCGCAGCGATTGAGCCTGAGCATACGTTTGAGATTGAAGGGGTCAATAACCGTCAACAGCTTGCCAGCTTAGAACGTACATGGCAACGTAAGCTAGTCGCTGACTTGCAAGAAGCGGGTGTGCAGTTTGCTGACCCTACTCGTGTTGATATTCGCGGTACATTGACAGCAGGCCAAGATGTGTTTATCGATGTCGGTGTTGTATTCGAAGGTAACTGTACGCTAGGTGACAATGTCTATATTGAAGCAGGCTGTGTTATTAAAAACTCACAACTCGGTAATGCTTGTCATATAAAGCCCTATTGTGTCATTGATCGTGCCGAGGTCGGTGCTGGTGTCGACGTTGGTCCATTTGCCCATTTGCGCCCTGAGACAGTATTATCTGATAACAGTAAAGTAGGTAATTTTGTAGAAATTAAAAAATCGACCATTGGTCAAGGCAGCAAAGTAAATCACTTAAGCTATGTTGGTGATGCGACTGTTGGAGCAGGCGTCAATATTGGGGCTGGTGTCATCACTTGTAATTATGATGGGGCTAATAAATCGCAAACCATTATTGAAGACAATGCCTTTATCGGCTCTAACGCTAGCTTGGTGGCGCCAGTAACGATTGGTGAGACAGCCACGGTCGCAGCAGGCTCTGTTATTACCAAAAACGTGGACGCTAAAGCATTGGCATTTGGCCGCGCGCGACAAACACAGAAAGACGATTTTCAACGACCAACTAAAAAATAATCGATGCGCCAATCGTTAAGTCAATAGCAGTCAGACTTAAACAAATTAAGCAGCGCGGCAATCTTTGTGGTGCTGCTTAATCATATCTAACACGCTATAGAGTTAACAGCTTATCTACCAACCCGTTTGTTGATTGGTAAAGTACTTCTATATAGAAAAGTTAAACTCTCAAAACAACAAAAATTAAACTTAAGGAATAGCCATGTGTGGAATCGTAGGGGCAGTTGCTGAACGAAATATCGCCAATATCTTACTTGAAGGTCTTAAGCGTTTAGAGTACCGAGGCTATGATTCTGCTGGCCTGACAGTCATTCGTGATGGTGAATTACATCGTGAGCGTCAAGTGGGCAAAGTACAAGAACTTGTCAATGCTGTCGCCATTAACCCAGAATTTTTTGATGGTCATATCGGTATCGCTCATACGCGCTGGGCCACTCATGGTGAGCCAGCGCAGCGTAATGCGCATCCACACGTCTCAGGCAAGATTGCCGTGGTTCATAATGGTATTGTAGAAAACTACGCTGAACTAAAAGAAGCGTTGATAGCCAAAGGCTATGAGTTTACCTCACAAACAGATACCGAAGTTGTGGCGCATCTGATTCATGATATCTACAAAAAAACGCCCGACCTATTAGAAGCGGTCCGTACCATTATTCCACTATTACACGGTGCCTTTGCCCTAGGTATCGTACATGTAGATTGCCCAGATGAGCTCATTACTGTGCGTCTAGGCTCACCTTTGGTTATTGGGGTTGGTATCGGTGAAAACTTTATTGCCTCAGATCAGTTGGCATTACTGCCAGTCACCAACCGCTTTATGTATTTAGAAGAAGGCGATATCGCCAAATTAACTCGCAACAGCATTCAAGTTTATGCGGACGGTGTTGAGGTTCAGCGTCAAATACATGAAATTGATGCGACCCAACACAATGCCGATAAGGGTGAGTTCAAGCATTATATGCTCAAAGAAATCTATGAGCAGCCAGATGCGGTCGGTCGTACGATTGAGATGGCTTTGGACAGTGGTGAAACCTCTCAACTGCGTGAAGACTTTTTACAACGTCATGAGACACAGCTATCAGGTGTTCGCCATGTACAAGTGATTGCCTGCGGTACCAGTTATCACTCAGGACTGGTCGCAAAGTATTGGTTTGAAAGCCTTACCCGTATTCCTTGCTCGGTCGAGGTCGCTAGTGAGTTCCGCTATCGCAACCCCGTTGTCGTCGATAATACGTTGGTCATTTGCATTTCTCAATCTGGTGAAACGGCTGACACGTTGTCAGCATTACGTGACATTCAAAAAAATACACCAGCAGGTTTAGTCAGCTTGGCGTTATGCAATGTCCCAACATCGTCATTGGTCCGTGAGACCGATATTTTCTTGCCGACACTCGCAGGACCTGAAATTGGTGTGGCTTCGACCAAAGCCTTTACCACCCAACTTGTGGCGTTGATTTTATTAATTCTAAAAGTTGGGGTTACTCAGAAGCGCCTGACTGATGACCGCTTGAGTACGTTGCTTGGCGAGCTACACAAACTGCCTGGTCAGCTACATGCCAGCTTAAACCTCGATGCACCTATCAAGGCCATGAGTGAAAACTTCGAAGACAAAAAGAGCTGCCTGTTTTTAGGACGTGGCCTACAGTTCCCAATTGCTTTAGAAGGTGCGCTAAAATTAAAAGAGATCTCTTACATTCATGCAGAAGGCTATGCGGCAGGCGAGCTAAAACACGGCCCATTGGCATTAGTCGATAAAGACATGCCGATCGTTGTATTAGCGCCAAAAGACAGTATGTTCGATAAATTGAAAGCCAATATGCAAGAAGTGCATGCGCGCCACGGTGAGCTATTTGTCTTTGCTAGCGAAGCCAGTCAAATGGTGGCAGAAGATAGATTGCATCTGGTATATGTACCTGATGTCTGCGAAACGCTTGCTCCTATCGTCTATAGCGTACCTGTGCAGCTATTGTCGTATCATGTCGCCGTTATGCGCGGGACCGATGTCGATCAGCCTAGAAATTTGGCCAAGAGCGTAACAGTCGAATAATGTTTACTAAATTTAAAATGGGCATTTGTTATTGAGTAATTAGCTATCATACTGAGTAATTACCTATCATACTATTGTGAAGCACTAAGTCCTTCGCCATCTGCTATTAACGAGATGGTGAAGGATTTTTTTTGAATAACAGAAACAAAAAAGGCCCCGTCGCAACGGAACCTTCAATACAGCGTCTTCAATACAGAACCTTCAACATATTATCCGCCATTTTTTGTGACATCTACTAGGGCGTGTCCTCAATTCAAACGAGTGTCCTCTAAATGGGCTAAAAACAGCTAAATTTTGCCAAACATCGTCAAATAGTTGGTCAATATCTCGATATTATCTGCACTATTTTCCTCGTTTGACGGCAATTTATCTCATTTTTATCACCATTTTTAAAATGAAGACACGCCCTAATAACCACCTGAGCGTCTAAATCAATTTAGCCAAATCAGTCAACGTCTCTAGTATGATATCTGGCGCATACTTATCAAGCTGTGCTTTGGTTTGCGCGCCACTCAGCACACCGACACAGAGGCCACAATTGGCATTTTTGCCTTCTTCAATATCGATACCACTATCACCCGCTTTTAACACATGTTTTGGATCTTCAATCCCAAACTGTTCCATGGCCAAAGTGATCATATCTGGCGCAGGACGACCATTAGTGACATCGTCCGCTGTAATCAATGCATCAATCTCATTACCCACCGACCAACCCAAAATAGTTAATATGTTATTGGCGGTTTTTGAGTCATATCCCGTATTTAAAACCACCTTTCTATCACTTGCTTTTAGCTGAGCGAATAAAGTCAGCATACCTTCAAACGTACCCAGAGTATCTGCTGTATAAGCCTTGGCCAAACTGGTTTTAAAAATCTTGAATGCTGTATCGGTGAGTGATGCGACGTCCGCCTCAGCTATATCCAATTCATTAAGTATGTCGTTGATCGCTTGGCGTTTTTCCTTGCCAGCGCCAAACGCTAAGCAAAGAGCTAAATCCACCTTTTTATCATCGTAACTAAGCGCTTGATTGATCGCATCACGCACGGTTTTATAGACTAAATTCTCTTCATTTACGGTCGTGCCTGCCATATCAAACACACATAGTTTGATTTGATCGAATGACTCTTTAATACTATTAATATCTGTATTCATTATTTTGACTCCAATACCAAATGGATTAATTCTTCACCAAATGCAAAGCCTGTCGATGCCCCAGTGCCGCTTGTGATTGAGCCGACAACCACGCCTTTTTCTGGGGAGGCTTTAAACACCACTTCTTCACCGCTGGGATAGACACCTAACCAGTGCTGAGTAATATCACACTCACCAATATCCATCATTTGATCGAACTCATTCATAATCAAATCATCAATTCGAACGTCTCGAAATGGCAGCTCTCTATCACTATAGTCATGGCTGTCGCCAACAATGAGAGAGCCATCAGCAGATTGCACCACGATTAGATGTACGCCTGCTTTGCGCTCAGCCGATTGGATATTATCCAGCAATGAAGTCAATCTTTGGGCTTCAGGTAATTGGGCAAATCCATCATAACGAGCAAAACTGAGATCCGACATCACCGCAGCATTTAATTTAAACGCCTTTTTTGGCATCACACGCATCATATTCAGGGTGCATAGTTTGGCCTTAGCCTGTGCCAAAGTCTCTGGATATAAGCTGTGCAAATCTGTCCCAGGACAGACCACACAATGCTCTGCATGTAGCGTACCGCGACTGGTATGAACCATCGGTAGCTCAATCGAATGAACGGTCGTTTTATTATAAAAGTCCACACCGTGCGCTTGACTGAGCCAATTTGCCAATTTGCCAATAGCGGTTTTTGATTCGACTCTGAGCTCATGAGGGCTATACAACACACCCAACCCTTTTTTGAGGTAAGGTAGGTTTTCTGTGATTTCAGATTGAGTCAGTAAACGACAAGACTCTCCCATCTCTGTTTGCAAAAACGCCTCAGCGACATCCATCGCCTCTGGACGTTGCATGAGCATATGCAGGCCACTATGCTCGACGTCGATACCTGCTTTGGGCGCAATCTCTGCCCACACATTGCGGGAATACATTGCGCGCTGCCAATGCTCGCCACGTTGCTGACCACTGACGGTAACAAAACCAAAATTACGCACTGACGCATCTTTATTTTGTGACTCACGTTCTACCAATGCGACACTCAGCCCCTTCTTAACAGCAGCATAAGCACTGGCAAGGCCGACGATGCCACCACCGACGATCACCACATCGTATTTTTTTTCGGATAATTTGGTTGATAACTGCATAGCGATCTTCCTTGGTTTTAACATCAAAAATTAGAACTTATATCTTTTGACCGTGAAAAAAGGCTCTATGCTTATCCAATAATTCAGCGGTCAGCGGTTCAGAATAGGTTTTTACATTTTTGATTTGATTCTCAGGTGCCACCGTCTCACCGTTATAGACGACATTTGGATATATCTCTAATAGTTGTGGTCGCGCATTTTTGACGATGATTTCGGCTATTTTCATCGCATTCTGATTGGTTTTGTCCCCTTTATCGATGACCGCGACGGATTCACTCAGCGTATAGTTGCCTTCGCTAGGATCAATGTAGTCAATAGGCAGACCTTCAGCTTTATTCACAACGGCTTGATGACGCACGCCAAACCCAATTGGCACTTCACCTGCCATGACCTTTTTCAATGGGCCTGATCCTGACAGCTCTAGATTGGGGCCTGCATTTTCACGAATACTATTCATGATTTTTTGCCCTTCATCATCCTCGCCATAGGCAGATGTGATATTTTGAACAAACAACCAACCAGTCGATGAGCCATTGGGATCAACCATCGCAATTTTGTTTTTGTAGACTGGATTTGCCAAGTCTTTGGCACTGGTTGGTCTAGGCAGATTTTGCGCAGCCATCTCTTTGGTGTTTAAAATAATTGCCCCAGTAAAGCTGAGAATGGGCGCATAGTAATCAGGCACTGCCACTTGAGGCTTGACCTCAAAGGTTAACGCTTTAAACATCGGATGTTTTGCTTGCGCACTCTCCAAATAAAACGAACTCATCGTGACCAAATCGGCCTCTATGTTTTTGCCTTCTGCCAATAAACGGCCGCCAAGCTCACCCGTACCAAACGACTGAAATATATATTGTCCTTCATACCCTGCTGCGTCTAATACCTCTTGGATGACTTCGACCGCTTCTTCATCGGCATTGCTATAGATGATGACTTCCTCTGCACTAGCAGTACTGCCACCACTTGCCGAAGGTGAGCTACAGCCTGTCAACATCATCCCGCAAGTCAGACCAACCATTAACGCTTTAAGTGAGAACATTTTTTATCCTATCCATGTTGTTGGGTTTTAATGATTAATGTAATGATTAATATTGTATTCGTATCGTTGATAGCTTTTAGTTAACAGCCTTTAGTTAATGACACTTAGTTAATGGCTCTTAATGAATAAATAAAATTAAGCAGGCGTTGGCGCAACAAGCGGCTCGCCTTTTTCTTTGGTGGTGCCGTATAGTCGTCTGCTATATAAATGACGAATGACGGCAAACAATATCAACGCGCAGATATTGGTCAGTAATATCATGAGCGATAAAATGAAAATCTCATCGAAGCGTGCAAAGTGCTGTAATTCAACAATCTTGGTCGTGAGCACCATGGTTTTTGCACCAGAAATAAAGATAACAGCGCTAATCGTCACCATGGCACTGATGAAATAAAATGAAGCCACTTCAATTAACGTAAAAAACGAGTTAGGAATCACAATACGTCGCAGTGAGGTAAACCATGAGTCGCCCAATAAACTGGCGGTCGTCTCCCAGCCTAAGTTCATTTTGGACAGCGCATTTTTACTCATCAGATAAGGCGTGGCGAAGTAATGAATGATGTTACTGATAACGATAATAAAAATGGTATTGGCGACCGCAGAGCCCGAAAACACCATGAGATAAGCAATACCCACGACCATTCCTGGGACCGTGTTGGTCACCAGTGCTGAGCTCTCTATACTGAATTTACCAAGTTTGAATAAGCTAGAGCGCTCGCACAATAATGCTGAGAAATAAGTAATTAAGGTGCCAAAGACTGCCGTCAATACCGCCACGATGAGTGAGTTTTTATAGACTCTCATGAGATTGGCAGATTCTAAAACCTTACTCACCGTCTCAGTGCTGAATTCCATTTGATAGGGCCACGTTTTTATCCATGGAATGATAAATATCACCGCAAAGACCATCAGTAAGCAGAATAAGATAGTGCTAGATAACACCGCTAATACTCGATCCTTCACTTTAGACGTCGGTAGATCGATATTTTCAACCGTATCGTAGCGAATGTTAAAACGAGCGACATACCAAAGTAGACAGATACTGAGCACCGATGGAATGAGCATAAACAGCGCGACCACTGCCCCTTTTTCAAAGGAAGGCGACGCGCCTAATATCTGTGTATAAAGCTCAATGGCAATGACTTTATATTGCCCACCGATAGAGGCAGGAATACCAAAATCAGTAAACGCTAAAAAGAAACATTGAATCATTGCCGCTGCAAAAGTGCCAATCAGCGGACGAATGACGGTCATATCGAACTGACGTAGAGACGAGTCGCCCATCAACTCTGAGACGATAACGAATTTTTTGTCTAAATATTGGAAGGTATTGTTGAGTAATAAAAAGGCAATCGGCAAGGTATAGATGGTATAGCCGAGCCACATCCCTTGAAAGCCGTAGATATTTTCAAACAGTTGAAAGCCTAGTATCTGTGTCAGCAAACCTTGCTTGCCAAAAGTATAGATAATGGCGAAGCCGTAGGTCACCGTAGGCAATAGCATGGGAAATAAGGCGGCGACTTTAATGACTTGCTTGAAGCGCTTGGGTAAGTTGGTCCAGTGTACGGTATACGCTAAGATAAAGGCTAGTAGCGTGGCACTGAGCGCGCTTGCTATCGCCACCACAAAGCTATTCAGCATCACTTGCTGAAAGCTGTCATTACCAACGATACTGGTGTAATTATCCAAACCAATGCCATCGCCGACATTCAATGATAACGCCAACATTTTACCTAACGGTACAAACATAAAAGCGATGAACAAAATCGTGACGAAGAGCCAAATGGCTTTTACTGATGGTGAATTGCTAAGCTTCATAAACATCCAAAACAATCAAATGGTCAGGTTTTCACTTAATGACCTATGCAGTCACTGTTCCATTAATTTTGCTATCAGTGATGTCAGCCACTATTCATTCACTGATAGCTTCAACCATATTAGTTTTTAGCCGTATCTTTTGATGTTTGGTCATCAGGATGACTGATAGCGATGGCGTCAGCATCATGATGACCAATACTGGCCTCATGCTGTCCATAGTTTTGGGTTTGGGTATATTTGCTTAAGGGATCCACTTGAGCGGTATCGTCTGCAAACAAACTCAAAATATTGCGACGCTTAATATTGAGCTGATTCAAAATGAAGTTGGTGACAAAATCATTGGCAGGGTTACAGATTATTTCGGCTGGTTTGGCGAATTGTGCTATTTTGCCATCAGACAACAGTAAGATACGGTCAGATAAAGTCATGGCTTCTTCTGGATCGTGGGTAACGATTAATGTTGTCAGCTGATAGCGTACGGCAATCTCGCGAATACGCTGTTTGATGGTTTCTTTAATCACACCATCTAATGCCGATAAAGGTTCATCTAACAATAGTATCTTTGGCTTCATGACCAAGGTACGTGCCAGTGCCACCCGCTGTTTTTGACCGCCAGATAACTGATGAATGCGCTTGTTTAGATGTGCTTTAATATCGAGTAAGTCGATCAATTCATCAACTTCTTGTTGGGTGCTTAGTTTGGGATTGTTACGTAGACCGTATTCGATATTTTGCTTCACATTGAGATTGGGAAATAAAGCATAATCCTGAAAGACAATATTGAACCCGCGCTCTCTCATAGACACTCGGGTAATATCTTCACCGTTATACGCGATTCGGCCACCACTGATATCGGTTAACCCTAAAATCATGTGCAATAAAGTGGTCTTACCACAGCCCGACGGCCCTAATATTGAGACAATTTCACCCTTGTTAATTTTGAGTGAGATATCTTCAAAGATAACTTTGTCATCATATTTCTTAGTAACCTGCCTGAGCTCTAACATGTCCACTCACCTAATCGCTTATAAAATTTGAATACCTGTCTGGTGTAGGTCTGCAGTGTATCTATCAGATATGACAATAGGATGACGTAAACCGAATTTAGTTTACTGAATTTTGGATAGGGAGAAGGTGACTTAGAGAGGGCTAACTTGGCTTATAGGGCATGGGCTCATTGTGAAAACAGTGATAAAAATGGAAATCAATATTGTTAATAATGATGATCTGAAAGCATTGCTCATTTAGGCGCTAGGTAAAATTTTCATATGATTTATACAAATAGTTAAAGATTCACCTTTAGAAATCACTTGTTACCTTGAAATGGTCATAAGTATCATACTAGGGCGTGTTTCCTCTGAAACACCGTCCAAATATATTATGCCTCTACAGATGCGATAAAAAGGATAGATATAAAAGATAGTAGATATATAATTGTAGCCACTAAAGCATAGGCACTAAAGTATGAGCACTGAAAACATGGATATCGAAAGCGAAACTGCTAACCAAATAGAAATTATCTATGAAGATGAATTTCTGGTGGCGATTAATAAAGAGGCTGGTATGTTGGTGCATCGCAGCTGGCTGGATAAAGGCGAGACGCGCTTTGCCATGCAACTCACCCGTGATGCGGTCGGTTGCCATGTGTTTCCAGTGCATCGATTAGACAAGCCGACATCAGGCGTATTATTGTTTGCCAAGAGCTCAGCCGTGGCGCGCAGCCTTGGCGAGGCCTTTACTGCACATAAGGTGACGAAGCAATATATAGCCGTGGTACGCGGCTTTATGCCAGACCAAGGCACCATTGATTATGCGCTCAGCTTTAAGCCCGATGCCATTGCCGATAAATTTGCCGACTTGGACAAACCTGCTCAAGAGGCGGTGACCCATTGGCAGAGTTTGGCACAAGTTGAAGTTCCCTTTGCGGTATCGAAAAAGCATAGTACGAGTCGCTATAGTCTTGTGCGCTTGACACCCGAGACTGGGCGTAAGCATCAGCTACGTCGGCATATGAGACATGTATTCCATCATATCGTGGGTGATACCAGCCACGGTGATATACGGCACACACGATTTTTTCGTACTCACTATGACTGTACACGCATGCTGCTGCATGCTCAGACTTTAGCGCTTAGCCATCCTGTCACTGGTGAGCCATTATTGCTAAAAGCAGGATTAGACGAGCAGTGGATGCGCATCTTAGAAGAGTTTTCTTGGGTAGACAGTGCTAAAGCCTAAATCCACCTAAAATAATCAGTGAAAAAAGCCAAAATACGGCTGCTAAAGGTTCGGTCCCCTAGTGAGGGCTGGAAGGCTGGACTGTAGACTAATGGTATCGGCAGTTTGATTACCTCAAATAGTCGGAGTGTACTTTGCTGTGTACATGCAGTGAGCTTTTGGATTTTTATTTAGTATAAGCGCCGTTAAATAAAATTTTTAATTTCATCCAAATACTTTGTAGGCTCAAATCTAATAAAACTATAATCCGCTATTTCATGCTTATAAAACGGGTCTATCGCCATGATTTTTTTAACTTCTTTCAGATATTTAGATAACACGATAATAACGCCACCGATACGATTGTCTCTACGACCAGATGCTAAAAAAATATTCTTAGCATAAAATTTCTCTAAAAACACAATGTGCTCATTTAAATATTTTTGCACTTCGGAGAGAGGTTTTTTATAAGTTAAAGTAGTCACAATCATCGTTAATGGCATTTTTTTATTATGAAAATTTGCTTGTTAAGTATACCCCAACCGAACCAACTCACTATATCTGCATAGATACTTATAGACCACTCAAAACAGAACGTTCTAATACTCGAAACAGTCTCTGTCAGTGCCATGGTCGAATATCAAACACGCCTTAAATCAACAACCCAATTCATTTAATACTCGATACGCATCGCATCCATTTTGATCACCACGATCACAAGCCTTACCAAACCATTCTTTTGCTTGAGACTTATCTTGACGAACGCCTCTACCTTCTTGGTAAAGTAAGCCAAGCTGATATTGAGATATGGCATGACCCTGCCACGCTGCTTTTTGATACCAATTCGCTGCTGTAGAAAAATCTTGACGAACGCCCCTACCTTCTTGATAAAGTGAGCCAAGTTGATACTGAGATATGGCATGGCCTTGCTCAGCCGCTTTTTGATGCCAACTCACTGCTGTAGAAAAATCTTGATCAACGCCTCTACCTTCTTGGTAAAGTGCGCCAAGTTGATACTGAGAGGTGGCATGACCTTGCTCAGCTGCTTTTTGATACCAACTCGCTGCTGTAGAAAAATCTTGATCAACGCCTCTACCCTCTTGGTAAAGTGCGCCAAGCTGATACTGAGAGGTGGCATGACCTTGTTCAGCTGCTTTTTGATACCAGCTCGCTGCTGTAGAAAAATCTTGATCAACGCCTCTACCCTCTTGGTAAAGTGAACCAAGTTGATACTGAGAGGTGGCATGACCTTGCTCAGCTGCTTTTTGATACCAGCTCGCTGCTATAGAAAAATCTTGATCAATGCCTTTACCTTTTTGGTAAAGTGCGCCAAGCTGATATTGAGATATGGCATGACCTTGCTCAGCCGCTTTTTGATATGACTTAGCAACTATCGTAAAATCTTCCCCTGAATAAGATCTTTTTCTTTTGCGAACAAAAATCTTTTTTGCTAATTTATAAGGCATTATTTATTCTTATAGAATATATTATTCATGTTAAAGAGAAAAAGAC
>NZ_JASDDJ010000058.1 GCF_030407455.1 Psychrobacter sp. 5A.1
GTGGTGGGTGATGACGGATTCGAACCGCCGACATTCTGCGTGTAAGGCAGACGCTCTACCAACTGAGCTAATCACCCGCGAACAATTGCTATGCAATTTATTCAACATCAACTGAGCTCTTAAGTTTGTCACTAAGCTCTGCTGCTGTGGGTGTGTATTATATAGATTTACAGTTGGGTGTCAAACAGTATTTTCGAGTTTTTCACATATTTTTTGCATTTTTATCGATATTTCTAGCAAGCATATGTTTTTATTGGTTTTATACTTTTATAAAAAACCAATATTTTTTGAGTTCGATACTTATTTATTGGCTAATGCTTGCTCAATATCATTTTTAATAGCTTCTGGCTTGGTCGTTGGTGCATAGCGATCGATGACTTGTCCATTACTGCTAATTAAAAACTTGGTAAAATTCCATTTGATACCATCTGTCAGTACGCCACCCTTTTGCTCTTTGAGCCATTCATAAATTGGATGAGCACCTTCCCCATTCACATCAACCTTTGCCATCATTGGAAAGCTAACACCATAGTTTTTTTGACAAAACGCACCAATTTCATCATTGCTGCCTGGATCTTGGCTACCAAATTGATTACAAGGAAAACCGATAACCACCAGTCCTTGATCTTTGTACTGTTGATATAACGACTCTAAACCTTCGAACTGCGGCGTAAATCCACATTTGCTTGCGGTATTGACGATTAGTAATACTTTATCTTGGTAATCTGAAAACGCTTGCGAGCTACCATCCATGCGCTCAGCCGTAAAATCATAAATAGTACTCATCATCTATCCTTAAATTGATTGCATCGTTATTTTAATTGTTTTTTAAGCGTTACTATATTCTTAGTAGCAACCACAACCATACTACCAATAAATGAAAAGAGTACCAACAAATAAAAAGGAAGCATAATGCTTCCTTTTTATACGTCTAAACTTATCTAAACAGCTAACCAGTTGACAACTATTTTTCAGATTTATCTAAATCAATAGAGACTGAGTTGATGCAGTAGCGCATGCCAGTCGTTTCACTAGGTCCATCAGGAAACACATGACCCAAATGCGCGCCGCAGTTACTGCAGGTTACTTCTGTGCGAGTCATACCCAACGAGTTATCGACATGCTCTTCAATAGCGCTGTTATCGATTCCTTGGTCAAAACTTGGCCAACCGCAGCTAGCATTAAACTTATTACTTGAGTCAAATAAGCTGGCACCACAGCCTTTACAACGATAAACACCATCATCGGTCGCATCATTATAAACACCTGTGAACGGACGCTCTGTGCCTTTCTCACGCAGCACATGATATTCGTCAGCGCTTAAACGCTCTTTCCAGTCAGCTTCTGTTAACTGGCTGATTTCTTCTTTGCTAAGTTGATTATCTTGCATAATTTACCCTTAGTTAGATAGGTATTATCTAATATTTTATGTTGCTACTATTTGAGTTTTATCGTCATTGCTTCATAAAAACGATGCGCCCTATCTATTGGTTACTGTTCCAATATTCAAGGTATATATTACAATAATATTATGTTGGTAAAGCAATTAGTAATAGGTAATCATGTGTCATTTTAGTATAAAGCTGTCTCATATACTTATGAATGCAAGATTTACTTTCATTTTTTTAATAATTTCAAAGTTAACTTGCATTACTATTATTTATGCAATAATATCTTGCATCAGTACATAAACATTACTCTTTAATCAAAGTAATTCGTTTATTACAAACCTATTGATGAACACAGGCTTAACTAATTATGGCTAGTGATAAGAATAAAAGTACACAAGCTGAGCGACTTGTACAGCTGCGCCGTGAGAAAGGCTTTACCGCTGAACAATTGGCACAAGCGATGACGGCAGCAGGTGCGAAGGTCAGTCGTGGTGCTATCTCAAACTGGGAACGTGGCACAAACGGTATTGTCTCGTCTAAGCTGCCGACGTTAGCACGCATCCTAGGCTGTAGCGAAGGCTATCTGTTACGTGGTGAACTTCAAAACGAAGCCAGTGCGACAACAAAATTCATAAATGGTGGTTTGGGCAAGAATAGCGATTCATCTGCTTCTTTACCTGTAGACATACAGCCCAATCATACAGACCAAAACCAATCGAAAACAGTCTCTACAACCTCTAACGCTCAAAAAAACTCACAACAAAATCCTAAGAGTGGTCACTCTATGAATACAATCAAAAAATCTGATAAATTACAAAATGTCTGTTACGACATTCGTGGTCCCCTACTACAGACTGCAAATAGAATGGAAGCAGAAGGCAAGCGCATATTAAAATTAAACGTCGGCAACCCAGCACCGTTTGGTCTAGAAGCACCGCATGAAATTTTGCGTGATGTAGCGATGAACTTAGCAGAAGCGACTGGGTATTCAGACTCGCAAGGGATTTTTTCTGCGCGTAAAGCGGTATTGCAATATTATCAATCAAAAGGATTGTTATCAGCTGTTGATGTGCGTGATGTTTATTTGGGTAATGGCGTGTCTGAGCTGATTGTCATGACCATGCAAGCGTTGATGAATGATGGTGATGAAGTGCTGATTCCAATGCCCGACTACCCGCTATGGACAGCAGCAGCCAATCTGTCTGGTGGTACGGCAGTGCACTATCGCTGTAACGAAGAAGACAACTGGCATCCTGATATCGAGGATATCAAGTCTAAGATTACCAGCAAGACAAAGGGCATCGTGGTTATCAACCCCAATAACCCGACTGGTGCGCTTTATAGCGATGAGCTGCTATTACAAATTATCGACGTCGCTAAAGAGCACGATCTAATTATTATGGCCGATGAGATTTATGATCGTATTCTTTATGACGATACCGTACATACGCCAATGAGTACGCTGACTGACGACGTGCTGGTTCTTTCATATAATGGCTTATCAAAGTCGCACCGTATCGCTGGATTCCGTGCGGGCTGGATGATGGTCTCTGGTCGCAAGCAACACGCCACGGACTTCATCGAAGGATTGGATATGCTAGCGTCTATGCGCTTGTGTTCTAATGTTCAGGGGCAATATGCCATCCAAACAGCGATGGGTGGCCACCAAAGTATGAAAGACCTTACTTCCAAGACAGGTCGCTTGCATAAACAACGCGAAATGGCTGTAACACGTCTCAATGCTATCAAAGGTATTTCGTGCACCATGCCTCAAGGAGCATTTTATTGTTTTCCAAAGATAGATCCTGACATCTACCCTATCACGGATGACATGGACTTTATGATGGATTTACTGATTGAAGAGAATGTCTTAATGGTACAAGGTACGGGATTTAACTGGGACAGACCAGATCATTTTCGCTTAGTATTCCTGCCCAATTTACATGAACTAGAAGACGCAATGGATCGCTTAGATCGATTCTTTGCCAAAAAACGCCAACAGTTTGGCACTGATTAAACCTATATTTGACATAAAAAAAACGCTTATCGGCATGATGCTGATAAGCGTTTTTTATGATGCTAAGATAGGCTTTATTGGTGAACTCTGTAACATTAATCTTAGAAGATATTTACCAATATGAGATAGCTAATTGCAGACATTGAAGCTGCCGCAGGAAGGGTAATCACCCATGCCAAGCCAATCGGCTTCATAAGCTTCCAATTGGTGTCTCTATTGACGATACCGATGCCCAGTACTGCACCTACCAAGGTATGCGTGCTCGATACAGGCAGACCCATCGTTGATGCACCCATCACGACAGCAGCAGCAGCCAACTCAGCTGAGAACCCAGAAGCTGGATGCATCTTCGCCAGATTGGTACCGACCGTCTGAATTACTTCTTTACCGATGAACCAAAGACCCACAATCAATGCCACACCAAAAGTCAACATAACCGCAGGTGGTACTGCCGCTTCGGTCGAGATGCTATTGGTACGAATAACATCCATAATGGCAGCGAAAGGACCAACCGCATTGGCAATATCGTTCGAGCCATGACTGAAAGCAAATGCTGATGCCGTAAAGACTTGCATCCAGCTAAACATAATAAAGGTGGCTTTGGTCAAGTCTTCTTTATGCTTGCCGCGAATACTCTTGGTATAAATATAGGTAGCTAGCCATACTAGCGCTGCGATCATCCCCATGATTAAAAAGCCTTGCAACGTCGTCATACCATTATTGACGTTTTTTAGACCTTTAAAGACAACTAGAGAGGCCATGACTGCACCGCCCATAGCCGCAATTATAGGTACCCATTGCTTCAATGCTTTTAGCGTATCAAGGTTGCTGCGTTCGTTTTCAATCTCATACAGCTCTTTGTAATAATCCGTTTCTAAGTCTTCAATGACACAATCATCATCTTTATAGATTTCTTGATCGCGTAACATAGCTGACGTATAAGCCAACTGCTCAGACTCTGTCAGACCGTCCAGATATTCTTTATGATTTTGCTTTAAGGTTTTTTTATTGCCTTTTAGCGTCGCAATATAGGCTTCTGTTTTGTCATTATATTCAATAATATTTTTCTTGATCTGTCCATATAGCAGATAGGACAAAACGCCGCCTAGTAGCGGTGATAGAACCCAAGAGATGGCGATTGTACCAATCTTACCCCAATTCACAGTTGATAACGCCATTTCAGTACCACCTAAGGTGATACCTAATACAATAGAGCTACCAACCACGCCGCCGATAATCGCGTGTGTGGTCGAAACTGGCAGACCTTTTTTGGTCGCAAATAACAGCCAAAATGCAGCAGCAATAAGTGCTGAGAGCATGACATAAATAAACTGGTTGGGCGCAACTGAGAGGCCATCTAGATCGACAATGCCGCTTCGAATCGTATCAGTTACTTCACCACCTGCCAGCACAGCACCTGACACTTCAAATATCGCGGCGATACCTAAGGCTTGCGGGATAGTCAACGTCCCTGCACCCACTGACGTACCAAAGGAGTTGGCGACATCGTTACCACCGATATTGAATGCCATAAAGACACCAAAAGCAGTCGCCACAATAAATAGCGTCGTTTGCTGACGCATCGTGTAATCTAGACCCCACCACAAAAAGTAGCTGGTCATCGCAACCAATAAAATGCCAAAAAATAGATTTATTCTCATCGAGCCAACGGTTTTGACTGACTCTGTAGAACTGCTACTAATACCCATACGTTAATACGTCCTGCGTAAGCTGATTGAAATTATATGAGGTTGATAACATTGCGCTGCTACTCATAAGGCTTGTTATGGCTTCTTATGGCGTAGCATACATGAAACACGCAACATGCTTTTAAATGGTCTTAAACTAACTATGGCCAAGGCGAAGAACGCATCCCTCAACATGTCACAAAGCCGCAAGTTATATTGCCAAATCATCTGATTACAGCATCTTGCGGCTTAGATATTTCATAGTGATATTTGTGGTACTACTAATGGCTATTGTAACAATTTCTGTCGTAATTATTAAGGTATCTGTATTAAATAACCCAAACGCGCTATGTGCTAAATTAAAATTGTTAGTTAGCAGAAGCTGTTACGCGCTCTATTATATTAAATATGAGCGCATAATGCATGATGATATTGCAAGATTTGTAACTGCCAGTGTTTGAGCGATATAACTCTATTATTTACGGCTGACTATAGTCGATTCAATTTAAAAGTAGTACAAGTCAACCCAGTATAAAAGTCAGTACTAACTATCATATGCTGAAGATAACTGCTCAATAGCGTGATCTAGCACGTCCAATCGTGCTTGGCGTTTTTCATTGGTCGCAATGATACACCATGGCGCTGTCTTTGTATCTGTACGTGCCAGCATATCTGCTGCAGATTGCACATAATCTGACCATTTGTCACGATTTCGCCAATCATCATCTGTTAGTTTGAACTGTTTGTGAGGGGTCTCTTGACGCTCTTCAAAACGCTTAAGCTGCTCTTTTTTGTCAATTGCCAGCCAGTACTTAATCACTATCGTGCCTGCGCTGACTAGGTCTGCTTCAAAACGATTGATCTCATCATAAGCGCGCTGCCACTCATCACGCGTTGCAAACCCTTCGATACGCTCAACCAGTACACGTCCATACCAAGTCCGATCAAAAATGGCGACACGACTGATATGATCGGTTTGCTCATTAGGTAGTCTCGTCCAAAAGCGCCATAGATAAGGATGTTGTAGCTCATACAGCATTGGCGCGCTAATGTTATAAACTTGATACTCACGTGGATCGAGCGGCGCGACCAACCTTTTAATTGCCCCACCTTTGCCAGCCGCATCCATGCCTTCAAAGGCAAATACCACATGCCGGCCATTACGCGCCCGTAGCAATTCAGCGAGCCTTGCTTGCTTCTCTGCCAATGCTTGACGGTAATCAGACTTATCTATGTCTACATCAACGATGCGCTTTAATTGCTTCGGTATTTTTACCGATTTGAATACTTCTAGCTCCAGCGCTGCATTTGTCTGGTCACTAGATTCTGATTTATCGGATGAGGTTTGCTTTTTAGCTGTCTCAGTCGAGCTTGCTTTACTACTCACTAGTGCAGTTTGCATCGCGTGTAGCACTTCATGACAAAAATAATCGGCCGCTTGTGACTTATCATCACCATCGATAATAATCCAGTCATCTTGCTGTCGTAGTAAGGCTGCGGCCACTTCATTGAATTTTTCGATGACGTTTTGACTATTCCAGTCAATTTGATATAAAAAATGTGGATCGGCTTCTTTGTCGTTCAGCCGTGATTGTAAGGTTTCGATATCGACATGAAACCAGCACTTTAATAGTCTAGTTTGGTTGGCAACGAGATCTTGTTCAAAGGCTTGGAGCTTGATCAGTTGCTGCTCTAGATATGCTTGCCATTTAGCGATAGGCAGCGATTTCACGTTGACCGATTTTTTATCTTTTGGATTTTTACTTTTTGACTGCTTGCTTTTTGACTGTTCATTATCGCTGTCTGATGTCGCCATTCGCATAGCATTGTAGAGCAAATCGGCGTACCAGTTCCCAAAGTAAACCATCACATCACCATGACGTGGCATCACGTGGGTATGCGCTTGCCAAATAGGCTGAGACGCCAATGGACAAGAACCTATCGTAGCCTCAACCTTAAGCAACCTAGGATCAACCCATTCTCGCAGCTGCTTAACCGCCGTGCCTTTACCTGCCTGCTCCATCCCATTGACCAATACTAATAAACCTGTTGGCTTATTGAGTGTGGGCGGCGTCTGTTGCCGCGTTGCTCGTAGAGCGTATTGAGCGGTAACCAAGGCCAGTCTTAGAGAATCTGTATCCATAGAAAACTGACTAAGGGGATTAGGCCTCAGACGCTGAACGACAACCTGCTCACTAAATTGTGCACTGACTGACTCTGGTGCGGTTGGTTCAGTCGTATTACTTTGTTTACTCATAACCTAAATCGTCCTATGATTTAAAACGCATTTTTTAATCATAGCATTCGATTAATCGAGTAAATAACGATGCTATGTAACAGTTTGACATTTGTATTCTACTTTATTTTCTTTTATTGTGAACACCATCTAGAATACATGCTTTAATAACTATTTATCAGTGTAAGACACTGAGTATAAATTATCAGTTTTATCACATTATTTTTACTACTTTTACTTATTTATAGGTTTACACATTATGGCCGCTTTAGCCGATTTACAACAGCATTTGACACGCTTTTGGGCACTACCTCATCATCAGGATGATAATTTGAGTGCTAAGCTCAAAGAAGTACAAGGATGGCAACAAGTTCGTATTCGTCGGACCCATCGCGAGCTGTTTGAACAACCAAAAAACCAACTGATGGCAGATTACTTTCTCACACAGTTATATGGTGGTGATGAGTTCAAGATATTGGCAGAACAATTAGCGCGTATTCTGCCAAAAGCTAAAAAGTTAGAACGGCTTGCTAAAGAGTCTGCATTAGAAGCTGGTAGCATGGGTATCCAAGCGGCGATTTTAGCGATTGAGCTAGACCTGCATTTGGCTCAATGGTTACTTGCTCAAAATCTACCAGTGAACGAAGAGAATATGCTAGCCGCCTACCGTGCTATTGATGAAGAAAAAGAGCGTCGGGTACAGATTGCCAATTTAAAAGAAGTCTGTTACCGCACTGATAAGCACTTGAACTCATTCATGCTCAAAAAAGCCTTTGCCCTAGCTAAAGGCACTGCGTATCGCTATAATTTTCAGCCACTTTACGACTTTATTGATACAGGGTTTAAAGCCATGAAGCCACTCAAAAGTGTGAGTGATTTTATCGAGCCTTTTTGCAAGCGTGAACTCTTAATTATTGATCAGGTTCATGACAAGGATAATGGCGGTAAGCCAATGGCGTTTGGTGTATCATAGGATACATAATACACCTGAGTCACCGCCACCTTATATCTCTTAGAAAGACAATCATAAAAATGAATGATAGGACAACCCCATGACGGATACTGCAAATAATAAAAATACGCATCTCAACCAACCAACGACAACCAACGGTCATTTACAAGATCAGCTGGTAAAAGATAGTATCGCCAACAATCAAAATATCACAGCCCAAGTCCTAGCAGCACAAACTGCTAACGTAGAGACACCGCCAACAGCCAATGCAAAAAATCAAAATGACAGTGTAGAGAGCAATGACTTTACGCAAGTCCAAGACTTACCGACTGGAACACCACAAGGCCAACAAACCACTATGCCAAGTAATGACACCATCGATAACACCCATAGCAAAGTAGAAAGTGTCTCTGCAAAGGTAGAAGCCGCCAAACAAACACTTTTCAACCAGCGTGATGACATCAATAACCCGCATACGTCTGATACTGATGGCGAAGAAGAAACACATTTTGGTTATAAAACAGTCAATAAAGCAGAAAAGCAGGCACGCGTGGCGGATGTCTTTACCTCTGTTGCCAAAAAATATGACATTATGAATGACCTAATGTCTTTTGGTATCCATCGTCTATGGAAGCGTTATGCAATAAGCCTATCAGGTGTGCGTTCAGGCCAGCATGTACTTGATATCGCGGGCGGTACTGGGGATTTGGCCAAAGTCTTTAGCCGTGAAGTTGGTAGAAATGGCCACGTGGTATTATCAGATATCAATGCTGCGATGCTAGAAGTAGGTCGTGAGCGTCTGATCAATGCTGGCTGTAATAACGTTGATTTCGTATTGGCAAATGCTGAGACGTTGGCCCCGTTTGATGATGAAAGCTTTGACTTAGTAACCATTAGCTTTGGTCTGCGTAATGTCACAGACAAAGATGCCGCGTTAAAAGCCATGTATCGCGTGTTGAAGCCGGGCGGTCGTTTGTTGATACTAGAGTTTTCAAAACCTGTCTTTGAACCATTATCAAAAGCGTATGACCTATACTCTTTTACCGCACTACCACTGATGGGTAAAATTATTGCCAATGATTCAGAAAGCTATAAGTATTTAGCAGAATCGATTCGCATGCACCCTGATCAGCAGACACTCAAGCAAATGATGCAACAAGCGGGCTTTGAAAATTGTGATTATCACAACCTGACTGCGGGTATCGTCGCTGTCCATCGTGGCTTTAAAGCGTAACGATAATGGACGATTAGTAAGACCTTATTGAGCCTGACACGACCATACTATGCGCTGATGCAGCTAATGCAGAGGCGCTCATTTAACGATGCGAGAGCCTTATGCTGACTGTCCTCCTATTAGCTGGTGCCGAAAAGCTTATTAACCTTGCCATTGCGAGCGACGAGATTACTCAAGCAGGTCTAGCACCACTTGCTGGCAAAGTCTTACGACTGAATATGGGCATGCCTGAAATCAATCTAGATGTGCTGTTTACTCATGAGCGGTTGCGCTTTGAGCCTGTCACGACCGATAGCGTATTTGAGCCAAGCGGCCAAATGAATGAACGCCAAAAAGCCAGTATGGAGCGAGCACGTTTGGGTCATAGTCAACCAGACTGTACCATTACCGTAGAAAACCCCGCTCAACTGCTCAACCTGATGCGCGGCACTGAGGGCAATCTACCTATCGCTGGTGACTATAAAGTGCTGATGCAGCTCAAACAATTGGTTGCTGGCTTTGATCCTGATTTAGCTGGACAGCTTGAGCCATTGATCGGCAAACCCATGGCCAGCCAGTTACATCTTCTCATCTCTCAGCTCAAAAGCAGCTGGCGCCATAATGCCAAACGCGCTTTTGACGATGTCAGTGATTGGGCAAATGATGTGGCAGGCAATAGTGCACCTGACCCAGTAGAGGCGGCCGAAGCAAACGATCTCAAGCAGCAACTTTTAAAGCTGCGTGCTGATGTCGAACGTGAAGAAGCCAAGCTTGCGGCTATCAAGGATGAACAGGTACGCTTACTTAACAACTCATTTCATCAATAGGCAAGCGCTACGCCTACCCTATTTCTGACTTTATTTAGAGTACATATATCTCATGCTACTATCCCACCGCGCCCGTCTACTAGAGCTTTGGCGTATTGCCGCCACGTATCGCCTTGATACCCATTTTTCGGTCGAAGAAGCACCTCAGCTGCAACCTTTAGCACGTCTAATCCGTATGCATCCAGCTGCTTGGGGTAAAAAGCATCAACCCAATGCGATTAAATATGCGCTTGAAGATATGGGTACGCTGTTTTTAAAACTTGGACAACTACTCTCTACGCGTCGTGACTTAGTACCGCCTGAGATTATTGAGCAACTGGTTCAACTACAGGATAAGGTCAAACCGTTTGACGCTGAGATTGCTATTGCACAAATTCAAGATTCTAAAAACGGTCTTGATCAATCTATCGAAACACTATTTGCACGTTTTGACATCAAACCCCTAGCGGCTGCTTCTATCGCTCAAGTTCATACGGCTGCTCTACATGATGGCCGTGAAGTCGTGGTAAAAGTGGTTCGCCCCGATATCCGTACCACCATTGTTGCTGACTTTGAGCTACTACGTGAGTTAGCCAACTGGGCATCTGCTCGTATCGAAGCGGCACGTGCCATACACATTATTGATATTGTTGAAGACTATCGGCAAGTCATGCTTAACGAGCTAGATTTAACCCTTGAAGCAGACAACACGACTCAAATGCGCAATAACTTCTTGGGTTCAGCATTGATGTATGTGCCTGAAGTGTATGACACTGCTAAAAATGTGATGGTGATGGAGCGTATTCAAGGCGTCCCTATCTCACAAGTCGAGATGTTTGACCAGCTAGGCTATGACCGTGCCGCACTGGCTAAAAAAGGCTTAACGATATTTTTTACTCAAGTCTTCCGTGATAACTTCTTTCATGCCGATATGCATCCGGGTAATGTATTCGTAGAGACGCCGCCAGTTCAAACACTACACGCAGGTATGGCAGCGGTCGATTTAGGTCATGAGCCACGTTATATCGGTCTAGATTGTGCCATCATGGGTACTTTATCAAAAGACGATCAACTCATCGTCGCACGTATGCTGTTGGCAGTCATGAATGACAACTTTACAGCAATGGTTGATATTGTAAGCCGAGCAGGTTGGATACCACCAAATACTGACAAACACGCCTTGATGCGCGATATGAAGCGCACCGTTGGGCCGATGTTAAAAAAATCCATTAATGATATCGACTTTGCTGGTGTCTTAATGCAGATTCTAGACATTGCACGCCGTCATCATATGAGCATTCCACCGCAACTCATGCTATTACTTAAGACATTGGTACATGTCGAAGGCCTTGGTCGCGACTTATATCCTGATCTTGATATCTGGTCACTTGCCAAGCCAATTTTAAGCAGTTGGATCAAAGAGCAGCTAGACCCTATGCGTAATTTACAACAGCTTCGTCAGCAATTACCCGAGATGTTACTGTCTACCACTGATATTCCAAAATTGTTGGATCAAGGCTTACAAAGTCTTGCTTCACAAGGATCACGCCAAGACAGTCAACTGCGAGAGATACAGCAAATTCGTGCTGACATGCTCAATGACCGTCGCCGTGACTGGCTAGCACTGGCAGGGTTTGCCATATTTATCGCTATTGCTACGCAAGTCATCGGCTGGCTATCACCTATTTTCTACCTATTGGCTATCTTAGTAGTTGTTTGGCGTATATTGGCTTAAAGACCAGCTTTATTTTTTATTTACTTAGTTCAGAAAAAGCCTCGTAACTTTAGACTCAAACAAAGAAATGCGCCTGCTTCTCATTAAAAGCAGGCGCATTTCTTATGCTAAATACTGAATACTGAATACTGAATACTGAATACTGAATACTGAATACTATAGCATTTGGTCAATCGCCATTTGAGTCAATACGCGACCACGTGCCGTACGTAACACATAGCCTTGTTGAATCAGATACGGCTCAATCACATCCTCGAGTGTACCGCGATCCTCTGCCATAGCAGCTGCTACCGCCTCAACACCTGCAGGACCACCATCAAAACGCTCATGTAATATTTCGATATAGCGTCGGTCTAAATGATCGAGACCACGTCTATCAACAGCCAGCATATCCAGCGCACTGCCTGCAATCGCACCATTGATACTGCCATCACCTCTTACTTCAGCATAATCACGAACACGGCGTAGCAATCGATTGGCTATCCTCGGTGTACCACGTGCCCTACGGGCAATCTCTACCGCGCCATCTTCACTCATAGGCACACGCATCAAACGTGCTGCTCGACTGACAATCGTCGTTAGATCAGCAATATTATAGAACTCAAGTCGCTGTACGATACCAAAGCGATCGCGCAGTGGCGACGTCAACAACCCTGCTCTAGTGGTCGCTGCCACTAAGGTAAACGGTGGCAAATCAAGCTTAATAGAACGGGCAGCAGGCCCTTCACCAATCATAATATCTAGCTGAAAATCTTCCATTGCTGGATATAATATTTCCTCAATGACTGAGCTCAATCGATGAATCTCATCAATAAATAGCACGTCACCTTCCTCTAAATTGGTCAGCATGGCTGCCAAATCACCTGGACGCTCAAGCACTGGCCCTGAGGTCGAGCGCAAATTACCGCCCATTTCACGAGCAATAATATTAGCAAGCGTGGTTTTACCTAGACCTGGCGGGCCAAAAATAAGGGTATGATCTAACGCTTCATTACGGCCTCGCGCTGCACCAATAAACACTTCCATCTGCTCACGTACGACCGGCTGGCCAATATATTCAGCCAATAGTGCTGGTCGAATATTGGAATCAGGAGCATCGCCTGCGCCTTCTAGCGGATTAATCAAACGATCTTGCATCATAGTTTTTATCATTATATTAATAAATTAGGTAATAAATAGCATAACCAAACGCCACCTATAAGTCATGCAAAACATCAGAAGTTATCTGCCAAAACGACAATAAGCGACAATTAATGTCGCTTATTTATTCGATATGTATTGATATAGCCATTAATAGCAACAGCAGCCAAAACTACTTAAACGTTGATAGCTGTTGTAAGGTGGCTTTTAACAATCCTTGCGTATTTGCAAAAACATCGCCGTTACTCTTAGCGGCTTTGATCGCTTGCTGAGCTTCTTTTTCTTTGTAGCCCAAGCTAATCAAAGCACCTTCTACTTCAGCGATGATGTTGTCTTCGGCAGAAATCTCAGCAGGCTGAATAGCAAACTCTAAATTGCTATTATCCACTTCAATATTTTTCAGCTTGTCTTTTAGCTCAATCAGCAAACGTTGCGCCGTCTTTTTACCGATACCTGGAATACGAGTCAGGGCTGTCTCTGAATCCTGTTCGACGTGCATTTTGAGCTCAGCTGCCGACATCGCAGATAACATCGCCAATGCCATTTTTGCCCCAACGCCATTTATTTTAATCAACTGACGAAAAACATCTCGCTCTTTGCGATCAATGAAGCCATAGAGCAGCTGCGCATCTTCACGCACATGGAAATGCGTCCAAATACTCGCCTGCTCATTGAGATGTAGCTGACAAAATGAGGGCAATGGCAGCTCAATATCATACCCAACACCAGAGGTAGTCATGATACAAGCAGTTGGTGCCATCAAATATTGCACTTGTCCGGTAATCAATCCGATCATCACTTACTACCTCTTATATAGGTTATTGTATAAACGACATCAGCATAAGTAACATCAGCTGCCACATTATTGTTCGCGACTTTTCACCAGACAAATTTTACTGGTAAAAGTTCACCATACCTTCAAGGCTAGTTGGACGAATTTTATGCGCTTGACCAGCAGAACCGAAAGCTTCAAAACGATTGGTACAGATGTCTGACATCGCTACCATAGAGGCTTTAAAGTATTTACGCGGATCAAATTCACTTGGATTTTCTGCAAGAAATTTACGAATAGCACCTGTTGATGCCAGACGTAAATCCGTATCGATGTTTACTTTACGTACGCCATGTTTGATCGCTTCAACGATTTGCTCAACTGGCACACCATAAGTTTCGCCGATATCACCGCCATTTTCATTAATAACTTTTAGCCATTCTTGTGGCACTGATGACGAGCCATGCATGACCAAATGAGTGTTAGGAATACGGGCATGAATCTCTTTTACACGTTCAATAGACAGGATGTCACCTGTCGGTGGACGCGTGAATTTATACGCACCGTGACTCGTACCGATAGCAATCGCTAGCGCGTCGACATTAGTGTCTTTAACGAACTGTTCAGCTTCGTCAGCACTGGTCAATAGTTGCTCATGATCCAATACGCCTTCTGCACCAGAGCCGTCTTCTTCACCAGCCATGCCAGTCTCAAGACTGCCCAAGCAACCGATTTCGCCTTCTACAGACACACCGCAAGCGTGGGCCATTTTGACGACTTCGCGTGTGACGCTAGCATTGTAATCATAATCCATTGGCGTTTTGCCATCTTCACCAAGTGAGCCATCCATCATCACTGATGAGAAACCAAGCTGGATTGAGCGTTGGCAAATCGCTGGTGACATGCCATGATCTTGATGCATCACCACTGGAATATGTGGCCATTCTTCGATAGCAGCAATAATCAAATGACGCAAAAATGCCGACCCTGCATAATTACGTGCACCTGCACTAGCTTGAACGATAACAGGTGAATCACAAGCATCCGCAGCCATCATGATTGCACGCATTTGCTCTAAGTTATTGACGTTAAAGGCAGGAACACCATAGCTATGTTCAGCGGCATGATCTAGAAGTTGACGTAAGGATATTAGGGCCATAAGACGCTCTCTGATTAGATTTTGAATAGTATTTTAAAAAGCTTCGTAACTATCACGCCAATATGCATCCGACCGTACTAACAGCATATAAAGCAGTAAAAGCCTAAAACATTTGGGGGATGAATGCTACGCGGTAATTATAGCAAAAATTGTTCCGTCTTCGTAGCCGTTGCCTGACTATTTGTCAGTCTATACAGTCTCTTCGTGTTGGTTTGATTATTATCACCTATAACAATGACACGCAACGCAAAAAAGCCTTGGTGATTACCAAGGCTTTTCTAGTATTTTGAGGGCTTATAAAGCAATAACGATGTTTAATGGTTCATCTATCAATTGATAGCGCTCCAATAAATCACACACACTATATTGCTTTGTCATTGCCTTGCTTAGTACTGTTGTTCTGCACCAACAGCGATATCATTTGCGCCATCAGCAACAGCAGTAGCACCTTCAGCAACAGCTGAGGCAGTACCTTCAACAACTTTATCAGTGCCTTCACTGATTGCAGCACCAGTGTTTTCTAGCGCGTTTGTTGCAGCAGCACCAGCAGTGTCAGCGCCTTCGGCAACTTCAGTACCAGCGTTTTGAGCAGCAGCTTCAGCTTCAGCAGCAGCGGCTTCTGTTTCAGTAGCAGCAGCTTCGGTGTTTGCAGCAGCATCATCGCCAGCAGACTCAACAGCAGCTTCTGCATTCTCTTCTGTTTGTTGGCTACATGCAGTAATGGCAAAAGTACCAGCAAGTACGCTAGCAAGTAATAAATGACGTTTTAACATAATAAACCTCTCATAAATAATGCATGTCAAGATACATGGTCGCGCTATTTTATAGAGTGCCAATAAGACATGCAATAATAATTTTCAGTATAGAAACAAATAATTACTGCTTAATAATGATCATTGATTATGGTACTGATTCATTTTAATAAAAATAGACAGCACAATCACCAAAACATTATTTTCACAGACTACCTCAGATACTTAACATTAGTTGTACGTCTAATGTTACTGGCCGACTGAGTATCGTTAAGTGCTTAGGCTTAGGCTTCGGTTTAGGCTTCGGTTTGCAGAGCAGCGACTGCTGGAAGCACTTTGCCTTCGACGAACTCTAAAAACGCACCACCGCCCGTTGACATGTAACTAACCCCGTCAGCAACTTGATATTTATCGATAGCCGCTAGCGTATCACCGCCACCCGCGATTGAAAAACCGTCACTGTCTTTTACCGCAGTCGCTAAGATCTGCGTGCCTTGACCAAAAGCATCCACTTCAAACACGCCCACTGGACCATTCCACAAGATCGTTTTTGCATTGATAATTGCCTCGGCAAGCTGCTTGGCGCTTTCTGGTGCGATGTCCAATATCATGTCATTGTCACCAACCGCATCAACAGATTTAATCGTTGCGACTGCCTTTTGCAATGAGCCCGTAAAGTCAGCAAAGTCGATGTCATTTTTATCCGCGACCACGACATATTCAGGCAATAAAATCTCTGTCTTGGTCATAATGTCACGCGCCGTATCGAGCAAATCTGCTTCGTACAATGACGCACCAACACTATGACCTTGAGCGGCCAAGAAAGTATTGGCAATACCGCCACCAACGATAATTTGCGTACAGACTTCAGCCAAGCTGTGTAAAACTTCTAGCTTTGTGGATACTTTTGACCCACCAACGATGGCAAGCATTGGCTGCGCTGGCGTTTCAAGCGCTAAGCTCAAAGCATCAAGCTCAGCGGCCAATAATAGCCCTGCACAAACGGTCTTGTCTGCCTGACGCATCGCTTGCGTGACACCTTCTGTCGATGCCTGTGCACGATGCGCTGTACCAAAAGCATCCATCACAAAGACATCGCACAAATCAGCGTATTTTTTTGCTAAAGTCGCATCGTTTTTCTTCTCACCGTCATTAAAGCGTACATTTTCTAGCAGCACCACTTCACCAGATTTTACCGAAGCACCTTGCGTCAGATAATCACTATTGAGACGTACAGGTGCTGACAATGGCGAGCCTAATTTGTCCGTCAAATAATCAGCGACTGGTGCTAATGAATATATGGCTTCAGGACTGCCTTCTGTTGGGCGTCCTAGATGTGAGCAAACAATGACGGCAGCGCCTTTTTCGAGCGCCATCTTGATAGTAGGTAGACTTGCTTGCAGACGAGCATCACTCGTGACCTTACCGTCTTTAATAGGTACGTTCAAATCTTCTCGGATCAATACCACTTTATCTGTTAAGTTCAGCTCACTCATACGCAAAAAATTCATTACCTGCTCCTATGCATCACTATATCTATTAATTTACGATTGCTGTCGTTATTGATATGACCAATAGTTTTTTAACTCTATCTATCACATGTACTTTAGGGTCTGTTGAATGTTCAAATATTAGGGCTGCCAGAACCACATTTATATGTTCAACAGACCCTAATCATTGGGCTTACTATTTTTTATGTTTTTAACGCTTAACTCTTATGCTTATCACATCATTTTATTGGACTGATTGGGCAAGCAGAATTCAGCGGCGGTATATTCTACCAGTTTTCTAACGCAGGCTCACAAGCAACCTGTCACAAATTTTAGTAAGGTTAAAATAACGAGGCTTATTCCCAGACCATTATTTGGATGCAACAATTGCAATTGCTAGCTTTAGGTATAGGGTCTGTTGAACAGTAACATTTCGTGGTGGTACTCAGCACTCAGGCTCTTTATGATGAAAGCGTTGACAATAAAAATAATCCATTAGGAGAATATAATGAGTATTAACCTAGATACTGCCAAACAGAATTTATTAACCTTAAAAGACGAATATGAATCTCGAATTGACAAGATAGAAGACCACATCCAAAACCCACAAGATGACCTCAATGAGCATTGGGAAGATCAGGCAATCTCTTATCGCCAAAATGACATGCGTAAAAACTTAATGAACGAAGCGCGTCAAAGCTTAATGTATGTTGAAAATGCGTTGGGTCGTATCGAAAATGGTACTTATGGCGAATGCGAAGTGTGCGGTAAACAAATCGAGGAGCAACGCTTAGAAGCACTACCCTACGCGACTTTATGTATGGAACATGCTGAGTAGCGCTGTCATATTAATATTCTATTGTAAGATTATTGCTACTCTAAAACCTTTTTAAGAAGCTCTCTTCAAGTAGGTATTTTCCACTTAGAAAATGCCTGCTGCCATTCATGACAACGCTTCACAATGTCGGCTACTGGCAAATCCATAATACCCCCGACTACTGCCACAAGCGCAATCGGCAAACCCGCCAGCTCTGAGATATTTTCTGCGCTCAAGCCACCTATCACACAGATTGGTATGCCTTGCTGACATCCTTCAATAAGCTGCTGACGCGAAATAATATCCGCATTTGGCTTAGTCGTAGAAGTAAATACTGCACCCATGGCTGCATAACTTGCGCCATCATTTTTTGCTTCTTTGACTAGTTCGATATCACCGTGACAAGTACGACCAATAATTTGATTGGGTGCTAAAGACTGCTTAGCATCACTAACATTGCCATCTTTTTGACCCAGATGCACCCCAACGCCTAGCTTTTCCGCCATTTTCACATCATCATTGATGACGACTGGCACGCTATACACTTTGGCTAACTCAACAATTTTTTGCGCCTCATCAAAAAGCGTTGAGACGCCATCAGGTAAGCTTAGAACTCGCTTGCGCCGAATTTGTAATAGCGCAATCAATCCTGTCGATAGAGCAGCATTAAGCTTTTGGTACAACAGTTCGAACTCATCATCGTTGGTCAATAAGTATAGTTTGGGTATAGTAGAAGATAGTGGTGGCTGACTCATAGGGCGCGTCCTTAATTCTCAAATTCAACACAATAAAAAGGCCGTTATATCATATAACAGCCTTTTTATATGATATAACGGCAACCCTATACCGTACGGCGTGTGGCCAAGCTATTTAGAATGTTTTTAGCATCGCCCCAACGTGTCGCTGAGCTATTTGCCCCTAAGATAACAATAATCGCTGGACGATTATTGACACGCGTTTCCATCACGACGCAACGACCCGCTTCATTGATAAAGCCTGTTTTTGAGATACCGATGGGATAATCACCTGCGCGGACCAACATGCTGGTATTATTGGCCTTATAAGTGCGGTTGCCACTTGAATAGTTTGAGACAAAGAAGTCATAGCTCTTAGTGGTAGAAAAACGACGAATCACATCGTAATTACCGGCAGCACGTACCATTTTAACCAAGTCCTTCGATGAAGCAACATTGCGCTTATCAAGGCCAGTTGGGTCACCAAAGAAAGCGGTGTTCATGCCCAAGTCTTGCGCTTTACGATTCATCGCACGCATAAAGGCCTCATAGCCACCTGGATAATTACGCGCCAGACTCTTTGCTGCTGGATTCTCAGATTTCATCAATGCCATCAATAGCATTTCAGCACGGTTCAAACGATCGCCCGATTTTAGACGTGAGCTTGCACGTTTAGGGCCAACAAAATCTTCTGGATCAAGCGTGATTTCTTCACGCATATCTAGACCAGCATCCAGTACGACCATAGCCGTCATGACTTTCGTAATACTGGCCATAGGGCGCGCAATATCAGCGTCTTTTTCGTAGATAGATTCCCCAGTTTCAGCATCAATCACCGCGACGCTGCGTGAGTCAGTGCTGATCGGAATCATGTCGCTACTACCAAACGCACCGCGATAGGTTGTATTGTAACGAGCGCTATTGCTGTTATTGCTACTAGCAAAGCTATTTGTGTTGGTAACATTGGTCGTGCCATTGCCGTTATCGACTTTTTTGATGGCAGCGCTGTTGGATTTGTACATGATGTTGCGTGCTTCAGACAAACTATCAGCACCACCCCAGCTCATGCGCGCAGTAGAAGCTGTATCGTTACTACCATTAATCGTAAGTGCTGCTTGCGCAACACCGCCCAAACTCATTGAAATCATAGCAGCGATTAGTTGCTGTTTGGTTAATGGTAGTTGCTTCATTATGCCTCCTGCTGTCGCTATCACGCCAGTTACATAGTGTCTGACGCCAAAAACGTACGTAGCGTTTGTAGATGTGTTTGTAAGTACTCACATAGAGCTTTTGTATTTTTAGTGTATCATGGTTTACATTTAAGTTTAATCTATCAAACTGATTTAGCGGTTTTTTTTGGCTTCATTCAAATTTTGCTACAACCAACTTATATTATAGAAACATCAATTTACACTGCAGCAATATAATTTAACTTTGAATGTTATGATTACTCGTATTTTGTTATATTAACCAGCGATATTTTTGAACACATAAAAATAATAGGGTCTGTTGAACATTCAAATATTAGGGCTGCTGATTGCTAAAATTGCACCAAATTAGGCGCAAGCCGACGATA
>NZ_JASDDJ010000059.1 GCF_030407455.1 Psychrobacter sp. 5A.1
TTTGTTGGTCATACTATTTTCCTTCTTTGGGTTAGTATAACCTCTTAGCAGCTGTCCAAGTTTATTATGCCACTACAATATCGAGCCTGATGTGGATTATATCGATAGCTATAAGGTGCAAGGTAAGATTGCCAACTGTGCAGGTGAGGGCAAGTGTGGCTATACCACTCATGAAGAATTGGCGGTCGCTTATAGCCAAATGCTAATCAATGCTAAGCACGATGCCAATATTTATAATTTAAATGGTGAATCCATTACCCAGCAGCAGCTCACTCAGTACTTAAATGACAGGTTTGGTACAACGCTTAGTTATCGCTATATGACCGTGGAGGCGTTCAAACAAGACCGTATTGATGAACTAGGCGAGTTTATCGGTACAGTGATCGCTGGTATTTACGAGCAAATAGCAATAGGTGCTATGCACAACCAAAGCGATTTTGCCAAGGTAGTGGGGCGCGAACATATGAGCTGGACTGAGTACTTTAACAATTAATAAGACCGCGCATACTCAAGCTAGATATTATTTGAACGCGATAAATGACTGCTAAGCCGGTTATTTCAGGAACGACTCAAAAAATCTTGTATATCGTAAAACGACAGATTAAATTGAGGAGTTATGCTGTGTTTTTCGGAGATACAGCGGCATATGTGAGGCCTTCGTACTCCGTTGAAACACGAGTACCGCCACCTCCCTCAAGTGTCTGAGCAATATTGGTCAGTGAGCCGATTATGGCGGTGTTTCCAGTCGCACGCGCAAACTCGCAAGCCGCTGCAACTTTTGGTCCCATAGAGCCCGCAGGAAGATCAAGCTCACTTAATGCGTCTGGATGCGCCTGCAAGATGCTTCGTTGTTTGTCAGTTCCAAAGTCTGTATAAACATACGCCACATCTGTGGCAATCACCAATAACTCACATTCAAGGCTACGGGCAAGTAAGGATGCGCACAAATCTTTATCGATTACTGCTTCGACCCCTCGCAAACAGCCATCTTCATCAAATGCCGTTGGAATACCACCTCCACCTGCACAGATCACAATCGCGCCTTTTTCAAGCAGCCACTGTATGGGTTTTAGCTCAAATATCTTTTTGGGCTTAGGGCTTGCAACCACTCGCCTAAAATATTGACCATCGGCTTTAACAACCCAGCCTTTTTGCGCACTTAGCTTTTCTGCTTCCTCTTTTGAGTATACAGGACCAATAGGCTTGGTTGGATTGTTAAAAGCAGGGTCTTTACGGTCGACTTCTACTTGAGTGAGTAGGGTGGCAATGGATGAGTCTCTCGGCAGGACATTCCCAAGCTCTTGCTCGATGATGTAGCCAATCATACCTTCTGTTTCTGCGCCCAAAACGTCTAATGGGTAAGTATCGACTTCAGTGTAAGCCGCGCCTTGCAACGCAAGCAAACCGACTTGGGGGCCATTACCGTGAGCAATGACTAACTCGTTACCCTCCGTGATCTTACTGATCTGCTCAACGGCCGTCTTGATGTTTTGGCGTTGGTTATGAGCAGATAGCGGCTCTCCACGTTTTAATAAAGCATTACCACCTAAGGCAATTAGTAACCTCATGATATCTCCCTACGCATTATCTTCAGTTAACGTCATACCAGGGCGTGTCTTCATTTCAAAAATAGTGATAAAAATGAGATAAATGGCAGTCAAACAAGAAAAATAGCGCAGATAATATCGAGATATTAGTCAGCTATTTGACACCGTTTGGCAAGATTTAGCCACTTTTAACCTATTTAGATGACTATCGATTGAATTGAGGGCACGACCCAGTCAATGATAGATATTCAATCTAAATAGATAAATTTGATAGATGATTGCCTTGAAAACGAGCTTGTAATGACCAAGTAAATGTATGTCTAGAGCGTGTCCTCATTTTGAAAATGGAGATAAAAATGAGATAAATTGAAGTCAAACGAAGAAAGTAGTGCAGGTAGTATCGAGATACTAGCAAGCTACTTGACGCAGTTTGGCAAAGGTTTAGCCATTTTTAGACCATTTAACAGTTATTGTTGGAATTGAGGGCACGGCCTATACAAAGCTAGAAATTATTAAAAAGCAGTAGGTAAAACAGTAAGTCGATAACGAACATACTTTTTAAAACACAATCATAAAAAAACTAAGGAGCGGTTATGCATATCACGGCTAATTTCGACGCAGGTAATATTGATGTTATCAATACTGATGACAAAAACGACATTCAATTAGCGATTTGTCCAGACGTTGGCGGCGAGTTTTTTCAGTGGTTTAACTTTCGTCTGTCAGGTCAAATAGGAGAGCAGTATGTTCTCAATATTCTGAATGCAGGAGAGGCGTCATATCTGGAAGGATGGGAGAACTACCAAGCGGTTGCTTCGTACGATCGTCAGCATTGGTTCCGTCTGCCAACCTCTTATAAAGAGGGCAAATTGACCATCGTGGCAGAGTTAGAATGCGAAACCATTCAGATTGCTTATTTTGCGCCTTATAGCTATGAGCGTCATCAAGATTTATTGGCCGCCGTGCAAGTGCATCCGCTAGTGACCTTAGAGCATTTAGGCGAAACGCTTGATAAACGTGACCTAACCTTAGTCAAAATTGGGGATGGGGCTACGCACAAGCGCAATATATGGATTACCGCCCGTCAGCACCCCGGTGAAACGATGGCTGAATGGTTGGTCGAGGGTTTGTTGTATAGTTTGTTAGATAGCGATAATGCGACAGGCAAACAGTTATTAGACAAGGCCAACTTCTATATTGTTCCTAACATGAACCCTGATGGCAGTGTACGCGGACACCTGCGTACTAACGCTGTCGGAACCAACCTAAACCGTGAATGGCAAAGTCCAAGCTTAGACAAAAGCCCTGAAGTATTTCATGTGATTCATAAAATGGAAGCGACGGGCGTTGATCTGTTTTATGATGTGCATGGTGATGAAGCATTGCCTTACGTATTCCTCGCTGGCTCGCAAGGGACGCCAAGCTATAGTGACCGTCTCGCTGGTCTGCGCGATAGATTTTCAGACGTATTAAAGCTGGCCAGTGCTGATTTTCAGTCTGAATTTGGCTATGAGATTGATGCGCCGAGTGAGGCAAATATGACTGTTGCGACCAATTGGGTGGCAGAGCGTTTTGACTGTCTTGCGAATACGTTGGAGATGCCGTTCAAAGACAATGATAATCTGCCTGATGAAGAGATGGGTTGGTCACCAGAGCGTTCTATCAAATTAGGGGAAGCTTCGCTAATAGCAATGCTGGCTGTCGTTGATGATTTACGATAACGATAAAAAAAGCTGTAGAAAATAAAAAGCGGTCAATGATGGTCTGATTTTTATAGGTCATCATTAGCCGCTCATTTCAAATGCCAAAGCGATCAGCAGTGCCTATTTGCGAATGCTCAACACGCTCTAGGCATTCTGAACGCCATAGATAATCACTGGAGGGCGTTGCGAAAACGTTGAAATTCTTTAGATTGTTCAAGCAAATCACTGCCCAAATACCGCAAATCATCCACTTGTTCAGGTTGTAAATGGAAGGTGGTTGGCATGGCATCGAATTTTGCACGCTCTGTTTTATCTTTAACCTGATCAAAAGTTAATATAGAAAAATGGACTTCAACCTGAGGCGCGTTTGCAGGTCGCTGAGCGTTTACATGCTCTCCCCATTGTACGAACTCTCTTTTGGCCAATGAGATGGTTTCATTGTTCAAAGTCCCTAATGCGACTTCGCTCGCCGCCGAAATGGTGTCGAGAAAACTCGGGTCTTTACTGTCTACAGACCACTCATGCTCTGAATAAGTTTGGGCATTGGCAACAACGACCAGCACTTGTTTGACTTGACGTAATTTAGCAGGACTGAATGCCCCCGCCATGTTTGGCACATCGCCATATTGAGTGACAGGGCCCATCATCGAACCACGCACGCCTAAATTGTCGGTCACTCCGCCATCTACCAAACGTACTACTGACATCCGATCTGGCTGCGAATAACGATCCAATGCACGAGCTATCGCGTAACTACGTGGCAAATGATCTTCTTGATTGAGTGCCTCGTCAACCCACGGCTGCGAGCGCTGTGGACAATCAGAAAAATTGTGTAGGGCAATAGGGGCAAAGATGCCAGGTACTGAGGAAGAGGCCATCACCGCGTTGGCCACTGGATAGCTCGATACATCCGAACATAAAAAATCGAACTGCTGCTGAGTGAATGAAAAAGTCATGGCATTGTTCAAATCACTCGCATTTAGGATCACATAAGGCAGTTTGCCACGCCCCATATCAGCAAAGGTTTTCTGCTGAAACAAACGGTCATTTAAGTGGTTGGCCACCAAATCCCCACGATTGTATTCAGAACTGCTCATCGCTATCAGGCTTTGCGGACGTATCGCAAGTCTAATCAGTCGTGACTGCCAGTCTTCATACAAGAATTCTGGTGCAAACTTCTCAAAAATATCATCACCGAATAGCCCATAATAAGCGGCTGTGTAGCTACCACCCGATACCGAAGAGATCACATCCACCTCATCTAATAATCGGCGCTCTATGCCATTGATCGTCACTGGTGTATCACGGAGCTTTTCTAGCACGCCGTAACTGAGTGCTGCTGCGCGAGTACCACCACCAGAAAAGGCCAGCACAACGAAAACATCATCTGAGTTTTTAGGCAGATTGTTATGAAAGTCATAACGAGCAGTGCTCTTCTCTACAATGGGCTTGTTCCAGACTCGTTTTGCGCAACCAGTGAATAACAGCGAGATAATAATGATGATGAATAGAAAAAACGCAAAGCATAATCGAGGTGAGACCATCAGCTTTGAGAGTTTCTGCAGCAGACGATCATGGTAAGTCGGTATGTCTATACGCATGCAAATCACCTCAAAATTTGTAGACTACGGTGCGCTCTGTATTTTTTACTTGATAACAGAGCAAACCACGTCAGTTTTCGGCTTCCATGTCGGTTGTGACTTAACACTTAAGAACAGTAAACTTAAGAGCAGGGGCCACCTTCTAAATATGACGTATATAAAACAAAGCTGGTATAGATTGATTTCTTACTAGTATCAGTCACGGTGAGCAATTTAAATACTATGAATAAACCTTAACTGGACGGTAATAGCGAGTCAAGATAAAACTGAGTAACCGTTCAAATAGCCTTTCTTTTCATTTTTATCTTCACATTTGCTAATAACAGTCCTGATAAGATCAACATCATGGCCAGCATTTTCCACCACGTCACTACTTCTCCTGTGAGTAGTACTGAGGTCACCATACCGAATACGGGCACCAATAGTGCAAACGGCATAACCTTGGAGGCGGTATTTTGACTGAGTAAGTGTGCCCACAGGCCAAAGCCAATTAAGGTTGAGATATAGACGATAAACCCAAGTGAGAGCCAAGACTTGAGTGATGCTTCAGTAAACGTCGCCAGCTGCCATGCATCAGTCTCGAATGTAAGAGAAGATATCGTCAACATCACGCAAGCAATGAGACCGCCCCAGACTACCAGCGCTAGCGCAGACAAAGCAGATGCTTTATTTTTTCCAGTGCTAGATGGGGCAACAGATACCCTTGTTCCTTGCTGCATCGCTTTTAGAGCCGTTTGCTCTGACGCTTTTTCTGAGGCCTGTTTTGATGCTTGCTTGGAGGCAATATTACCAAAGCTCCAACCAATGGCCGCAATCAAAATACAGACAAACCCTGCCAAAGGCATATCGCCGCCAAGGTTTAACGCAATCACGCTGAGTCCTAGTACACCGACCAACATACCAACGATTTGCATACGGCTGACTGCTTCGCCCAATATAAAGTACGCTAGCAAAACCGTGATAAAAATCTGAATTTGTAGCAGTAGTGCCGTCAGCCCTGGGGATGAACCCAGATGCATCGCTGTAAAGACAAAGGCGTATTGCATGACAAATGTACCGATGGCATAAATAAACAAGGTACGGTTGAATTTAGGCGGCTGTAGAAATAAAACCAGAGGCACAGCAGTAAAGAAAAAACGCAGGGCGGTAAGCATCAATGGCGGAAAGCTCTCAAGACCCCACGCAATAAAAGTAAAATTTACGCCCCAGATAAAGGTAACCAGTACAGCCAATGCAGTATATATAGGGGACATATGAGCTATCCTAGAGAGTTATTATCCGTTGTCGGAAGTGATTAGATTTGATTGTGTTTGGCTTATACTTGGCTGATATTTAGGCTTAGAATTATAGTCGAAAGGTCACTATATAATAAGACGGTACTAGCACTATAGTCGATTCAATTTAAAAGTAGTACAAGGCAACCGAGTATAGATGTACATTTGATACTTCAAACGAGGTTAACGCTGTAATGCTTTTATAGTGGAATGACTATATAAGTCTCTGATTGGTCAGTCTAACGATTTAGCCAATACCTCGAAAACTTTTGAATGACTCATCTGTGCCACATTGAACCGCATAAAGTTCTCAGCATTGTCCGATTGGCTAAAAACGTTGCCCGGCGCCAATACCACACCCTGTGATAAACAGCGATTGGCCAATTCGGTCGCATTATTATTCTCAGGTAATCGGCACCATAAGAACATACCTGCTTGTGGGAGCAGCCACGGTACGATGCCTAATTTAGCCAATCGTGGTAGCGTATGAGTACGCGCGCTTGCCAGCCGAGTATGGATATCATTCATATGCTTACGGTAGCCGCTATCAGTCAATGCTGAGAACACAACCGCCGCTGCTAACTGACTGCCACCAAAGCCAGTCGCTATCTTTAAATCTACCAAACTCTCAACCCACTCTGTAGGCGCTGCAATATAACCACAGCGTAGGGATGCGGATAACGTTTTAGAAAAACTGCCGATATAGAATACGCGTGATAACCCATCCAAAGCCGCCAATCTCGCCGCAGGCTTGACTTCAAAATCTGCAAAAATATCGTCTTCGATAATGTACAAACCAGCAGTCTGAGCCAATTGTAATACACGGTATGCCGTAGCAGGTGATAACGTTGCGCCCGTAGGATTATGAATGGCAGCATTGGTGATGTACAGGCGCGGCTTATGCTCATCTAAAATCGCTGCAAAGGCCTCTACATCTGGCCCATTTGGCGTATAAGGGACGCCAACCACTTTGACCCGATGGGCAAGCAGCTGTGCTCGAAAGTTAAAATAACAAGGATCATCGACGACAACCGTATCACCTGGCGTCAGCAAAAATCGAAAAATCAAATCTATCGCCTGAGTGCCTGAATCTGTCAATATGACCTGTGACGGTTCTGCATTGATACTTAATCCTGCCATACGCCGTGTGAGTAGTTGACGCAATGCTAACAGCCCTAACGGCGTTGCATACTCACTGATAATGGATGCGTCAGCCTTGGCCACATTTCGCAGACCACGGCGCATACCTGCCTCAAATAGCCAGTCCGCTGGCAACCAGCCACAGCCTGGCTTTAGCGCACCATCGGGTGGCTCCAGCGACTGCCGTGATACCCACAATGGATCTACCACTCGATCAATTTTTGGCGCTATATCTGTCAATGATAGCGGCGCTGTCGTCTCTGCCACATAGAACCCTGCACCAGGACGGGAGTAAATAATGCCCTCAGTTTGCAGGCGCTCGTAGGCTTCAACCACGGTAGATGGCGAGAACCCATAATCTTTGGCAGCGGCACGGACGGAGGGTAGTCGCGACTCTGGCATGTAGATGACAGTCGCTATTTTCTCTTTTACGTCAGCCATGACAACTTCGATGCGTGTTAGCTTCTTATTCATATTTTTTACAGTTTTTGGTAGGGCGGCTTTTATGAAGGTCTTATCTCAAGGTTACAGCTATGACGATATATGGGTAGGATATCCCAACTGTATGGGTTTTATAGACCAAACAGTTCTGTCTAATTGTACTGTATTGTATATAGATAACCTACTGTGCTTTTGTTTTAATTATTAAACGTAAACGATGTAGAGGTAGATGTGTTTCTATTGTGAAACGCACTTACCTCAGTCAATTCAACGATGATTATTCAAAAAGCAGCGATATATGACCACGAAAAACTATAATAAATATCTGGCCTTTGCCTTATGTGTGATAACGACAAGCGTCAATATCCAAGGGCCGCTTTATGCCGTTTATGCACACAATGATGGCTATGGCGTACTAGCAACCACGATAGCGTTCTCCTTTTATGTGTTGGGTGTCATACCTGTATTGTTGGCTTTTGGTGGATTGTCTGATCGAATTGGACGGCGCAAGGTGATTTTAATCTCTCTAGCCCTATCGATAGCAGCGACGGCTCTTATGTTGTTTTATCCATACACGCGAGCATTAGCAGTAGCACGATTCGTACTGGGTGTGGGAACGGCTCTGATGGCTGCTACGGCGACTGCCTATATGATTGAGCTGCTTGGTTCATCAGATACGATGCGTGCGACAGCGTGGGTGACGGCCAGTACAACGATAGGTTTTGGTCTTGGCCCTGTATTGACGACGGTTTCTTTGATGCTTTATGAAACCAATCAGCCAGCCAGTTTTTTCTTATTGCTAGCGAGCGGGCTGTTCGCTATGTTTTTGTTATATCAATTACCAGAGACAGCACCTAAACGCACTAATTTGCCCACCTCTATGCTACGGCTACCTTATTTTAACCGTGAGGTCATCTGGTATGGCAGCGGTATTTTGATTTGTTGGGCGACGACAGGTTTGGTACTGTCAGTTATTCCCTCAGTACTGGCCACGCATGGACTCGCTAAGTATGCAGGGATATCCTCTATGTTAGCCATCAGTTGTGGATTGATCGTTCAGCCAATCGCCCGAAAACTTGACCCTCAAGTTTCAAGCAAGCTTGGTCTTCTGATCTTACTACCAGCTTATGCTTTATTGGCTTGGGGGACGTTGAATGCTAACCTACCAGTCATTCTTTTGGCGGCATTTTTGGCCAGTACTAGTTGCTATGGCTTTGTCTACTTGGGCGGTATGCTAGGAGTCGCACGCTCTGCCGGCAATGAGCAGGCACGTGCAAGTGCAGGCTATTTTCTGATGGCATATATAGGGTTTAGTGTCCCCGTCATCTTTACTGGTTTGATTGTGGATCGGTATGGTGCTGCTACTGCGTTCTACGCCTTTGGTGTGTTTTCATTAGTTGGTGTGATTGTCTTATTTGCCAGTCAGCCTATATTGAAAATCGGTCATCGTTCGAACGCCAATTTGCATAGCGTGACTTAAAATAAGATTGATAGTACAGTTCTCTATCCATTATCGTTTCATTCAATATTTTTTAATTTAATACCTCTACATGCAATATCTATGCTCTAAAATAATGCTCTTTTTTTGCTGAGGCACCACGATAAAGCAAACAATTGTATCAATATAGTGCTTTTATCCCTAACTTTAGTAGAAAACACCGTTTTGCCCATGGCATAGAACTTGCCCTTATACAGGTATGACAATATTGTCATGCTTTAACTAAAGAGGGTATGTTCTATGTTTAAAAAAACCATTCTTTCATTGTTTATTCTAAGCGCGTTTGGTATATCAGTATCCCAAGCAGAAGACTTTACGGTTCTTAAGCAAATAGCAGATAAACCTACTCAGTTGAGTAGTGGTGAATATAAAGGCAATTACTATGTACCTTCTACTTTAGACACCATAACATGGGGATATTTGCCCAACAGAGACGCCAGTCCCGTTATGTCTGTTGCCTCTGGTAGTGTGGTGACTTTTGATACCGTCTCACACGAAGGTCTGCTCGAAGATCAGGGCCGTGATGCAGCAAAATACTTTAAGTCAAAAGGGGTCAAAGACGACTTTATTTTAGATGAAGCAAAAACAATAACAAAATCAAAATTAAAACATGACTTTGATAAAGATGGTCCACATATCGTGACAGGCCCTATCGAAATCAAAGGGGCGCAACCAGGCGATATCCTAAAAGTAGAAGTCATCAACGTTGAACCGCGCGTGCCGTAGGGTGTCATCTCTAACCGCCATGGCAAAGGCGCATTGGCAGGCGAGTTTCCCAAAAAAGCAAAGCAAAATAATGCGTCTGCCGCTCACCCTGAGCGCTACGGCAATGTCTCCGTATTTACGCCTATCGAAAAAAATGCCAAAGGTGAATACGAAGGTATCCTAAAAACAGATTCTGGTAAGTCTATACGTTTTCCACTCAGTCCATTTATGGGTCTAATGGGTGTCGCAGCAAACACCTCAGAGCGAGTACATTCAGTTCCACCTGCTATGTATGGTGGCAATATTGATATCAATGAATTGGGTGCAGGGGCGACGGTTTATTATCCGGTACAAGTGGCAGGTGCACTGTTTTATACAGGTGACAGCCACTTTGCCCAAGGCGATGGCGAGGTTGCATTGACTGCCCTTGAAGCATCTGCTCGCGCCACTTTTAAATTTACATTGCTAAAAGCAGGTAAGGACAAGATTCCAGGTAAAGAAATTGTGCAACCTTTGGCAGAGAATGCTGAATTTTGGATCACGCCAGGGCTAGATGAAGATTTGGATGAAGCGATGAAGAAGTCTACTCGTGAAGCGATTCGTTTCTTAAATCAAGAGTATGGTATTGATGAGGCGATCGCTTATGCTTACCTAAGTGCAGCGACAGATTTTGAAGTATCGCAAGTCGTGGATAAGACCAAAGGTATTCATGCCAAAATTCGTAAAGCAGATTTTAAAGAGTTTGATAAATAGTACAAATTAACACTCTCAACTTCAGAAAAAAAAGTCCTTTATACTGATATAAAGGACTTTTTTACATTCATTATCTTGGTTTAAAAAAGGTGAATATCACTAGAGACACAGCAACGTTCTGTTTTCTTCTACTTCAATTAGCCATCGCACTTTGCAGGATGGTGTAAGCCGCTTTGACCCTTTCTGCGTTGGGGTAGTTCTTATTTGCCAAAATAACAATGCCAGATTTTTTTGCGGGAATATAAGCGATATATCCACCTAATCCATTGGTAGCGCCTGTCTTGTTCACCCATACATCGTTTAAAACAGGTGTCGGCTGATTGTTTGCTATGATGGGCTGTGGTTTGAGCACCACATCCGTTGAATTACCTTCAAGCAATGTGTCTAGCTGAGTGGGGAATGGATACATCTCCCACGCCAATCCCTGTGTAACAGTGCTCGCTTGATAGTATCCCTTTCTAGTGTTTTGCAATGACTGTTGAATATCTTTATCTAAAGGGATTAACCCCATATTAGCCGCCATGTAATGGGTCATATCCGCGCTGATTGATTTAATACCATAAGCTTCGGCGTCCAAAATCCCAGGGTTAACTCTTATCGGCTCTCCAGCAGCGTTATAACCAAACGCATAATCGTCCATTTTGTCGTTAGGAACATTGACAAAGGTACTAGGCATATTGAGTAAGGGTAGTATTTTATCTTCCATCACCTGTGTGTAATCCGCGCCCATACTCAAGGCTGATATATGGCCGAACAGTCCTATACTGGCGTTAGAGTATAGACGTTTTGAGTTGATAGGGAAGGCAGGTTGCCACGACTTATAGTAGCGGAGCAATTCCTTATTGTTTTTGACATCGTTAGGTACTTGAAGTGGTAGACCACCAGCCGAATAGGTGGCTAGGTTGATAAGCTTGGTATTACCAATGGCGCTGTCTTGTAGATAAGGAATGTATTTATCAGCGGTATCCTCCAAGTCGAGTGTGCCATTGAGTTCGGAGTAACTGGCCAAAGTCGCGGCAAAGGTCTTACTGATAGAGCCCAACTCAAAGATAGTGTTTTCTGAAACAGCCTTGCCAGATTGTTTGTCAGCCAAACCGTAGTTATAAAAAGACGACTTTCCATCGACAATAATACCAAACGCCATACCTGGAATATCATGTGCTTTCATTAGCGACTTGGCTTGTGCATCTACTGTGCTTTTCAGATGACTGTCGCTGTCTGCTGCTTGTACTTGTCCAGATATCAATGAGGCGGCAATGACAGCAGTCAGACCAACTCGGCTAAAAAGTGTTTGCGCTGATTTTTTCATGATTATATTACTTGTCCGTTTTGTTAGAATTAGCGGAGGTCTATTCCTTTAGCGAGTCTGCAAATAGGTTACTGACTTCGAGAATGTCATTTCGTATTTCCCTATTTTATTTCTACAGAACCTCCGTATTTTCACAGAATACCAATATTCCGGCAAGCTGAAATCGGTTTATTGAATATAGATTAAGGGCTAATTCATACCTCTACTATGAATATTTAAACGTATTTATCTCTCATTTATTGAGGAATTGTCGTGTGCACGACAAACTTCTAAGCGCTGTTATAAAATTATAGTCTACAGGCAAAAGATGTCGTCAATGATAAACCTTAACTTATCACTAAATAAATTAATCAGGGATGAATGATGAATAGTAATCAAAATGCTTATGGTATTGTCTGCGCTGTTTTTTTGTTTGACAGCAATTTGGCGCATTTTTTTTTGTTATGTTTAAAATGAGGACAAACCCTAAAAACACGACTTTTGTCATCATATTGTCATAACCGCATCGTATCCTTGAGCTCATTATGAATGGTGGCTGCGTATGGCTGGTGTCTTGACTTATTAAATGAGTCATTGATAACAGTAGGCGCATCAATACAAGGTTTGTTTATGAGTATGGCTAATCGGCTTGGTAGTATTTCCACGCGCATGCTGATTATTTTGGCATTGGCTTTTTCATTGATTATTCTGATGGTGTACTGGGTTATTGAAACCCAAGCGAAGCCGCGCCTACTAGAGATGACTTCAGAAACAGTGGTTGAAACGGGTAATGAAGCGATCAACAGCATCATGGCGAGTATCAGCCATGTCGATGGATTGGCAAAGGCGACCAGTACGATGGCTGGTGGCTTGCCAAAAGAAGACGCCCTTTATAAAGAAACCTTTGGCAATCTCATGCAGCAGACGGACCTGCGAATCGTGGGCGGCGGCGTATGGTTTGACCCCAATATGTATGAGCAAGGTCGAGAGCGTCAGTCGTTTGTGTGGGCGCGTGATGAGGCAGGCAACATGCAACCATCAGAACGTTATAATCAAGTGAGCCAAACGCCCAATCCCTATTATCGAGATTGGTGGTACATTCCAGCGATGTATGCGCGTCATGACCACTGTGTCTGGAGCCGTGCGTATGTGGATCCCGTGAGCAATCAGCCGATGATGACTTGTGCCAAGTCATTATATGACAGTCGTAATCAAGCTTTTGATGGCGTGGTGAGTTTTAATCTGTTATTGGATAATCTCGATGATGCCATGAAAAAATGGCAAGATAAGGTAGGTGGATACGTCTTCTTGGTAGACTTGGACAATCGGTTTTTGACCTTTCCTGATCAGTCGATGGTCACTCAAGTGACGGAAGATAATCCTCAGGGCGAAATGGTAACCGCACATCAATTGGCCAAGAAAAACCCTAGCTTTGCACCTATTGCTGATCGCCTAGATAGTATCAATCGCACACTGATCGATGAAGCGACTGCCAAAGATGAAGGCCGTTTCACGCTCGCCGCCCGTAGTATCTTAAGCACGACCAATTTGGACAAAGTCAGCGAACAAGAATCCCAATTACTCTCCGCATTATTGCTGTTGAACATCGATCAGACGTTTAACTTGGTCGACAGTCATTTGGTCGATACCATCGCTGTGCCCAATGATTTTGTGTTGCAGCAGTCGGCCACCGCTTTTGTGTTTCGGATGCCATTTACGTATTGGAAGATGGTCATCGTCAAGCCTGATAATGACATGATGAGCGTGGCAAATGCACTGTCAAACCAGCTGATTCAAGCCATGCTATTGGGTTTTATTCCGATTTTATTACTGACTGCATGGGTGTTTCGTCGCTACTTTACGCGTCCATTGAAGCACATGGCACTGGCCGTGGCTGATATGGGCACATTGATTGAGCAAAAACAATATCAAAAATTAAGCGCGCATAAATTGCCACACTCAAATGTCAGTGAAATCCAAGTCATCAGCGAGCAGACCAATCAACTGATTGATCGTGTCGTCGAAAACGAAGGCGCGCTTGCTGAAATAAATGTCCATCTCGAAAACCAAGTGACCGCCCGTACGAAAGACCTGCAGCAAGCCATGGACGAATTGAAAGCCTCACAAGTGCATCTGGTGCGCTCCGAAAAAATGGCCACACTCGGTCAGATGGTGGCAGGCGTGGCGCACGAGGTCAATACGCCTTTGGGCTACGTGCGTAGTAATATGGAGCTGGTCGGTGATAACCTTATGCGTTTTGATGAGCTGATACAGCACACCGATCAATTATTGCATGCGTTAAAAGAACCAGAGCCTGATCAAGCGCAAGTGACTCAATTGATAGAGGAGACCTTGCAGTGCTGCGAGGCAATTAAAGACGATGAAATCAGTGAAGATTTGGCAGATTTGATCAAAGACGGTCTGTATGGCGTCGATCAGATTGCGGAGTTGGTCGTGAGTTTGCGTGATTTCTCTCGAATTGACGAATCCAAGGTAAAAGAGGTCGATATCAATGACTGTATCAACACGTCTTTGGTGATGGCACGTAATAACCTAAAAACCCTAGATGTCAGCACCAGTCTGGCTGAGCTACCATTGATTCAATGCAATCCTTCGCAAATCAACCAAGTGTTACTCAATCTATTTAATAATGCCGCCCAAGCCATGCCAATGGATCATAAAGGGACATTACAGATCCTCTCGTCTGTTGATGAGTCGCAACAAGACGTGGTAATTAGCATTACAGATAATGGTGCTGGTATCAAAGAGAGTATTTTAACGCAGATCTTTGAGCCGTTTTTTACCACCAAAAAAGCCGGTGATGGCACAGGATTGGGATTGGCTATCACCGCACAAATTATCGAACAACATAGCGGTCGCATCGAGGTCAGCTCAATCGTTGGCGCGGGCACGACGTTTACCATCCTGCTGCCGATACAGTCTATCGCTCATAAAACCAAACCTTCGCAGGCCTTATTTGAAAGTTGAGAGACTTCCAACTACTTATTTAAAGAGAGCGTCATGCAAAAACCAAAAATTGCCTTTATCGATGATGAACCACGCATTTTACGCAGTTTGAAAATGCACTTTCGACAGTCACACGATGTATTCACCACCACCGATGCCACTGAGCTGATGGAATATATCAGCGCGAATGAGGTACAAGTGGTCGTCAGCGATCAACGCATGCCAGATAAGCAAGGTACAGAAGTGTTGCGTGATATCAAGGCGGCATCCCCGAATACTATTCGTATCTTATTGACGGGGTATGCAGATCTGAATGCGGTGATTGATTCTGTGAATGAAGGCGAGATTTATCGCTATATCACAAAGCCTTGGCAAAATGATGAACTCAAAAAAACCGTTAATAAAGCCACAGAGATTGCTCAGAAAACCCAAGAAATCACCCAAAATGCCACTGAAAATCATGATACTAAAAACCGTATTCATGCCAGCATTGATAGCAAGCGTAGTATATTGGTGTTAGATGATGATGAGAGTGTCTATCAGCAAATAAAAAGTCATTTTAAGAGTGCTTATACCGTGAGCTGGGCAAGCAATATTGAGCAGGCTGCAAGCTTATTACAAAAAAAACGCTTTGGCGTCACTATCACGGATTCGACGCTCAATAAAGAAAATATCACTCCCATTGTTTATGCGCTAAAAAATATTCAGCCTGATCTGATGGTGCTCATGTTGACCGAGTTCAAAGATGCACATATGGTAATTGATTTGATTAATAAAGGTCAGGTATATCGCTGCCTACCACGACCGACCAATTTTTCTATGATGAGTATCAGTCTTGATCGCGCGTTTGATCATCACGAAAGATTGGTACAGCAGCCGATATTGGCAGCTCGCCATCATGTTGAAGCAGTGCCAGAATCAGAGACGTTGAACTTTTCTGACAAAATAAACCGTTTTTTTGCCAAATTTAGAGGCTGGCGTATTGGAAGGTGACGTCAATCCAACATAAAAGTGATACATACGATTATCGTCTTGCTACTAGGGCGTGTCCTCATTTTAAAAATGGTGATAAAAATGAGATAGATTGCCGTCAAACGAGGAAAATAGTGCAGATAATATCGAGATATTGACCAACTATTTGACGATGTTTGGCAAAATTTAGCTGTTTTTAGCCCATTTAGAGGACACTCGTTTGAATTGAGGACACGCCCTAGGTTTTACTATGTGCTGATGGTTATAAGTTTTCTCATTGGCTGCTCGCAAGCATGACAGAGGCTGCACAATATTTATCCCAGTAGAACCGTACGCTCTTTAAGAGGGATCGACTGTATTTTGTTTAAGGTTGAACGCTATTCAAGCCAAAACATTTTGCACGCAGTCGATTAAATATTCCTTTACGGCATTGAACAGTGGGTCAATCAATCGTCGTTCAGGACAGATCAAATACAGTGGGTAGGGGGCAACTTGCCAGTCCCCTAATTTAATTTCAATGAGCCGCCCTTCTTTTATATCAGAAATAATGTCCAAACGAGATTTTAGTGCAAGACCATGTCCCATTATTGCCCAACGCCTGACCACGTCACCATCTTTGCTGCGTCGATTGCCCGATACAGCGACGCTCGCTTGTTTGCCCGAGCGTTCAAACGTCCATTGGCTAAAGTATTTGTCATTGTGTCCCAGACACAGACAATTGTGTTCAGCCAATGATTGCGGTGTCTTAGGTTCACCAAACTTCTCTAGGTACGCAGGCGAGGCACACAGCATAGGTCGATTGTCCAAAACGATGGGCAGTGCAATGAGTGAAGAGTCTTTTGGGCTGCCATAACGCAGAGCCAAATCAATCTGCTGCCCGTATAAATCTACATGACCATCAGAGACGTGTAGATGCAAATCGACTGTAGGATGCGTCTGCATAAAGTCATCCAGCCAACGCAAAACGCAGTTGCGCCCTAAGTCCGAGGGCGCTGACATCCTTATTGTACCAGTTAGCTCAGCATCATTATTTTGTAGTTCCGCATAGGCATTGTCCAAGATGCCCAGTGCATCCTTACAGTGCTGCAAAAACTGCTCACCCTGGTTAGTAAGGCGGAGCTTGCGCGTCGAGCGGATGAACAATACGCAAATCCTGTAAGTTTTTCATCATTTTATCCTATTGAGATACGCTAATGGAGGACAGGCCCTAGTTTGAGAAGCATCAGACTAAACAGGACGGTTGGGTTGACGGTTTTATTGTCTCAAATATAACAAACAACTGCTTAGATAATGAGCTAAGTAACCCCTTAAAAACAATCTATTTTCAAAATTATATTGAAAGTGTTTTAGCGGATGGCTACTGTTTGAATCACAACACTTTCATTACAATGGACGCTATCACGACGGATAAAATAGAACAGGTATCCAAAACTGAAACAATAATTCAAACAAATAATAAGGGCGGTTTATGACTCTGAATACAACTACAACTAAAACGATTTTAATCACTGGCAGCACAGATGGCATTGGCAAATTGGCAGCGCTAAAACTGGCAGAAGCTGGGCACCAAGTGTACCTGCATGGCCGCGATGTTGACAAACTTGCTAGCGTCATTGCAGAAGTTCAAGCAGTCGCGACAGGCGCAGCAGTAGATAATATTGATGGGTTTGTGGCTGATTTTTCTGATTTAACGGATGTGCTAAAGATGGCAGCAGACGTCAATGAAAAACTGCCAAAGCTCGATGTGCTCATAAATAACGCAGGGATTTATACCACGGCATCAGCATTGACTAAAGACGGTTTGGATGTACGTTTCGTAGTCAATTATCTAGCGCCTTATGAGCTGACCAATGCTTTATTACCTTTGCTAAAGCAGTCTGATAAAGCGCGTATCGTGAACTTAAGCTCAGCTGCGCAAGCGTCAATATCTTATCAAGCACTTGCAGGCCAGACCCGCCTCGATGATAAGGATGCTTATGCCCAAAGTAAGCTGGCACTCACGATGTGGAGTATGGCATTAGCTGACACCGTCGCTAGCAACGATATCAATGTTATTGCCGTCAATCCAGGCTCGCTGCTGAACACAAAAATGGCCAACGAGGCGTATGGTCAGCATTGGTCATCAGCAGACAAGGGCGCAAATATCCTAACTGCATTGGCCATCTCGGATGAGTTCGCTAACGATACTGGTAAATACTTTGATAACGATATAACAGATGGCGCACATGGCGATGCAAGAGGGTCGTTTGGTCGACCACATGCTGATGCTCTAAACCAAGCAGCCATTGCAGATCTTGAGCAGCAGACTCAGACAGTATTGCAGTCAGTTTTTGCATAAGATGCATAAGACTTACATTTAGCAGCATCAATAAATTTCAAACAATTGAACCATTACTAACTATATTTTCAAATAACTATATTTTCAAATAACTATATTTTCAAATTTTATTATTAAAAACTTTCTCATTAAAAACAGGACACAATATTATGCAAACTATCAAAGCCATTGGTTATCAAAACAACCTACCTATCGATAATGAACAGTCGCTACAAGACATTACCCTTGATAAGCCAATTGCTTCAGGCCGCGATATTCTCGTAGAAGTAAAAGCCATATCAGTTAATCCAGTAGATTACAAAATCCGTGAAGGGCGACCTGCCGCAGAGGGTGAGTATGCTGTTATTGGTTGGGATGCTGCCGGTACTGTGACGGCTGTCGGTGAAGACGTTAGTTTATTCTTGGTAGGCGACAACGTCTATTATGCTGGAGATTTGACCCGTTCAGGCAGCAATGCTGAATATCAGTTGGTCGATGAGCGTATCGTTGGACACATGCCAGCCTCTTTATCTTTCGCTGAGGCAGCGGCATTACCACTCACAACGATTACGGCTTGGGAGATGTTGTTCGACCGTTTACAAGTGCCTGTCTCTGATAGCGCAGCGAATGACAGCGGTAGTAGCGAGGATGCTAATAACGTCTCAGTATTGGTCATTGGCGCAGCGGGCGGTGTTGGATCTATCTTAACTCAGTTATTAAAGACAAGAACGTCTGCCACGATTATTGGTACGGCTTCAAGAGATGAGAGCGTTCAGTGGCTCAAAGATTTGGGTGCTGATCATGTCATCAATCACCGCAACCCATTGTCTGATGAACTACAAAAAACAGGTATTGCTGAAGTAGACTATGTGGTGAGTCTCAATAATACTGAAGATCATTATGAAGAAATCATTAAATGCTTAAAGCCGCAGGGTAAGCTTGGACTGATTGATGATCCAAAATCATTAGATGCCAATCCTCTTAAAACCAAGAGCTTAAGCCTGCATTGGGAGTTTATGTTTGCACGCTCAATGTTCAATACGCCAGACATGATTGAACAGCATCATTTATTAAATGCAGTGGCAAAATTGATTGATGCAGGCGAGATCAAAACCACGGTCGCTCACAATCTTGGGGCTATCACCGCTGAGCACCTACGTAGTGCGCACCAAATGCTAGAAAAACAGCAAGCGCATGGCAAGATTGTATTAGAAGGCTGGTCTGCATAACGCATAACGCCATTTAGATTAACAGGTCCAATGTGACGCTTTTAGCAGACACATTGGACCTATTTAAATCAATGATAATAATAAACATAGGATAAATAGATGAGCACGCAAGCAAACAAACCACTTACCATCGTCGCCACTATCAAAGCCAAACCTGAGCACGTTGAACAAGTTAAAACTGAGCTGCTTAAACTGACAGCAGCATCACAAGATGATCAAGGTTGTATCCAATATGACTTACATCAAGAAAATGCAAATAGTAACGGTTTCGTTGTTTATGAGATTTGGGAAAACAACGAGTGTCTTCAGCAACATGTACAAAGCCCGCATTTCCAAAATTATGTACAAGTAACAGATGGGATGGTCGATGAGTTTGTCGTCACTGAAATGACAGTCATTTCATAAAATTCGATTTTAATGTCAGGAATCTCGGGAATGGCTTCAATCATTAGGTCAGCATCTTTGACCGCTTCTGCTAAGTCTGAGGTGTAGCTAAGATTGTCAAAGGCCATGTCCAGCTGCTCTTGAGTTACCTTCAAATCCTTTCGAAAAGCTTTGCACATCAATTGAAATTTTGCCTTTGCTTTTTCTAAAACCTCATCATTGATGTCATAGACACTGACATTAAAACCATGAAACGCGGCTTGAAAAGCAATCTGATAGCCTAGGATGCCGCTTCCAGCGACAGTTACATTTTTATACGTCATTGTATTAACTTCCTAGGGCGTGTCTTCATTTCAGAAATGGTGATAAAAATGAGATAAATTGCCGTCAAACAAGAAAAATAGCGCAGATAATATCGGGATATTAGCCAGCTATTTGACG
>NZ_JASDDJ010000006.1 GCF_030407455.1 Psychrobacter sp. 5A.1
TGACGATGTTTGGCAAAATTTAGCTGTTTTTAGCCCATTTAGAGGACACTCGTTTGAATTGAGGACACGCCCTAATAAAAGGGCGCCTATTAATAGCCAATCATAAAAGTAAGACGAAATGCTTAAAGTGCAAAATATCATCCTACTATCAAATAATAAAATAAACAAGGAAACACCATTTAATAAATAAATACTTAGGTTGTTTGATAATGATAGTCTATAAGCCACCTGCCCTAACGGTACTAATTGTGGTTTAGCAACTAGCCTACGGTAAGTGTGGTATCACTAAACTTTACTACGCCCAGTTATGCTTTACCGTTATTTATCATCGTATCTATGCCAGACTAACGATATAATCACTCGTATCATCATTCATAAATAAAGCACTCTTAAACTATGACTATCAATCAACAAGACCTCGCAACATTGCCATCAACCACAAACACTATAGATAGCGATAACATTGAGAAAAAAGCTATCGCAGAAACTGTCATTCACACTGAAAGCAATAGTGTGAATGAGTGTGTTGAAGCAGAGCCAACCGAAGAAGATAGCGTCGATATCACACACCTACGTACTCCTATAAAGGTAGACCTGTCCCCTGTTTATGACTTTCTAGGTGCTCGAACCACGCAAGCCTGGGTAAATGCTGCCATTGAAAACTTGCCATTGATCATTCAAGATCATGCCAACTGCGAAAAAAAGGCCGCTGGCACTGCGATGAATTTGATATTTCGTTATGAGTTCTCGTATGACTTACAGCGTAAACTGGCACAGTTGATACGCGAAGAGATGCTGCACTACGAACAAGTACTGGGCATCATGAATGAGCGTGGTCAGGAATGGAAATATCTGAGTGCTGGGCGCTATGCTAAGGGTATGTTGAAGCACAAACGCACTTACGAGCCAGCAGCGATGGTCGATGTATTGATAATCGGGGCATTTATTGAAGCACGCTCTTGTGAACGTTTTGCCGCGTTGGCCGAAGTCATCGATGATGAGCGTTTAGCAAAATATTATCGTTATCTACTCAAGTCAGAGAGTCGTCATTTCGAAGATTATCTTGCGCTCGCTCAATCATTATCAGATGAGAATATAGACGAGCGAGTCGCGTTCTTTAAAGAAGTAGAAGCTGAATTAATCAGTAGCCCAGATGCTGAGCTACGTTTTCATAGTGGTACACCTGCATAGTTGATGTATAAATGATAATAGCTATCGATATCTTGAAATCTTACTTGTCATCTTCCATCAATGGACTGTCATACTGTTTATTACTTTTAGCGACATTGTGCGGATCATGATCTTCCGTAGCCTTTTCTGCTGCGGCTGGATTTGCCTTTTGTAATGCATCGTCAGGAACAATACCATTATTATCATCTGCATCTTTTAAGCTATGATCGTTATTGACGCTTTCGTTATGTGAGTTATTCATTAATACTCCCTACTATGATAATTACTCGTCTAACCCAAGAAACACTATAGATCTGTCGAAATTTAAACCTATCTAATCTTTTTCATCAGGATTTAAGACACGAGTTTGCGCATTATCAATGTCGGCATAACGATTTAAATCATTAATACCTTCACTCTTTGGCGCGGTACTACCGACAGTGTCTTCATTGATATTGTCATCAAATGCAGTGCTTCCTTCCTGATCACGGCGATCAGGTTGGCGTGCTGGATTGTCATTGTCGTTTACATGTTCTGAGTCGACAACTGACTCATCAAAAGTATCCGTTCCTTTGTTCTCAGTGGTATTTTTTTCAATTGCATTATGATCGTTAGATCCTAGCACCTTTACATTATCTATTGCTGAGTCTTTGGCTTGCATTGTCATATCCTCGTTTTATATTTATTATTTTGTCGATTTGGTTAGCCCGCTGTCATCCGTAGCCCTCTACTCGTTACCTTTTTGGCTCAAGTCATAGGCACTCAATTCTGCTGCGTTTTTGCCACCCGCTGGAAGGTTCTCTTCCTTACGTGGATCAGCATAAACCTCGTCCGTTTCTTGTGAGTCTTGCTCAGGGCCATCTATTTCAGGCTCATGCTTACGTCCTGCATAGCTGTCTTTAGGGTTTTTTAATACGTTAGCAGCAGGGTCATCTACGATTACTTTTTCCTCTGTTTCTGTTGCTACTGGTTCTTGCATAGTCATGGCGCGTCCCTCGCTTTATTATTGGTTATTATTGCCTATTAGGTCGATATTCTAATGTTCAACAGACCCTACTTATCGGTACGTAAGTCATCATTGATAAAAGGCGTTTGCTCTTCTTCATTTAACGGTTCAGGAGCGTCGACTTTCTTATTCTCTTTTAGATTCTTCTCGATTTCCTGACTGTTTACTTGTTCTGCAGCTTGCTTGATATCAGAATTGTCAGTATTAGTAGCACTCATGATTTATTTCCTATTTTTATAATTGGGTTGGGGCATGTCCTCAATTCAAACGATAGTCATCTAACTGGGTTAAAAATGGCTAAATGAACAATTAATACTTATCAAACAGCGTCGGAATTGATATTAATTATAGGTATGACCTTGGGCAATGCACCAGTGTACTGCCGTATCAATATGTGAATAATTGTGAGGTTGCAATTCAGTTTGTAACCGTTGCAATTGGTTAGCACAAAAAAACCAAGCACCAGTATTTACCAGTGCTTGGTCAGATAGATAATCGAATAGCTGATTATCGGCTAAAGGTACTTTTACAAATTAGCTAGATTCTTCCACACGATTAATCGTTTTTAATAAATGCTCTTGTGCGACATGTGGCTCCTCGCCTGCTGCGGGCTGTAGCTGCTGCCAAACACCAGTACCATCGAGTGTCCATGCTTGCATATTATCCTGTAAGTAGTTAATCAAACCATCTTGGTAAATCTGCTTAAACAGCTTTTTGTTCTCAATTGGGAATGCTACTTCTACACGATGGAACAGGTTACGATCCATCCAGTCTGCACTACCGCAGTACAAGCGCTCATCGCCATTATTATAGAAATAATAAACGCGCGTATGCTCCAAAAATCGACCGATAACGGAGCGTACCGTAATATTTTCAGACAGCCCTCTCACTTGCGGACGTAGACAACACATGGAACGCAAAATCAGCTCAATCTTGACGCCTGCTTGTGAGGCATCATATAACTTATCAATGAGTCGACGCTCGGTCAGCGCATTGGTTTTGATAATAATATGCGCGCGCTTGCCAGCTTTGGCATGAGCGATTTCATCATCGATAAAGCTCATTAGTTTTTCATGCAGCGTAAACGGGGCATGTAGCAGTTTTTTGAGGTTGGCAGGTTTGCCCATGCCGGTTAACTCTTGGAAAATCTTGTGAACATCTTCTGAAATATCAGGGTCGGCGCTAAACAGACCATAGTCGGTGTAAACCTTGGCATTGGCCGCATGATAGTTACCAGTGCCTAGATGGACATAACGGCGGATTCGGTCGTCCTCGCGGCGTACGATTAGCATGAGCTTGGCATGGGTTTTATAACCAACGATACCGTAGACCACGACCGCGCCTGCTTCTTGTAAATAGTTGGCGACTGCGATATTAGACGCCTCATCAAAACGCGCACGTAGCTCGATGACGGCAGTGACTTCTTTGCCATTGCGAGCGGCGGCGGCAAGCGCCTTGACGATTTCTGAATTGGTGCCTGAGCGATATAGTGTTTGCTTAATCGCCAATACTTTGGGATCACTGGCTGCCTGCCAAAGTACATTGATAATCGGTGAGAACGCATGAAAAGGATGATGAACCAACACATCACTTTTACGCATGGCAGCGAACATACTGGTCGATTTATCGGATTTGTCCATTTCACGGCGAAATGCTTTTGGCACGACATGGGTAAACGGCTGATAACGCAGCGCAGGAATATTAAAGTCAAACAGCAAGCGCGTTAGATTCACTGGGCCATTGACACGGTATAGCTGATTGTCATGCAGCTCAAACTCATTGAGCAGATACTCACTGATGTGCGTTGGACAATCGGTTGTGACCTCAAGACGTACTTTATCACCAAAGCGGCGGTTTTCAAGCTCACCTTCTAGTGCCTTGGCAATGTCTTCGACATCATCAGCCAAATCTAAATCGGCATTACGTGTCAGTCTAAATTGGTGACAGCCTGTCACACTCATTCCAGGGAATAGCTCACCGATATGCTCATGAATGATAGCGGATAGCATCACATGATGCTCTTTGCCACCAGTCAGCTCATCAGGCAAGCGAATTACGCGTGGCAGACTACGCGGCGCAGGCACAATCGCTAAGTTGATATCACGTCCAAAGGCGTCTTTACCTTCCAAGGTAGCGATAAAGTTTAAGCTTTTATTTACAAGACGCGGGAACGGATGCGCCGGATCAATACTAATCGGCGTCAATACGGGTACGACTTGCTCCGTAAAATAGCGCTTCATCCATGCAGACTGCTCAGCGTTTAGCTCATCACGTTTGAGATAGCGAATATCTTCGAGCGCGAGCGCTGGCAAGATATCTTCATTGAGAATACGATACTGCTCACTGATTGCGGCATGAGTGATAATAGATATCTCGTTCAGCACTTCGCTAGGGCGCATGCCATGAGCACTGGTCGATACATCACCGATATTAAGCTTTTGCATGATACCAGCGACCCGAATCTCAAAAAACTCATCGAGGTTAGATGAAAATATAATCAAGAAAAATAAGCGCTCAAGCAATGGATGGCGTGGACTGGATGCCTGTGCCAAGACACGCAGATGGAACTGTAATAAAGACAAATCACGATTGATATAACTGCTGGGTGAATAGCTGCCATCTTCTGAGCGTTGCCATTCGATTTCAGCCAAGTCATTTTGGTTACTACCTACACTGATACCTTTATCAAGGGTTTCATTAGCACCCTCGTTCACATTATTAACGTCAATTATATCGTTAACATCACCGCTGCCCTGATTGTTAGTCATCTCTACCACGTCACTACTCCTTTTGCGTTATCGATACGCCATCATCTTTTATAGTTCTGTCTTTATTAGGGTATATCCTAGGGCGTGTCTTCATTTCAAAAATGGCGATAAAAATGAGATAAATTGCCGCCAAACAAGAAAAATAGCGCAGATAATATCGGGATATTAGCCAGCTATTTGACGCTGTCTGGCAAGATTTAGCCATTTTTAACCCATTTAGATGACTATCGATTGAATTGAGGACACGCCCTAGTCTTATTCGAAATAGCCGAGCCTACAACATCCGATCCTATAACCTAACCTAGCCCTAATGATTTATCTTTACGAAGATGCTTGTGGCAATACGGCGTTTTTCATGCGCTTTTTGATAATACGTTGCTTGTTACGTAAGCGTTTATCACCTTGATTGTCTTCGTAATATTTTGGGTTGGTTAACATAGAGATAAGCAACGCTGACTCATCACGGTTGAGATTGGCCGCCGACTTATCAAAATAATGGTGCGCTGCCGCGTCGATACCATAGATACCATTGCCAAACTCTGCCACATTAAGGTAAGCAGTCAAGATACGCGGCTTGTCCCACAGTGTTTCAATCAGCACAGTGATAACAGCCTCTTCGCCTTTACGGACATAAGAGCGATGTGAGGTTAAGAACAAATTTTTTGCCAGTTGCTGAGTAATTGTTGAGCCGCCAGCTGACATCTTACCTGTCTCTTCGTTTTTCTTTTGTGCCGCTTTAATGCCTTTAAAATCGAAACCACTGTGCTGACTAAATGTTGAATCTTCACTTACAATCGCCGCTTGCTTGGCAGACTTGGCGATCGCATCATACTCAGCCCACGTCTGAGTGACCGTGCCGCCCGTTAGGCGATGCGTCAACATAAACATGCTGTTATTAATTGGCTGCGTTTTCCAAATTAATAGTAACCCAACGACCAAAATATGGAATGCAACGACCAATAGCATAATTGCCAATAACAGTCGTTTGATGAATGTGCCAAAACTTGCCATGCGCGATATCCGAGTGGTTAAAAAAATAATAAGCTAATCTATTAGGGTCTGTTGAACATTCAAATATTAGGGCTGCTGATTGCTAAAATTGCACCAAATTAGGCGCAAGCCGACGATAATGTCGAGACCTTAACTAGGATTGCAACAACGTTTGGGGTGATTTTAGCATCAGCCTTTCAGGGCAGTACTATTTTCTGCCAATATATGGCGAAATTGTTTAACCTAGAATCACTAGGCGTCAAAAATTTCACTGCATATTGTCTAAAAAATAGTGACTGCCAGCACCATATTTGAATGTTCAACAGACCCTAATAACGAGGGCGTGGCCTCAGTCTGAACCGTAAACTATAAATGGGCCAAAAAACAGCAGTGACAAACCCATAGTTATAAGCCTGTCATTAGCAAACCATCATTAGTCATTAATAGCAGGTCATCTTACCTAATCTCACAATCGCTGTCATTATTTACCCCACTTCTTTATGATGTAATGACCCTTGAGGTATTTTACACTTTAGATAAGCGCGTACTAGGGCGTGTCTTCAATTCACTCGATAGTCATCTAAATGGGCTAAAAATGGCTAAATCTTGCCAAACATCGTCAAATAGCTGGCTAATATCCCGATATTATCTGCGCTATTTTTCTGGTTTGGCGGCAATTTATCTCATTTTTATCACCATTTTTGAAATGAAGACACGCCCTAACAACCAGCGCTTTGCAATCAGTAAGAAGATAAGAGACTAACCATGCACGATGATAATATAGAAGTGTTACGAGCGCGTGTTATTGCAGAAAATCCGAGCCTCGGCACCGCTGATAAGAGCAATCAATGGTGGTTATTGGGTACATCGGGCTGTCATTTATGTGATATCGCTGAGCAAATAATTAATCAGTTTCAGGCGGTACAGCCGATTGGTTACCAAAATCTCGATATTGCAGACTTTGATGAGGCACTCATGATGGAGTTTGCCACGACTATCCCTGTGATTTTGACGCCATCAAAGCGATTAAACTATCCGTTTTCGGTTATGGATTTGCAGCAACTGCTCGGATAATAGCATTAGGCTTATCATAAAGACGTTCTATTATAGTCAATCTTTTATAAACTGGGGACGGTGTCAGTCTTGCCACACAAATGATTGGTGAGTCCATCAAGATGCCAGTCGCCATCATCCCAACTGCAGCGGGAATGATGTGGGCAGATACATAACATTATCTGACCATACCCTTTATACTATATATACAACATTCTGATGATATCTCGCTTTTATGACCATTCAACAATTATTCAAAACAGCACCCGTCACAACCCTGCTACTAGCCAGTTTTATTGGCCTATTTATTATGCAGGTGCTGACAGGTGTCGATGCCAATAACCCCTCCACTGAAGCACTGCTCAAATGGGGCGCGAATGCATTGCCTTACACGATGCAAGACCAACCATGGCGGCTGGTCAGTAGTGCGTTTTTGCATATTGGTTTGATGCACTTATTGTTTAATGGCTTTGCTATGTATTTCTTTGGGCAGATTGCCGAGCCGATGTTTGGCTCAGCCAAGTTTTTGGCGTTATTTTTGCTGGCGGCAATCGGTGGTAACTTGCTCAACAGCTATGTGACGTGGCAAAGTATTTTGGATGGCACGGGACAGCCTGGACTATCAGCTGGTGCATCAGGCGGTATTATGGGTATTGGCGCAGCATTACTAATCGCTGCACTGTTTAAAATATCAGTAAATGGTATGGTGCTGAATCTCAAAAGTCTGATATTTATTATGGGCATCAACTTGGTTTATGGTTTTGCTGTACCGGGTATTGATAATGCGGGTCATATCGGTGGTGCTATTACCGGACTGGTCATTGCACTGGCCTTCGCTATTGCTTACCGTCAGCGTTTGGCTGTCGCACTACAAAACGCAGCTATCTATCAAAACCAAAATTCACACCGTTATCAAACGACCTACATCAATCAACCGCCTAGCCTTGATAGTTACTCAGCTCATCAGGCTACTGATTTAGATACGACCGATTCACGTAGCGATGATACTTATGCTCAAAGCAGCACTGGAACGGATGCAGGGTCAGATATCAACACTACTCATGCCAACAGCATCACACCAAAAACACCTATCAAACCCTCCTTTATCTGGCAGTTATTGCCATGGCTAGCGATGTTATTGATCAGTATTGGCTTTGTCTGGTGGTGGCAAGATATTCACTATCAGATATTACAAGTATTAAAAGCTATTGAGTAAACGCCCATACTTATCTATCATGGCTCAACGGCTTCTTAGTTTGGTTTTCTCTACTCGCTTATTGCTATCTAATTGTTTTACCTTATGACGACCACTCCTTTACGAGATTCTCTTATGTTTACACTTGCAGCGCTACCTCATATCTCTACGCGTACTATGTTCAATGCGTTAACCGCTACTGCGCTATTCAGTGTGGCTAGCCTGTCTAACGCTGCGATTTTTAATGACAACTTACCGACTGACAAAGATGCCGTACTCAGCGTCGGCGTCAACGTCATGGCGGTCAAATCAGCTTATGATCTGGAAGACGATACCGAGGTAAATGTGTTACCAGGTGCATTTTATGACAATAACAGATTTTATATACGCGGCGCGCAAGCGGGTGTCTACGCGATCAATGATGGTGTCAACCAGTTGTCTGCCTATGCCAAACTCGCTGGTTCTGAGTTTGATCCTGATGATGCCAATGGTGCGCTTCAAGGTTTGGATGAACGCAAATCATCAGCAGAAGCAGGTCTGAGCTATCAGCGTCGTACGTCTGTTGGCGGCATCCGTGCTCAGATAGGGACTGATGTGTTAGATCGTAGTGGCGGCAACACGGCTCGCTTGACGTATCTTGCTAGAATCACTAAAGGCAAGCTGACGGTCTATCCAAGCATTGGCTTTGAGTATCATGATGCTGACTACAATGAATACTATTATGGCGTCAGTGATGAAGAATCAGCGGAAACAGGCGTTGACGCTTATAAATCTAATTCGAGTGTGAACCCATATATTAATATCAGTGCCAACTATGACTTCAATGATCGTTGGGCAGGATTTGCCAATCAAAGCGTGAGCTATGTCCCAAATGAGCAATACGATAGCCCAATGGTTGACTCACGTACTGAAGCAGCGACGACACTTGGTTTGCTTTATAAGTTTTAATAAAGCTTAGAAGTTTGATATAAAAAAGACCTTACCGCGTGATGTGGTAAGGTCTTTTTTTATGACAACTTTAATTGTAAGGTGTGCCTAGCGCACCGATAATATAGCTATTTCTTGAAACTGGTATGTGGGACGCAGCCTAATCTAGAAAATCCTTTTAAATATGTAGTTAAAGATTACTAACTTTGGATTTAGCATCTTTATCTTCTGCAGATTTCCTCGGACCTTCTGGAGTGAGTTGATACAAAGCGTCTAGTTCTTTTGGTTCTGAAATTCCTTTTTTTACTATGAAATTAAGGAGATCAAACATTTTGGAAGCTACCTGGTCAAAGTCTTCGTCTGTCATTGTTCCTGGATGAACAGCATTATTTCCTGTAATTCGTACCGTATCAGCTACTTTAACAACCATAGGAGGTAGAATATTTTTAGAAGCAAGACTACGAATATCAGTATTTATATTTTTACCATTTTCACCTAGATGCTTACATAGCTTCTGCAACGCTAGTCTAAGTAGAGCTGCTGAGCCACGAGGTGACTTTGAAAATATTTTTGCCGCTTCAATATAGTCGGCTTTTACATCACTGGGCATATCATCCTCAGGCAATGCCGCCAATCCATTATCTGGAAATAAAAGTATAGCTTCCGCAACGTTCTGTCCAGATGAACTTTGACTATAACCATTTACCCTCCAAAGACTTTTTTCATTACAGTATGAACAAATTGACTCGTGGTATTTCGTAAGGTAACCTTGATTGACTAAATTAGCCCAAGTCATATGGGCATAAGTACCACATAAAGGACAATTAAACCCATTTTTATTAAATTCTGGTGTAGTAAATTTCATTATTATCAATTCTTCTAATTGCAGGAAGCGCTAGGGGCACTAAAAAGTGTATTTCTTTTAAGATAAATATTTTAAAATCACTATACTTTAGTTATCCACTTCTAAAATATTTTCAACAGAATTTTTTTTAATCCAACGGTAGTGGTTTATTAGCCCACTTTTTTTAGTTTCGAATACTCTTTCATCTTCATTTATTACTGCTTTTAGTAGCCAACCTGCATCTATGCCAGCTGATTTTACAGAGTCTTCTTTATCTTTATGCTTTTTATATAGCTCAATTAAGGGCGTTCCTTGCCAATGGAAATTGTCACCACCCATCAAATCTCTTAATGAAAACCACTCATCTTTTCTATTCTTACACCAGCAATAAACTCCGCCTTGCAAGAAAGCTTTTATATTGTCTTTCTGCTCTCCGGTAATTTGGTACACATTATGTATTCTATGACCTTCATCTACAAACATAACTCATCCTTAGTTTTTGGTTAAAAATATGAAGTCAATAAGTATCTTAGACAGCGATTTCATCTAAGATTTTTTGGCCATCAGGCATGCTGGATCTTGTCTGAAGAAAAACCACATTACGATCAAGAATTTTTTTAATTTTCGATGCTGATATTGGTGCTTCTAAGACCACGAAATCTATTAATTTTTGATAATGACATTGATTTGTTTCACCTTCATAGTCTTTTTCAAGTGTTTCTCCTGAACCTTTTCCATAAGCTACGATACCTACGCCATTCTCGTACAGAAAAACGGTGTCATTTTTTTGGATTTTGTTTATTTCGAGTTTCCAATCACCGTAATACGCAGCCGCTATACCTTGGCCTAGCATCTCTTTTTGAGCATTTAAATCATGTCTTTTATTAGTGTTTAAGACATGAAAATTTGTAGATATTGAGTCTTTAATTTCGTTATTCTCAAGAACACCTTCTGCAACCTTAATCCCTTCTTCTATCAAATCAAGCATGACATCCTGCTTTGAGATTGACAGATATTCTGCAAGATCTTCGATGGCTAATTGAAGTTCTTTTGGAATACGTACTGTAGTTGCAACAAATTCACTTTTAATTTTCTTTGCTTTCTGGGTCTCAATAATCTTACTTGTTATGTCTGACATATTTATACACCTCTGCGTTGATTTATAGATACTATATATTTAAATCCATAATAAATCAACATAGATTTATTAAAAAATCTAAAATAAATCAACATAGATTTAAATCAAAAAAAAGACCTTGCCACATAACATGACAAGGTCTTTTTTATTTCTAACTTCTCAATAAAATCTAAGCATTACTTTTTAAATACGCTAACATAGTGTCTGCATCTGATACTTCAAATGGGTCTATTGGGCAGTTGTCGCCAAAATCAGCTTCCTTAAACACTTTTTTAACTTCTTTATTGTCGACTACCATCGAATAACGCCATGAGCGCATACCAAATCCAACATTACTCTTATCAACAAGCATGCCCATTTTACGAGTGAACTCACCATTACCATCAGGAAGTAAGAAAACGTTTTCACGGTTTTGCTTTAGACCCCATTGGTACATGACGAACGCATCATTGACAGAAATGCAAACTACTTCATCTATACCTAATGCCTTAAACTCATTATAAAGCGCTTCATAACGAGGGAGATGGCTGGTCGAACAAGTTGGCGTAAAGGCACCTGGTAGAGAAAACACAACCACTTTTTTATTGGCAAATAACTCATCTGTGGTTAGATCATACCATGTGAACGGGTTGTCTCCTCCAATAGAGTCATCACGAACACGAGTTTTAAATGTCATATCAGGTACATGGGTAATCATTGTTTACTCCGAGTTAGGTTATTGTCTTTTTTATTTCTAAATTCTCAGTGTCACAAATATGACGCTGCTACCAGAAATACGAGTGCAAAGGGTACTTAGCGTACATTGAGCAAGTCTGATGCTGTAGCAGGTCACTACTTGATCTACTGCTTGGTCTGCTGCTTACTTAGGATTCACCATATCAGCAGGAATAACCCACTCATCAAACTGAGCTTCAGTTAATAGCTCTAGCTCAACCGCAACTTGCTTCAACGTTTTGTTTTCTTTATAAGCAGTTTTAGCGATTTTCGCTGCATTCTCATAACCTACATGACGGTTCAATGCAGTCACTAGCATCAATGAGTTGTGCAAGAAGTCATCGATTTTGTCTTTTACTGGCTCGATACCAACGGCACAGTTTTCATTGAAGCTGTTGCAGCCATCACCCAATAGTTTGATAGATTGCAATAAGTTAAACGCGATAACTGGCTTATACACGTTTAGTTCAAAGTTACCTGATGCGCCAGCCATGCTGATCGTTACATCGTTACCCATGACTTGAGCGACAACCATCGTCAGTGCTTCTGACTGAGTTGGGTTAACTTTACCCGGCATGATAGAAGAGCCTGGCTCATTTTCAGGAATCGTCAATTCGCCTAGACCACAACGAGGACCTGATGCCAACCAACGTACATCGTTAGCGATTTTGTTTAAGCTAGCTGCTAGCGTTTTTAGTGCGCCTGAGGCAAATACTTCTGCATCACGAGCCGCTAGTGCTTCGAATTTGTTTGGTGATGTTACGAATGGCAAGCCAGTCAAAGTCGCTAATTGCTCAGCAGCGGTCACTGCATAATCAGGATGAGCGTTTAGACCCGTACCAACTGCAGTACCACCTAGTGGCAATTCATATAGGCCTTGCAACGCATTATCAATACGTACCAATGAGTGATCAAGTTGGCTGACATAGCCGCTGAACTCTTGACCTAACGTTAATGGAGTAGCGTCTTGTAAATGCGTACGACCAATTTTTACGATGCTATCGAATTCTTTGGCTTTTGCAGCTAGCGTATCGCGTAGTGCTTTTACCGCAGGGATTAATAAGCTATTGATTTGACGAGCAGCAGCCACACGAATCGCTGTTGGGAAGCTGTCGTTGGTAGACTGTGCATGGTTTACATGGTCATTTGGGTGAATTGGCGTGTAGCTGCCGCGCTCAGAACCAGCGATTTCATTAGCACGATTAGCCAATACTTCGTTCATGTTCATGTTTGACTGTGTGCCAGAACCCGTCTGCCATACAACCAATGGGAACTGATCCGTTAGACCACCATTGATGATTTCGTCAGCAGCTTGCACGATTAAATCGCGCTTGTCATCTTCGATACGCTCAAGGCTAGCGTTGGTGATTGCAGCGGCTTTTTTGACCAGTGCCATTGCTTCAATCATCGGACGCGGCAAAGTTTCACCACCGATTTTAAAGTTCTCACGGCTACGCTGAGTTTGCGCACCCCAATAAGCGTCAGCTGGAACTTCCACGTTGCCCATGGTGTCTTTTTCGGTACGAGTTGCCTGATTCTGTGTCGACATAACTACCCTCTTTGATGGTTTGTTGTTTTATGACTGCTTCGTAAAAAGTGCAACAGCTGCTGCACATAAAGGAGAATACGATGTAAAGTGGCGTTATGATAGCATGACTAGGGCGTGTTGAATATTCACAAATGGCCTTGAGCGATGCCTAAAAGCGAATGCCTAAAAACACCTGTCACCATCAATCTAATACTTCATTGGATGGGATACCTATGCACCCTAAATCAATACACCCTGAGCCACACAATCTTGACTCAAAAAGCCTCGAATCATCTAGGTCAACACCCAGCAACCCGCCCAGACGACTATTTACTCGCCAGCGTCGCCAGTTAAGTGACGGCGCGCGTAGGAATTTAGGGCAAGCTGCCAGTTTACAGCTAGCTAAATTACAGCAGCGATTACCAGCACATGCGCGTATTGGCTTATATTACGATGGCTTTGGTGAGCTACCCACTCAGCCAATATTAGACTGGTGTCAACGCTTAGGCTATTTACCTTATTTACCAGTCGTCGGCTCACTTGGTCATACTAGCGATGGCAGTGATGATAAACATCTACGCTTCGTACCCATTTATCATTCGAAGCTACTCAACATACCGACGCGTATCCATCGGTTAGGTATGAAGCAAAACCATCATCGCCGTCTACTTTGGGCGCGCGAATTGGATGTCATTATCTGCCCACTGGTGGCGGTCGACATAAACGGCAACCGTATGGGTATGGGTGGCGGGTTTTATGATACAACGCTTGGAAAAATCTATCGGTCAGGGGCCAAGAAACCATTAAAAATTGGCTGGTGTTATGATTTCCAAGTGGTTGAGCAATTAGCGCGGCAGCCTTGGGATGTGCCATTAGATGGCTTAATTACGCCAAGCGGCATAAGGTGGTTTTGATGAAAGACGATAAACAATTTGAAAAAGACTCTAGCGCTGCTGATTCCAGTGCAGACAGTGTGGATGAGTATTTGCAAACGTTAGGTAGCGAGGATGCTAGAGAGCTACGTTACTACAGTCAAGAACAGCCTTTTAGCTCTGATGAGATGACAAGGCTAGTCAATGAAGAGCGTCTAAATAAACTGCTAGCGCAAAGTGATGCGTTTTTGAGTAGTTTAAGCGGTGAGATTAGAGATTTTGATGAAGATGGCCTCTGATTTGAGTAGGGTGCGCCTAGCGCACTAAAAAACAGATTGATGATAGTTCTTATAGTCGATTCAATTTAAAAGTAGTACAAGGCAACCGAGTGCAGATGTATATGTGATACTTCAAGCGAGGTTAACGCTGTAATTCTTTTATAGAGGATTGACTATAGTGCGCTCGGTGCACCCTACAAAACTTATATACCAACCACATATATTCCTTTACTTCCGACATCAGCATAGCTCACTTTTTTAAATTTAATTAACATAGGTATCGTACCTTGATTCCCTCAATAACTCATTCTAATAAGAAAACCATAACGATTGTGATTATGCTTATAGTAATCATCGCGCTATCACCTGCCTTTTTTTAAGCAAGTTTCAAGTGTTTTGGTCACCCTTTCAAATCCTAAGCCATGACGATATTAATAAAAACCAACAAGGCATTTGCTTAGCGGAAGATAGACAACTTGATGAAAAAGAACTGTTTGTTCGCGCTATGCAAGGCTATTGGGACAAACGCACACACAGCGTAGCAAGAGATATTAATTATGAAGGTGACGTTATCATGCGGTGTCAGAAACAATCCCTATGTGAATATTGGAAGATACCTGAACCCCTGCTGTTAGGAGAGTATACAAAAGCCATTTTAGATCGACCAGATACTATCGATTTCAAAGCCCTGATGACGGACTATTTTCAGGCCGCACTCTTTGAGCAAGACAGTATAGCGAACCTGTCTCAATACAACAACGGTCTGCTTCCTTATTCTATATTAGCCGCAGAACAGGGTAGCTACAGTTTGATTCCCAGTGATTGTTGTCAATTATTGACCGATAAACAATACAGTCAGGTGTTTATCAAACAAGACCCTGAAGCAAACACCGAACACCAACAACGCGGCAATGGTCATTACTTTATTAAAGTAAAAGAAGTACTTTTGTCCGATCCTAAAACAGATGGACCGATGGTGGACAAACCGTATCATTTAAGACCGCGTTCTATACATTATACAATATCCGCAATTTCCAATTGCGGTGAGTTCTATGAGGAATATTATGAAAGCATACTTGATTTTGATTATGTCGATTTATCTTTTAAAGATCGCGTGCTTGAAGGAGGTCGTCCTGCTGGCAATTCACTGTATTGGTATGATGATAAATATATCAAAGGAGAGGAATTTGACTCCACCACAGACTATGACGAGTATTTAAAAATACGACAAGTCATAGACGAAAAAGCAAGGCAGTATTTAATAAAAAACAGTCAATTAAATAAACCATAGGAAAGCGATTATGAGTACTTTTAATTTAAGCTTTTAGCGCCGATGAGTAACGGCAGTGATTAACGAGAGACGCCTAAATAAACTGCTGGCCCAAAGCGATGAGTTTTTGAGTAGTTTAAGCGGTGAGTTGAGAGATTTTGATGATTAGGTATGACATATGAGCACACAAAAAATGTCTATAAAGACATTCGCTAGCTACTTTCGAAACAAACCACCACGATTCTTTTTCGCTATTTTGTGGGTTGTATTTGTCTACCAGATTATTATGTCGGGTTTTGAACTAAATCCTTATGAGCTACAGGTGCTTGATGCTAGTGTGCCACTTTCTTATCCTATAGAAATAGTTGTCATATTGGTAGTCTCAATGCTTCTTCATTTAAGCTTTCTCGTTACTATTGATATATATATGCGTAGCCAGTCGAAGTTTTTTACCATGCTGTTTATGACCACATTATTTTTATTTTTCTTCGATATAATAAGCCTGCATACACCACCCTTGAGTTGGATCATTATATGGAGTTTCTTGTCATTTCTACTGTTTTTGGTTATTTGCTTTTGTCAGGCTTGCTCATTCTTTTTAAGTTGTGTATTCCGTAGAACCTAGTAATGAAGATAGGAAATTTCATACCTAATTAAAAATACAAGTTGTCCTACAACATCACAATCCAACCAGACATCGATAAGGAAATACCGTAACGGATAAATACTTATTTTTATATCAAACTATTGTTTATAAATTACCTATAAACTATAATTGTTGGAAATAATTATCATTACCGAATAGGTATTCTAGTGTCTGGTTACTTTGCAAATAAATTTATATCGCCATACTTACTAGGGCGTGTCATCATTTTAAAAATGGTGATAAAAATGAGATAAATTGCCGTCAAACAAGGAAAATAGTGCAGATAATATCGAGATATTGACCAACTATTTGACGATGTTTGGCAAAATTTAGCTGTTTTTAGCCCATTTAGAGGACACTCGTTTGAATTGAGGACACGCCCTAATGTTCTTACTATTTTTTTGGGTAGCTCTATTACTATTTGGTGTCTACTTTTGGGAATATGATGGAACTAGCAGCTTAGTAGGGTTCGTTTATTATGTCTCTTTCATGGTTTCAATGATTATCGTTACTTATAGAGAAGTACAACAAGCGAAAAAGCGTATCTACGATAAAAAATTACTATTAGTCACCCGCTCATCGTTTCAGATAGAGAATAATAGCTCGCTACTAGCTTCTGATAAGAAATTCTTAAAGTTATCGAATTTTACTTTTTGGGCTATATCAATGCTCTTAATTCCGTCAGCCATCTTATTCGCTTATAATATGGTTAATGGTATAGAAGAATACGATGGTTTCCTTTTTCTCGTTTTTGGGCTATTTCTTATGAGCTATATCTTTAAAGATATACAACTAACCAGACAACGAATACTCAGTACATAGTCCAAAACACCATTTAAACGTTTAAAAACAAGTCGTCTTATCAAAATAAAAAAACTCTCTGATATAAAAATATCAGAGAGTTTTTTTCGTTTTGATCTGTCATATCTACTTGAAACGATATGATTTGTAAACAATCTCAATAATTGTATTACAGCACCATCGCTGCTATCCAACCAAATATCAATAACGGAATATTATAGTGAATAAAGGTCGGCACCACACTGTCTTTGATATGGTCATGCTGTCCATCGATGTTTAGACCAGACGTTGGCCCCAGAGTCGAGTCTGACGCAGGCGAACCCGCATCACCCAGCGCGCCAGCCGTACCGATAATCGCCACAGTCGCCAATGGCGAAAATCCTAATGAAATACACAGCGGTACATAAATCGCGGCCAAAATAGGAATGGTCGAGAATGACGAGCCAATACCCATGGTCACAATTAGGCCAACCAATAGCATAATAAATGCCGCGATTGCTTTATTACCCGCAAACAGTGACGCCGCACCATCGACCAATGGCTGAATCTGCTCAGTTACTTTCATGACTTCCGCAAACCCTTGCGCCGTAATCATAATAAAGCCAATCATCGCCATCAATTTGATACCATCATTAAAGACCGAATCGGCTTCACGCCACTTGACCACACCAGTAGCCATAAAGACACCAAAACCAAACATCGAACCCAGCAATAACGAATCGGTATAAAGTTGTACGACAAAAGCAGTCACGATAGCTGCCAGTGCAACCAGCGTTTTGAGCTTGCTTTGCGACTGTGCATCAGCCGCCGTCTTGCTCAATGCATCACCCTCTACGACTGCATCATGTGCCTCTTTATCTAGCGCAACTTGTTGATACGCGCGTGGCTTGCGATAACTGATAAAGACAGCTATCAGCAAACCAATAAACATGCCTAAGGCTGGTATCGCCATCGCTTTAGTGACAGAAATATCACTAACATCAATGCCCGCCTCGCCCACGTTTTTGAGCATGATTTGATTGAGGTAGATATCACCAAAACCATATGGGATAAACATATAGGTGGTGACCAGACCAAAGGTAATCAAACAAGCAATCAAACGTCTGTCAATATGCATGCGATTGAATGCTAGTAACAGTGGCGGTACCAATAAAGGAATAAAGGCGATATGAATAGGGATTAAGTTTTGGCTAAAGCAGCTCATGGTAATGAGGCCTGCAAACAGCATATACTTAATCATGCCACTGGTGCCACCCGCATCAATGCGCTTAATGACGGATCCTGCCAGTGATTGCGGCAAGCCCGAATGAGCAATGGCAACCGCAAACGCCCCAAGTAGCGCATATGACAGTGCAATCTCTGCACCATTGCGGATACCTTCTTGAAACGCCTCTAAAGTTTCTGTGATACCGAGACCCGCTATTAATCCACCAGCCAGCGCACCAATTAATAAACTGAGCACCACGTGCACTCGCGCAAGTGACAGCCCCAACATGATGATGACTGCCAGCAGTACCGCATTGATTGCCATGTGTTGCCTCGTATTCTATTTGCTTTGTTTCAATTTAAACTTATTGATATCTCATAATGTATGGATATCGCCATCGTCTTAAAAATGCTTTTTCTCGAATGTGTCTCTGAAGCGTTCTACTCTAAAACACAGCGTTTAAGACGCGCGACAGTTTACCTTATTTTGCCTATAAAACCTATGCGTAGAACCCAATAGATATTTGATAGCTTCTGTTTATAAGTGTTCTCTAAGCGTCTGTTATAACTGCTTTCTATGACTCTTGTATGGCTACTTCCGATATACTGACTCTCACCAGTGACGCATTAAGCTCATAACCGTATGACGCTCTGTATTCAGTTAGATATAAATATTTTGCAAAGTTAAGCAGGTGAGTATGAGTACAAGCCTTGCAATTTTATCTGCGAGCACCATTTATCTAAACATGAACCACGAACTTGACTTTACAAGTCTGGTGAACGAGGAAAAATATATGAGTGAACATAAAATAGCCCAAGACAATATCGACATAGATGTCGACGTTTCATCTACTGTTGCTGATGATAACCAGCCAGACACTGTGTCTAGTCATGCGTCAGAAAGCGAGTTAGAGACAGCGTCTGACAGTATCGAAGATATTACAAAAGACGACGATACTGCCAAAGATGACGATAGTGAAGACAGTACCAGTGAAGACGACGATGCTAAAGACAGCGTTGAAGACGACACCTACTTACCATTATTGGCATTGAGAGATGTGGTCGTCTACCCACATATGCAAATTGCCTTGTTCGTCGGTCGTGCACCATCGGTCAAAGCCGTTGAGCTGGCACAGGCTGAGTACGGTAATAAAGTACTGGTCGTGGCGCAAAAAGACTCACTGACCGAAGACATTGATCAAGACAACTTATATCAGTACGGTACGGTGTGCCGCATCGTCAGCACCATGCCACACGATAGCGATGAAAACTGCATCAAGGTATTGATCGAAGGGCAGTATCGCGCCCGTGTCGATAACATAGAAAGTCATGACACGCTATTGATGGCGAGATTTGAGCGTGCTGACCTCGATGTCAGTATGGATGAGAGTCAGCAAAAGAACACCATCCAAGCACTGACTGCGCTATTTGAAAGCTATGCTGATGCGCGTCTGCGTAATGCACGCGAGCTAACGCGTGTGGCCAAACGTATCGACGACTTACTTGAGTTGGTCTACTTCATCTCAACTCGTGTGTCGATGGACCTTGATATTAAGCAGTCTTTCCTAGAAGAAGACGATATCAAAACGCACATCAATACCTTGACTGAATACTTGGTCAAACAAAGTGCTGAACAAAATATCGAACAAGATATCCAAGAAGCTGTCCGTCAGCAAATGGAAGAGAATCAGCGCGAGTACTTCTTAAACGAAAAAATGAAAGCCATCAAAAATGAGCTTTCAGATATGAATGACGGCGCGTTCGATGGTGATGATGATGTCGCCGAGCTTGAGCAGCGCTTAGAAGATGCTGACTTGCCAGAAGATGTCCGCAAAAAAGCGGAGCAAGAGTTTAAGAAGCTCAAAATGATGCCACCTGCATCGAGTGAATCGTCAGTCGTACGCAACTATATTGAATGGATTTTGGACACGCCGTGGAACGCGACGACTAAAGTTTCTATCAATTTAGACAAAGCTAAAACCGTATTAGACGAAGACCATTACGGCTTACAAGATGTAAAAGACCGCATCTTAGAATACCTCGCCGTGCAATCACGTGTGAAAAAACTCCGTGGCCCAATTCTATGTCTCGTCGGTCCTCCTGGTGTCGGTAAAACCTCATTAGGTGAATCGATTGCCCGTGCCACTGGTCGTAAGTTCGTGCGTATGGCGCTTGGTGGCGTGCGTGATGAAGCGGAAATTCGTGGTCATCGCCGTACCTATATCGGTGCGATGCCGGGTAAAATCGTCCAATCACTGGCTAAAGTTGAAGTCAAGAATCCGCTATTCTTATTGGATGAAATCGATAAGATGGCACAAGACTTCCGCGGTGATCCAGCATCAGCATTGCTTGAAGTGTTAGATCCCTCACAGAACGATACGTTTAACGACCATTATTTAGATATGGACTTAGACTTGTCACAAGTGATGTTTATCTGTACTGCCAACAGCATGGATATTCCAGCAGCCCTCCTTGATCGGATGGAAGTTATTCGTCTGCCAGGTTATACCGAAGAAGAAAAAGTAAATATCGCACAGAAGTATCTGGTGCCAAAAGCGATCAAAAATAACGGTCTCAAAGAAGGCGAGATTGAGATTGTTGAAGCAGCGCTGCACAGTATCGTTCGTAGCTATACGCGTGAAGCTGGTGTCCGTAACCTTGAGCGCGAAGTGAATAAAATCTGCCGTAAAGTGGTTCGCGGTTCAGTCGAAACACATGGCGCGCGTGCTCCGAAAAAAGCAGAACGTGAGCTAATCGTGGTCGATGACAAAAACATCGATGATTATCTCGGCGTTCATCAATATGACTATGGTCTGGCTGAAGAAGAGCCTGAGATTGGTCGTATTACTGGTCTGGCGTGGACGCAAGTCGGTGGTGAGCTACTCACTATCGAAGCAGTCGCCATGAAAGGCAAAGGTGAGCTTAGCTTTACGGGTTCGCTCGGCGATGTCATGAAAGAGTCAATTCGCGCGGCTATGAGTGTGGTTCGTGCGCGCGGTGAAAGCTTGGGCATTGACTATGAGACGTTTAAAACCACTGACGTCCATGTGCATATGCCTGAAGGTGCTACGCCAAAAGATGGCCCATCAGCGGGTGGTGCACTGACGACAGCACTAGTCTCTGCGTTAACTGGCATTGCCATTCGTCCAGATATTGCGATGACAGGTGAGATTACCTTGCGCGGTAAAATCCTACGCATTGGTGGTCTCAAAGAGAAGCTACTCGCGGCACATCGCGGTGGTATCAAGCATGTATTGATTCCAGCGACCAATGAGCGTGATTTGGCTGATATCCCTGATAACGTGAAAGAAGGCTTAACCATTCAGCCAGTCGCGACGATTGAAGAGATATTGAAAGTTGCATTGGTGAGCATGCCAGTTCCAATCAAGCCTGCTAAAGTAACAGTTGATAAAACCAAAGGTAAAGCACTGCACAGTTAATAACTTATGCAGGTATGGCTAAAGCCTTACAAAATCTAAAGAGCCGCTTATCACTATGATGGGCGGCTTTTTTTTGAGCTTGAATACTGTCAAACGCTATAGTGCTACTAGGGCGTGCCCTCATTGTCAATATAGTGACAACTTGCCATAAAACGTGGAAGATATACAGATAACATCGAAATCTAGACCAGCTACTTGACGCAGTTTGGCAAAATTTAGCCATTCGTTGCATAAACCAAGCATTTAAAATATAAGTAGGTTGTTAAAAGAGTCGTATCTACCGTTAATCAAAAGAGGCCACTTGATTTCCAGGATCTTTTGCTGGATCAACGGGTTTGATGGTTAAGTCACTCTGAGTATTATAAAGCTTATTAGCAGAGCCTGTACTTGGTGTCTGGCCATTGGTTTGAACACCGTCTACTGGATCAGTAACGTATCCATAGACTTTCTTGTTGAAATCTACTTTCTCGCCGTGCTGTGCTGAAGCATCTTCAGACACGCCCATCTCACGATTATTACCTCCTGTATTGGCTTTAGTGTTACTGCCATCTTCTACGCTATTTTTGAGCGAATCAGTCGCAGAAGCATTACTGTCGGTATTTGAGTGATTTTCTTGCTGAGCATTTGGTACGATATCTTGGCTATTAGCAGGCTTAAAATAAAATACCAGCAGCCCCATGACAAACAAGAAGAATACTCCGATTATAATAGGAGTTATTTTTTTCATAGTATTTTACGTCCAATAAATAAAGCATAAAAGTGTCAAGACTGGGTATGCTGTACACTTCTTTAATGTGAGAACATGGCTTAATACACGCTTTGATACTATTAGATCGTGTCATCTAAAACTCTCATGTTAAACGACACCAGCCTTTATTATCATAAGTCACTGTAGCCAATCCATTGAATGGCTACAGTATATAAAAACCTTTTTACTAGGGCGTGTCTCCTTTTTTGAAATGAGGACACACCCTAATCCTTGACGTCCGACTGACTAGCTCCGAGCTGTACTCAATAATGCCGCGTACAAATCAACTCTTGGACGTACGATACCGTTACGTGTGTCTCTGACACTAACGCCATTTTGTGTAAAACGACGTGTGGTATCGTCTACACTATCTTGAGTCATTTCGAGAGCTTTCGGTGCGCGCAACACGGCGTAAGCACCTGCCATGTGAGGCGTTGCTTGCGAAGTACCGTTCATCGTGATGCCTGCAGCAGTGATGTCATATCCTGGTGCCAAGATATCCAACAGGTTAGAGCTGTTTGAGAAACAGGTCACTTCATCTACTTGATAGCCATAATTGAATTTTGGTTGATTGTATCTATCATTGCCACAGTACACTCGACTATTTGAGCTCGCAGTATCGTGAATGGCTCCCACAGCGATTGCATTTACCTCAGATGCAGGCCAACCAATTGCATCGGTAAGATACTCATTGCCGGTAGCCACGACCGAGGCGACACCTAGATCTTTGAGATCACCAAGCATTGTTAGGTTATTCGTCGCAGACTTATAAGCGCCGCCACCTAAACTCATATTTAAAGAAACAACATTAAGTCCATTGCTGTTTCTGGCAATGTGATTGTTGTATATCCAATTTAAAGCGCCTTGTATGGCATATGAGGGCGCACGTAATCCGCGCTCACCTTTCTCATCTATCTGCCAGTTGAAGACATCTAAAGAAACCAGCTTGGCTTCTGGCGCAACGCCTAAAGCGATGCCACTCACATTAGTACCATGTTTAGAAGGATCGTCATCCAATTGACCATCACCTTGACCATTTGCTTCTTGAGCGAACTCATAGCTGCCTACCACACTACACTGCGCACTACCGATATTACAGTTACCAAAAGCATTACGGTTGGCATCCAGTCCTGTGTCTAATATGGCAACCACAGATCCTTGACCTTTAAAAAAGTATTTTCCAGCTTCTGTATTAATATAAGTGCTTGCGGTTTGTGGTTGTTTCATATGTGCAAGGCTTTGCTGTAGCGTTGGTGCCACATTGATATTGGGTTGTACTGATGCTACATCGATGCTATTGAGTAATGTGACCAAATCTTGCTTTGACTGTATCCGATAAAAACTGAGTGGTGAACCATAGTAATCACGCAGTACTTGAGTATCTTTAAGCTGTGACTGTACCTGCTGCTTAACCAACTTATACTTTCTTGTCGCGACACTCTTGCCCGTGTTGTCACTGTTATCTACCGCATAACGATCCTTATTAAATGTAACAATCAGATCATTAGTATCGTTGGCCAATAGACCATTAACATCGATATTGGCATCACGTAGCTTTTCTAATGCACTAGGGCTTAGTTGCTCAAACGCCTCAAGTGACGTATTAACTTCTGCATGAGCCATAGAGACAAAACTACTCGACAGCAATGCAATGAGTAGCGGTGTCGCTCTTGATATTGTTTTCATAACATATCCTTATTGGAAAATAACTTCATAGAGTGGTGGTTTAGATACTTTGGTTCATAGCACTTAAATAGAACCAACATAGTTCTGATGATTTATGAGCATGCGTAAAAACAGGAATATATAAGCTGTACCGATATAAGATTTATAGCATTAAAAAATTATAAATCTTAACCTATTAGTAACAATCGTTTAATATCCTTGCTAGACAGCAAACAAATGTAACCAACAGAAGGCAGTATTAACTATAACACCACTATTTTTCTGTTGACTTATTGTAATTTGTGAAAAATATTCTAGAGTGTGTCATCATTTAGATTGTGGGGCTTAACATGAGAAAAACTGCAGTCAAACAAGGAAGCACTCGCCGTAAATATGAACATATTGATAAGATTTCTGACGATGTTTGACAAAATTTAGCCATGTTAAGGCCGTTTAGAGAATGATCGGTTGAATTGAGGACACCCCTAGTAATCATGGTTTTTTGTTCACTTAAATCATCCACTTTTGCCAATTTTGACCGTAGATTTTAAGCAAGAGATTTACATTTATTAACTTATTGTTGCGTATTTGATGAATAACTATAGGGTTAGGTTGGCTATACTGACTGCGATGTTAACGAATAGTGAAGTTAATGAATGTTGACACGAGTTTTAATAGAACAATAAACATAGATAGTCATAACTTTAATAACGACTAAAAATAATGACTCAAACAATTGGAGATAATAATGAATAAAACAATGCTTGCAAGTGCACTATTATGTGGTTCAGCTTTAGCAATGACTGGTTGCCAAACCGTAGAAAGCCAGATGCAAACAGGTAATCCTTTGGCGCAACCAACGCTAAAATCAACTATCAACACGGTAGATGGTGACAAAAAAGAAGTCGGCCAAGTCTTCTTACGTCCAGTTGATGGCGGTGTACAGGTTTATGGCAAGCTCACAAACCTACAACCAGGCAGAACTGTCTCATTGCATATCCACGAGACAGGCAGCTGTGATGTGATGGGTAAAGCAGCAGGTGGTCACTTTAATCCAGACAACAAACCACACGCTAATCCAGACGATATGAATGGCCATGCAGGTGATTTACCGACTTTAACCGCCAACGAAGAGGGTGTTGCTACTGTCAATTATGTGAATAAGAAAATTGCAGCGACTGAAGCAGGTAAATACAGCGTAAATCGCTTGGCCTTTATCGTGCATGCGGGCGTCGATGACTATACCAGTCAGCCTTCAGGTAATGCAGGCGATCGTATTGGTTGCGGTATCATTGTAAAAAACTAATACTGTCCCAACCTATGAACTTAAGCTAAGTCTAAAAACATAAATATGGCTTAAAAGAAATATTATGAGCACAAAAAAAACCCTCTTATAATTTAAGAGGGTTTTTTATTATCGATAGAAAAATATTTATTCTTCTACCCACTCGCCTTTACGCCAGTAAACACCCCAACGCGTGGCTTTACCATTCTTTTCAGAGCCGATGTACTGCTCTTTTTTCTTACGTGACCAACGTAAAATCGTTGCGTTGCCTTCAGGATCTTCGTCTGGGCCTTCGAACAGATACTGGAACTTGTCTTCCATCTTATCTTTTATTTCGCGTAGTTCAGCAAGCTTTGGCGCACGAGTCTCGCGCACTTTTGGAAACTTAGAAGCTGCCAAGAACATCCCAGCTGCGCCTTCACGCAAGATGAAATAGTCTTCATGTTTGACCGATTTCAGCTCTGGTAAGTGAATCGGATCCATACGCGGTGGTGCTGCTTCACCTGTTTTTAGTACTTTACGCGTATTGTCACATTTCTGACAAGCGAAGTAAGGACCAAAACGTCCCGTCTTCAGCTCCATCTGTCCATCACATTTATTACAATCGATGGTAGGGGCATCTGAACCCGGTACTTCGAACTTGCCTTCTTCTAGAATATAGCCGTCGCAGTCAGGGTTGTTACCGCAAATGTGCAGCTTTAGACCACCATCCACGATATAGCCGTTCATCGCTGTACCACATTTCGGACAGCGTTTTTTCTCCATCAAATCTTTGACTTCGGCCGCTTCGTCTTCTTCACCTTCAGCATCATCGAGATTGGCGAAAGCTTCGACTGGCATTAAGTTTTTAGTGCCTTTACAGCGCTCTTTCGGTGGTAAATTATAACCAGTACAGCCTAAAAATACGCCTGTTGAGCCTGTACGCAGCTGCATTGGACGGTCGCAAATATCGCAATGCACGTCTGGTACATCGGTCGGATCATTCGGGCGCATGCCGTCTTTTTCTTTGGCACGATCAAGCGTGGTTTTAAACTCACCATAGAAATTATCAAGCACATCTTTCCAGTCTTGCTCACCCTCTGCGACATGATCTAGCTTGTCTTCTAATGCGGCAGTGAACGTATAATCCATCAAGTCTGGGAAGCTGGCCGTCAATCTATCGGTGACGATATCGCCCATTTTTTCGGCAAACAGACGCTTATTCTCAAGCTTCACATAGCCACGATCTTGAATGGTTGAGATGATTGAAGCATAAGTCGATGGACGACCAATGCCTTTTTTCTCAAGCTCTTTTACTAAACTGGCTTCGGTATAACGAGGCGCAGGCTTGGTAAAATGCTGGCTGGGATCTAGCTTATCTAGATTTAACTTATCGCCTTTTTTGACATCGGGCAGTAAGGTGTCATCAGTCTTGGCTGGTGGCATCACTCTCGTAAAGCCATCAAATACCATGGTACGACCACGCGCTTTTAGCTCGACATCATCAGCACCTACAAACAAATTCACTGACAGATATTTGGCTGGTAACATTTGGCATGCCACAAACTGACGCCAAATCAGCTCATATAAACGTATCGCATCACGTTCCACCCCTTTGAGCTGCGTTGACTTCATATTGACATTAGAGGGACGAATGGCTTCATGCGCCTCTTGTGCGCCTTGCTTATTGCCATAAAAGTTTGGTTTTTCTGGCACATATTTTGCGCCATAGCTGTCTTCGATATGTCCACGAACAGCCGCAAGCGCATCACCAGATAAGAACGTCGAATCGGTACGCATATAAGTAATATGACCCGCTTCATATAGACGCTGAGCCAAAATCATGGTCTTTTTGACAGAAAATCCTAAGCGCGTACTGGCGGCTTGTTGCAATGTTGAGGTGATAAATGGCGCACTAGGACGTGACTGTGTTGGTTTTTCTTCACGTTCTTTAACGATAAAGTCATTTGCATTAAGGATGGCTAGTACTTTATCAGTCTGCTCTTTATTCACCAACTTAAGCGTCTTGCCACCTTGCTTGGTCGCTTCTAGGCGTATACCAATTTGCTCAGCGTCTGAGGTTTTTTTGGCGGTGCTATTGGCGATATGCGTGTCTGCATGAATCTGCCAGTACTCTTCTGGAATAAAGGCGCGAATCTCATGCTCACGCTCGACCACCAAACGCATGGCAACAGATTGAACACGGCCAGCTGACAAACCACGCGCCACTTTTTGCCACAGTAGTGGCGATACCATAAAGCCAACAACACGGTCTAAGAATCGACGAGCTTGCTGCGCGTTCACGCGGTCAATATCCAGTTTAGAAGGTTGCTTAAACGCATTTTGGATGGCTGATTTGGTAATCTCATTGAAAACCACACGCTCATACTTACTATCAGCACCGCCGATGACTTCTTTTAGATGCCAAGCGATTGCTTCCCCTTCTCTATCCATATCCGTTGCCAGATAGATTTTGTCAGCATCTTTGGCTAAGGCTTTTAGCTCTTTGATGACTTTGGTTTTGTTTGGCAGTACTTCATAGACTGCCGCCCAATTATGTTCTGGGTCAATACCCATGCGCCGTACCAATGCTTGCTGGGTTTTTTCTTCTTTGCTTAAACTGTCATCTTTTTTAGTTGTTGTTGGTTTTTTCGCACTCTTACTGGCGCCCACTGGTAGATCACGGACATGACCAATACTAGAGCGTACGATAAAGTCATCGCCAAGATATTTGTTAATCGTTTTTGCCTTGGCGGGTGATTCTACAATCACCAAAGACTTGCCTTTCGGACTGTCAGCAGCCGGAGCTGGACTTTTTTTGGTTGCGGTTTTTGCCATATTTGACGACACCATTATTATATGAGTAAATTAAAAGTAAAAATAAATACAGCAGCATGACAATTTATAATCGTTAGTTATAATAGCGCGGCGAATTATTGTCGTAATAGCGGCTCACAAAAACGTTTATAAAACAAACAATAACCATAAGATAAAGAGTGAGTTATAAAGACGTTACACTGCTAAGCATTAAACTGTCAACTGCAAATGACGGTGAGTGCGCCAAAAGTGCTTGCATATTGCGTATTAATGGAGATTAAAAACAATTTTCTATCTTGTCGTGTTTTTTTGCATCTCTAATACCCATTGTTCAAGCTGTTTTTTGAGCACCAATAAATCTGCTTCAATCAATTTTTGCTGATAAGTAGGATTGGTCGATGGACGCACATAAGCGATATCCTCCCAATAAATAACGATGCTATTTGCCTTGGTCAATAATCCTTTGACAAACGGCTCGATACTCACTGGTAAATCTAATGGCACTTTGTCCAAGCTAAAATTGGTTTTTTTGACCGTGGTATCCGCATGACCATAATTGGAACGAATAGCACTTGGGATAGTGAGTTTGGTCGTATCTCTTGTCGTATCAACAAAACTACTATCTGGACGCCACTGACCATCAATCACTTGATAACGTGTATGCGGCAATTGCGTGTCGTCTAGCACTAAGCAATATTGACCCATCATGCCACGGCCATACTCGTTGTCTTTGCCTTTAATCCAATCAGGACAAGCAACCAGCTTTGGATTGAGCTGTAACCGACGCGCCGTCATGCGCAGTTTATCCAAGCGCTGATCGATACCGTTCGGTTTGAGCGCCATCATACTCCCTAATACAAATAGTACAATGATAACGCCGATCAATGTTCCCATGATGGTCTGGCCTTTTGACAAAAGTAAAGTAATGCTAAAAAATATAAATGCTGCAGCGGCTCACTGTATGACAAACAACTATATATAGAAGCTTATAATGAGCGCGAACCATAAAAAATCAAGCGCTGCCTATGAATCATGGCTCAAAAACCGACGCTATGATTCGCTATCTGTTGGTCAGTTATTCTGCCAAATCAGATATTTAGCGCACATAATCAGCTAAATCATCGTCAGAGACAAAAAATTGTCAGATCAAAAAAGTGCTATGATAAACCATAATTTTAAACGCGCGCAGGTTTATTATGAATTATCTTATTAAGTTAAACTCATCGAGCATTCATGATGTGAGCAAACTGACTGGCAAACTCATGAGTAAAGCTGGCATAAGCGTTTCGCTGCTGAGCGCGGTGGTGCTGACCTTATCAGGATGCGCCACAACCCCAATCCTGACACCGCAGCAGTGTCAAAGCAGTCACTGGCAAGACGTCGGCTATACAGACGGCAGCCGTGGCCGCTCAGGGGCTTATTTTGGTCACTACGCCAACAGTTGCTCAAGTGTGGGCGCTGCTATGCCCAATCGTATCCAATGGGAACAAGGGCGTCAGCAAGGTCTCAAAAACTACTGCACTGAGCTGACCGCTTATAAGCTCGGTCGCGAAGGTTATGAGTGGCAAGCGGTCTGTCCACTAGAAGGCATTGAGAAGTTAGAAGAAGCCTATTCACAAGGGCGCTACTACTATATTCGCCAGCAAGATTTGGATTATCTACGCTCACCTTATCCTTTTGGCTATGGTCACTTTGATCACAGATATCGCCCATTGGGCCATCGCTGGTAAAAAGAAAACCTCACTGAATACTTAATTTGAGGTTTAAGTAGTCAGTGAGGTTGGAGAAAAGTTTATTATTTTAATTGTTCTTATTATTACCGTGATGGTCGTTTTATCAATTGAATCTTTAGGGTCTGTTGAACATTCAAATATTAGGGCTGCTGATTGCTAAAATTGCACCAAATTAGGCGCAAGCCGACGATAATGTCGAGACCTTAACTAGGATTGCAACAACGTTTGGGGTGATTTTAGCATCAGCCTTTCAGGGCAGTACTATTTTCTGCCAATATATGGCGAAATTGTTTAACCTAGAATGACTAGGCGTCAAAAATTTCACTGCATATTGTCTAAAAAATAGTGACTGCCAGCACCACATTTGAATGTTCAACAGACCCTACTTTATTTAGCAAGCATTTTAGGGCGTGTCCTCATTTTAAAAATGGTGATAAAAATGAGATAAATTGCCGTCAAACAAGGAAAATAGTGCAGATAATATCGAGATATTGACCAACTATTTGACGATTTTTGGCAAAATTTAGCTATTTTTAGCCCATTTAAAGGACACTCGTTTGAATTGAGGACACGCCCTAGGGTTGTCATTCAGCTTTTTAAGCTATTCATTCACAAACGCAATTTGGGTCAGTCCTGCTTGGCTAGCAGCGGCCAATACTTGCGCAACTGTATCGTATTTACCTTCTTTATCAGCACGTAACTGTAGCGCAGGGTTTTTACCAGTAGCACCTTGCTGTTGCAAGCGTGTCTCTAGCTCTGCCATGCTAAGTGGTTCGCTGTCCCAAAATATCCCTGCGTCTTTATCAATACTGATTTGAATCGCTTCTGGCGGTGTTTCATTGACCTCTGCACTGGTCTCCGGCAGGTTCAGCGGAACAGTCGGATTAAGAACGGTCGCAGTCAACAAAAAGATAATCATCAAAACCAGCATGACATCGATAAGCGGAATGAGGTTCATCTCATTCATGCCTTGGACGTCGTCTTCACCTAACTGAAATGCCATAATTACTCTCAATATATGCTTGCTATGTGTGCTTAGTCAGTACTTGTCTTCACTGTTTGTTTCATCGTTACTTATACGATGATAGGAAGCACTGTTACCCGCTAAAGGTAACCATCGCTATCCATGATACCGTCTATAACTGCGAAGTAGACACATTACGATACTGTTTATTAGTATTGCTCACTTGGGTGTCAGCTGAGCTTTTCACTGAAGTTACTTGCTCGGTAGGCTGCGTATTCGCTACTGCTTTTATATTCGCAGAATCCGCCAGCAAGTCATGCGCTCTATCATTTGCATGATACATCACACGGCGATTGATACGCACAGCGAGGTTATAAAAGACCACCGCTGGAATAGCCACAGCAATACCCAAGCCTGTCATGATAAGTGCCTCACCGACTGGCCCTGCTACTTGACCCAATCCTGCTTGTCCGCTCGTACCAATATTATGCAGCGCATGAAAAATACCCCATACCGTACCAAACAAACCAATAAACGGTGCAATCGCTGCCGTTGTACCAAGGATAGGCAAACCACGCTCACTAGAAAAGCGATAGCGCCCGATATGCTTGAGCAACGCCTGCTCTATCACTAAGCGACGAGTGGGTGCATCTTGCTCTATCAATCCAGTCTGTTTGGCTTGGATTTGATGAGTCAAATCATCGGCAACCGTCGCCGCCAACTTGCGGCTTTGTAGTACACGAATGATACCCGTCACCCAAGAGATAAGGGATAAAGCGAATAGTACAAAGAACAAGGTTTTGGTCACCATGTCACTATATTGCCAGTATTGCATAAAGTCCATGTCAGACTCCTTCGTCTTTTGTGTTATGGCTTAAGATATCGATCATCATTTTTTACAACTTTAACTCATTACTACATTCAAGGTATTATGTAATTAACAGGCAAAGTAACCAAACCAACCACAGCTACATTATTTTGCATAAATGGATGAAATTCTGCGCCATTCATTTTTCTGCTGGCGTTACTATCTAATGCTGAAACACCTGAAGACTTTGCAATACTAACGTCATCAACACGACCTTGTTTATTAACTTTTACTTTTAGTAATACAGTAATCTTATCTCCTGGTTTTCCGAACCGCTTAGCTTTACTCTGAGCGTTTTTAGGAAAGTCAAAATAAGGTGTACTTTTCCATCGGGCAGCAGCAGAACTGAAGGTTACTGGCTCATTGCTTGCAGCAGCAGCTGCTTCCGCGTCTTTTGCGGCTTGTGCAGCAGCGGCATCAGCGGCGGCTTTAGCATTAGCTATCTCTTGAGCTTTTTTGGCAGCAGCGGCATCTTTTATTGCTTGGGCTTGCTGTTGAGCTAATAATGCATCTCTTCTTGCTTGTTCCGCTTGCGCTGCCAATATTTTAAGCTGATCATCAGCCACTTGCGTCTTACGAGTTTTTTGAGGTGTAGTTTTTTGTTTAGCAGGTGGTGGCGTGAACTCAGCAGGCTTAGGCTTTTCAGCTTGTTTCGCTTTCGGCTTATCTACTGGTTGCTTCTTCTGCACAACTTTAGGCTTGGGCGAAGCAACTGGCTTCGCTTTTGGCTTAGGCTTAGGCTTAACCTCTCTGACTGGCTCTGGAGCTTCTTTCAGATTTATCTCTTCAATCTCCACAGGTGGCGGAGGCGGTGGAGGCGTAACCAGCTTGATCTCAATAGGCGGCGTTTCTTTTTTTGGCTCAGGTTTGATTTCAGGAGGTTTGACCATCGCTAATGCAACCGCTGCCAGCACATGCAGCCCCACGACCGCAACAATGGCCAGCAATATCGATTTCAGTGGTGGCGCGCCTAAATCCGTTGAACTCATAACAGCCTAATGTTAATTAACCGAGGTAGAATGGTGTAGATAATAATGCAAACGATAATTATTATCAATAATAATTTACAATATTTTCTCTACTTAACACATTTGTGATACCCAGTTTACTAAGCTACTTTGCCAATCAAAACATCGACTCTAGAGCCTATCCTTTTGCAACGCTTTGAGTCGTTGTTGTCGACCTTTCCACCACAGATATACACCCGTCCCTGACAGCACCGCCACGGCCAAACCTACCAATACTAAAAATATTTGATACAGTACATGCCCGATGCCTTGGCTGATATGCCCCATATGTAAGGTCGATAGCCATTGATCGGTTTTGCTACCAAATGAGGCGCTTTGATAACCAAAATTTACGCGCTCAATGTTGCCTGTTGCGGCATCGATAGTAATGGATGAAGCACCGCCTTTTTTACCGATGTCTCTATCCGTTTTAAAACGCATCTGCCATTGTTGGTCTGCGTCTACCCAGCGTATGCCCAATAGCTCACGTACTGTCATACCTTTACTTTGCGCGGCAATATGAGCTTGCTCACTCAAATATGCAATGCTATTGGCTTTGTTGACTGCTTGAGCCTTTATGATTTCGTTGTTTGCGTCATCACTGACACCTACGTGTTTGCCTTTTATAGTGCTGTCTGCTCCATTTTTTTGTGCCATGGCTTTATTTGGCTCAAGTTTGACGACAGGGCGTCCTTCTATCGAAGCCAGCCCAACGACGGCTTGCATCACAGGACGATAGACTTGTGGTAAGTTGAAGCCGACACTTGACCAAGCAATGACAAATAACATAACCCAAAGCCATAAACCAAAAGCATGATGCAAATCATAATTGAGTTTAAAGGTATTGGTTTTGCGGCGAATCTTCCATGCTGGTCGCCAGCGTTTAAAAAATGAGGCGCGTTTTTTATGAGCGGCTGGTTTGGTTTTATTCGATTTGACCACCCGAGGAAAGGTTAAATAAAAACCGATAAAACAATTGATAGTCCAGATCAGTGATACGATGCCCAAGATCCATTTACCAATATCGCCGAGCAATAAGTCGCGATGCAACCAAAACACCTTCCACATGGTGTTGTGCCATGCCCATGCGTCTTTATCACGCGTGCCAATGATGTCACTGGTATAAGGGTTGACATATACGTCTTGAAATAATGGCTTGGGCTGATTGTCGTCTCCACCTCGGTTTCTATCGACCGAAAATACAACTGATTTATCGGGTGTAATCGACGTGGGCATACTCGAAAACTGGTGCTCAGGATATGTCGTAATGACCTTATCATGCAGCTCAGCAATAGAGAGCAGCGGTGTGCTTTGTGCTTCGATATTGGCCAGCTTGCGATTGAAAATATCATCGAGCTCATGATGAAAGGCCAATAATATACCAGTAATACTGGCAACGATTAAAAAGGCGGCCATAGCAAGCCCAGTATAACGATGAATCCATAGACAGGCTTGGCGAGGTTTGAATGAAATCATTGGTTTTATTTCTTTATTGATTGTTTTAGTAAATGCTCAAAGCTTGGGGTTTTGCCGTCGGTATAATCACATCAAGAGCCTATAGCCTATAGGCAATAAAAAGCCAGCTCCCATGTATAGACAGCTGACTTGATAAATACGATTAAGGTCTGTTGAACATTTTAGAAATGGTGATAAAAATGAGGACACACCTTAGATTAGAACTGATACGTTAAAGACGTTTTGATATTACGGCCCATTTCAAAGTCAGTATAGGTATCATCGACAGAGTTACGTGACGTATGGCTTGCATAAGTCTCGTCAAAGATATTGTATACCCCGAGCGTGGCTTTTAAGCCCTCGATTTGGGTTGGCGTGTAGCTCATAAAGATATCATGGACGTCATAGTTTGGTTTTTCATTGTCATCACCAGCGGTGTTGGGCGTCACAGAGGCGACATAAGTACTGCGCCAGCCAAGCTCGGTGGTGTTGGTTGGTGCATACCCAAGATTGATCATGTATTTGTCACCAGACTCAGAGCCACTGCCACTGACCGAAGAGAGGTTATAACCAGTGTCTTCGCCCTTGCTACGAGCACGGGCATAGCTTAGACCCATATTAAAGTTATCCGTACGATAGTCGGCTGACAGCTCTACCCCTTTGATCTTATAATCTTCGTCTTTATTAATGACACCCTGACAACTGCCACTCAACTGTCCAGTCGCACAGTCTAAACCTGTTCTATTTTTACCAGCGCGTACAAACTCAATATAGTTTTCGATATTGGTTTCAAAGTATTTACCACTTAATCTTAAAGAATCATCCGCCATCGTCAGACCACGCAGAGTGGTGGCAATCCCAACTTCCGCATTGTCACCCTCTTCGACTTTTAGGTCCTTGTTTATATACGTATCAGTGCCGTTGCTATTAAAGATTGTTTGGCTGAGATCTGGACCGTTAAATAACTGAGTGTAGCTCGCAAATAATTGGGTGCGCGGTGCAATTTCATAGCTGGCAGCCAATGCGCCAACGACATTGTCATAAGTCTTGCCAGCCGATACATATTCAGGAGATTCGTAACGATCATAACGGATACCTGGCGTTAGGCTAAGCTTGCCCATTTGCCATTGATCTTCTAGATAGACTGACGTATTGGTCGCCTCATCGCTACTTGCATTGCCAAAGTCTCGCGTCATCTCAGACTCTTTTTTGTAATGCTCAACACCAGCGATAAATTTATGCGTCCCTGTAATTCCATCGATGATACTGCTATCAATCACACTGGTGTTTTGTACTTTGCCGCCTGTGGTTTTGACCTCTGCATCAAACTCAAACCCAGCTTTGCCATCAGAATTACGCAAAATCTGCGTGCTGGTCTGATACACATTGGCATCTACATTGAGCAATTGATTGGCAGGGCCATAAGTGTAATCCAGCGCATAAGTGTCGCGTGTTACTTCCTGCGGGATGATTGGGTTCCAGCTATCAGGACCTGGACTTGCTGGAAAATCTGGACGTAATGGGAATTTTCCTTTGTTTTCGGTACGGCTAAAGCTAGCGCCCACATGATGGTCACTACCGACATAAGCACCCGCTTTCAATAAAATATTTTCGCCTTTGCTGTCTTCGGTTTGAATATTGCGACCATGACCATCTTCACCTGCACTGGCATCGCGCTTACCATAATAAGCAAGCAGGTCAATATCTTCTGTTGGTGCACCATAAACGGTGGCCGAGGTCAAAAGCTCATCATTATTGCTGGCATAGCCTGCATGGATTTTGGCACCTATTTTTTGACCTGGCTTGAGTAAATCGGCGGCATCGACTGTCTCAAAAGCAACCGCACCACCGATGGCGTCATTGCCTAGCATCACCGAATTATTACCAACCGATACCTCTGCTTGTTTTAGCAGATCTGGATCAATGGTGACGTCACCCATATGATAGAACAACGCGCCTTCTTGACGTGCGCCATCAATCGTTACTTTTAGATTGGTATCATCAAGTCCACGCACACGTATACGTTGATTGACCGATGACGTACCACCCACACTGACGCCTGGCACAACGTCTAGAAAATCACTCAAATGGCTCGCTTGTGCAGCTGGGGTATAGTCATCTATATAGACAGATTCTTCTTGCACATTGTCCCGTACCGAGCTATTGGCTGTCACGGTAATGGTCTGCAACGTCGTATTTGGCATGTCTGCTGCCGTAGCAGCACTGGCAGCTTGCGTCCACAATACGGCTGCGACACCCATAGACAATACCGTCAATTGACTAGATAACTTTACTTCACGCATAACACACTCACTTTATTTACTATCAGAAATTAGAATTTTTAGAATGATGTTAAAAAGCTGTCGCTCCACAACTTTTTAAGTATTTTCCCTTAAGACATTTGATCCTTTAACCTATTCGAGCCAATTATACGAATAATAATGTTAATGATAATTATTATCGTTAAAATAACGACAGGCATGATAACGAAGTATTAACAATTTGGCAATAATTAATATAAGGAATTCGTGCCCCAGTATGGGCAAAGGCATCGGTAATAGTGAAAATATGCTCTGATACCATTAAGACGGCCTACATAGGCCTTCAAATAAAGGCAAGCGGTTCTCTATTTCTAAGCCGAGTGACTATCGATGACGCTTATCCCTTGTTTTTTTTGTACTACTGTACTAGAATACTGAAACAAGCCAAGCGTTTGAGCAGCTTGCCTACTTTCTTTGTTTAAGATTAACTATTATGAATACCAATCCTTATCACAGCTTACTGACACACTTGGCAAACTGTAGTGACAGCGCAGATATCGAAAAGCTGCTCAGTGCACTGCTGACGGATAAAGAACAGCACGACATTGCCAATCGTATTCGTATATTTGACTTGCTGGATCGCGGCACCACGCAACGTGACATCTCTGAGCAGCTAGGCGTTGGTATCGCCACTGTCTCACGCGGTGCCAAGGCCATGCAAAGCCATAATCTTAGCGCATTACTGGCGACTCACAGAAAGCATTCTTGAACCAATAATTGCGCTTCTCTTACTTATTAATCGACACACATTTGATGAATTTCGGACTTTGTTATGACATCCACGACTCGTATACAGACCACGCCTGCTCCTATCGATATTCCGAGTAAACCACAACGTATCAAACTCACGCAAGATATTGATTTTTTCGCATTATTCAAACGTATCGAAAGCGCTTTTGACACCTGTTATTTACTCGAATCTTTAGGCGAAGACAGCCATATCTCACGCCATCATGCGATAGGTTTTGATCCTGTCACGACCATCGCCGCATTAGATCGCAACACGCTTGCGATTACCGATAATAAAACCGCTGAAACCAGCCACTATCAAACCGACAACCCTTATCAGTTGCTCCGCACCATAACACCGCAGCATGTCATTGCCCGCGATCAAAGCGGTGGTCTCGTCGGTTATTTGGGTTATGACTGCGTGAACTTCTTTGAGCCAAGTCTTAATGCAAAGGCCAGCGACGACTTTGAACCATTCAAATTTGGCGTGTATCTAGATGGATTGACCCTAGATAAAATGACGGGTGAGATTTTCTATTTTTATTACCCAACCGCGCAGCAAACAAACCGCATCGAGCAAATCAAGGCCCTACTTGATGAGTCAACGCCTAGTTATGAAGCGCCTAAAGTTGAGTTTTTAGGTGATGGTATGAGCCAAGAAGAGCATGCCAATGTCGTCATGCAAGTTAAAGAAGACATCATCGCTGGTCGTATCTTTCAGTGCGAAGTAGGCTTTAAGTCTAAGTATCGCATTACCGGTGACAAGATGCCCATTTATGAAAAACTGCGCGCCGTCAATCCCTCGCCGCACATGTATTTTATGAAATTTGCGCAGCAGTGCATCATTGGCGCTTCTCCTGAGCTGCTATTCCGCTTGCGTCAAGGTGAAATGGAAACTTATCCACTCGCAGGAACTGCCAAGCGCGGTGCCGATGTGATCGAAGATCGCAAACTTGCCCGCGCACTACTCAACGATGAGAAAGAAATTGCCGAGCATAATATGCTGGTTGACTTGCATCGCAACGATATTGGCCGTGTGGCACGATTTGGTACGGTAAAAGTCCGTAGCTTAATGGATATCAAACGTTTCTCACACGTGCAGCATATCTCCTCTGAAATCGTCGGTATCTTGCATCCTAATGAGGATATGTTTAGTGCCCTTGCCAGCAATTTCCCTGCTGGTACTCTATCAGGCGCACCTAAAGTAGAAGCCATCAAAGTGATTAATGAGCTAGAGCCAGATGGTCGCGGTGCTTATGGCGGTGCATTAGGGTCGTTTAATTTCAATGGTGATTGTATCTTTGCTATTCCTATTCGCAGTCTCTTTATCAGTGGCGAGTCTGCCTACTCCCAGACTTGCGGCGGCAACGTTTACGACTCCAATCCAGCCGATGAATACTTAGAGATTCAGCGTAAACTGTCTGCGATGAAAGTCGTATTAGACAGCTTTATGCAGTCGTAATTCGTACCAGCCGTAATCCGTACATTGACCATATTTTACCTAGCACTATTTTTACAGAAGAGTTTATGACCCATGAATGTTTTAATTATCGACAACTACGACTCGTTTACCTTTAATCTCTACCAATATGTGGGCGAGATTTTGCAAACCTTAGACAGTGAGACAGAAGCCAGCGTCATCGTTAAACGCAACAACGAAATCACGCTAGCAGAAGTGCAAGCGATGAATCTTGATAGAATCATCATTTCACCTGGCCCGGGCTCCCCTGATGACCCGACGTACTTTGGTATCTGTAGCGAGGTCATCGAGACACTGGGCAAAACTGTGCCACTACTGGGTGTTTGCTTGGGTATGCAGGGCATCGCCCATGTGTTCGGCGGTGACGTGGTACGTGCCAGCGTACCGATGCATGGCAAGGTCTCATCGATTCGTCATGATGGTGCTGGTATTTATCAAGGTCTGCCACAAGAGCTTGAGATTATGCGCTATCACTCACTGGTCGTAAAAGCCGATACCATCCCAAGCTGCCTCACGATTACCTCCGTGGTCGCCAATGACAGTGGTACTGAGTTGAGCTTTGCTGAATCAGCATTGACTGGTGATGAGATTATGGGATTGGCTCACAAAGACTATCCGATTCAAGGTGTCCAGTTCCATCCTGAGTCGTTTGCCACTGAAGGCGCTAAGCGATTGCTGAGTAACTTCTTGCTGCAGGTATAGAGTGATATGTCTATTTCTATGTCTGCTTCAAGCCTAAATAAAGCCAGCTTACTCAGGCGTACTATGTTGCTCTCGAGCTTAATGCTAGTGACTGCTGTCAGCTTGGCTGTGGAACCTGTACAGGCAAACTTTATATTAGGCATGGACATCCAAGGTCAACGTTTGAATCTCTATAGAGATTGCGAAGAAGGCAGCGTGACTTGCGATAATATGTTGTTGGTTGCTCCAAATTTAGGACGACTCTTGCAAACAAAACAGGTGGGCAAGAGACTCGATAACACGCCTTATGCTGTCAAGCGTTATGCGGCCAGAACCAAGCACAGTGTGTGTAAAGATGGCGTGACTCCTTGTAGATTTCAGGGTTATGCCTTTGAAGGGGAAGATGTTTACGGATTTATAGACCCATCAAATAATGAGTTATACATCACCAGTAACGGGACAACGGATGGCGACACTTTACCCTACATAGAAAATGCCAATTACCTGCCATTAACATTACAAGCTGGGCTAATTGATACTATCTACGAAACGTCTGATCAAGAATTAAACAGTGGCTATAATGACACACGACAGGAAGTCAGACGCCTATATGGCGCAAAAATGGCAGCTGATTTAAAACAAGAACAAATACAATGGATAAAACAGCGCTCAAAGAACTGCGGGGCTGATGCATCACACCAGCCAAGAACCCAAGCGGAAAAAGTGTGCTTTATTCAGCAAAATGACCTGCGAGAACGAGATTGGTTTTTGTGGATTGATTAACAGAGACTATATAAATAAAAAAGTGATGCGAACACAAATATGATATAAGTTAATGATTCGATATTGTTTAGGTTATTTAGCAAACGCTAGCCATTTTTTAGCCATTTAAATAACTATTGATGAAATTTAGCATACGCCCTAGTAGCGACTTCTTATCGTTTGGTGATAGACTCAAGTAACAAACAAAAGACAGCCTTTCATCAGGTTGTCTTTTCTTATTTCAGTATTGCTCGGAGAGATTGTATCAATAGCAATCTTACAAAACCTTGTGTCACTTAGATCGTAAGAAGAAAACAGTATGGCAAACATCGACAACGGAATGACGACGCACTCACATCAATCATGGCTAGGCACCATTCAAATCATCACGGCAGCCGTTTGCTGGGGTACGTTGGGTATATTCTCGACCTACCTCAACCAAATTGGCTTTAGTGGTTGGCAAGTAACCATATTACGCATTGTCACGGCGGCCTTTATTATATTAGCCATGCTACCAACACTGTGGCCACACCTCATCAAATTGCAGCCAAAGCAATGGCTTGGACTGGCGATGCAGTCTTTGATAGGCGTACTTGGTATGTCGGTTTGCTATTTTTTTGCGGTCAGTTACGTCGGTGCTGGCCCTGCGGTTGCCTTGCTCTATACCGCACCTGTGTTTAGCTTATTATTTTCAAAATTCTTACTCAGCGAATCCATTACTCGCCAATCAGTATTGCTGGCATTAATGGCCGTGTTTGGTGTGGGGCTAACGATGTTAGGCGAGCAAGCGACAATCAACTGGGGGATTTTACTCGGGCTATCCGCAGGAATGTGCTACTCGTTATATGGCGTATTGGGCAAGCGCGCCATGCATTACGCTCACCCTGCCCCTCTGGTATTTTTTACCTCTATTATCATTAGTGCAGCCGTGCTACTACTCTTGCCTGAGACCTATAACACTTATGATCAGCTACTAGATCTTCCCTTAATGACTTGGGGGTATGTTTTAGGATTGTCACTGCTGGGAACCGTCGTGCCGTTTGGGCTATATATGAAGGCGTTAGAAAAGCTGCCTGCCACTCGTGCATCAGTTTTTACCATTTTTGAACCATTGACTGCGATTGCGCTTGCGATGCTGTTATTGCATCAATCCTTGTCTTGGATTCAGTATTTGGGTGTGGCGCTTATCTTACTGGCAGCTTTATTAAACGCTGTATTAAATGGTACCGCCACTCGCGTACCTCGCTGGTTAAAACAACGACAAAAAATATAGTTTACTGTCTATTTATTTGAAATACATCCTACCTATTTCAAATAAAAAAAGCCCCAACCATGACCGCATGATTGGGGCTTTGTTGTTTCATCGCTTACGCAAAAACAGACATTTTTACTGCTCAATACGTTGCAAAAATGCCTGTGTACGCGGATGCTCTGATAGTTCGAACATTTGCTTAGGGCTTCCTTCTTCGACCACATGACCATCTTCGATTAAGACAACATGGTCCGCCACGTCACGAGCAAATTTAATCTCATGAGTGACGACGACCATCGTCCAGCCTTCAGATGCCAGTTGTTTCATAGTGCCCAATACATCTTGCACCAGCTCTGGGTCAAGCGCGGATGTTGGCTCATCAAACAGTAGCAATGACGGTTCGATAGCCAGCGCACGGGCAATGCCAATACGCTGCTGCTGACCACCAGACAGCTGAAACGGATACAGATCGGCTTTGTCCGACAGCCCTACTTTCTCCAGTAGTGCCAAGGCCTGCTCGCGTGCCTGAGCTTTACTTTGCCCCTGTACGACCGTAGGCCCAAGCATCAAGTTTTCAATCGCTGTCTTGTGCGGAAACAAGTTATAAGACTGAAACACCATGCCTGACTTACGTTGCAACGCCAGCAAGGTTTTTTTCTTAGGCTTGGTCGCAAAGTCAACTGTCAAGCTACCATCATCAAAAGCAATCACGCCTTGATCAGGAATCTCCAGCGCATTGAGACAACGCAAAAAGGTGGTTTTACCCGATCCTGAAGGCCCTAATATTACGACTACTTTGCCTTTATTGATGGTCAAGTCGATGCCTTTGAGCACCTGATTGCCACCGAAAGCTTTGTGAATATTAGTGACTTTGATCATAAAAATTCCTGTTGTACTGGTCTCTATTTGCGACTGTTTATTCTAAAGGGCTTATATTACTAATGGCTGTGCGGCTAACAATTACGCAATCATCACTGAGTAACCACCATTTATTTTGCCACGTAACGATCGAGCCTAGTTTCAAGCTTGCCTTGGATAAAGGTCAAGAACAGACAGATACCCCAGTAAATAATCGCCGCTTCTGTATACACCAGCATAAACTCATAGTTACGAGCCGTGATGATCTGCGCTTGTTTGAATAGCTCAGTGACCAGTACCAATGAAGCAAGTGAGGTATCTTTTACCAAACTAATGAAGGTATTAGACAACGGCGGCACCGACACTCTAAGCGCCTGCGGTAAAATCACATGGCGGAAGGTCTGTAGATATGTCAGACCAACCGTTGAGCCTGCTTCCCACTGTCCTTTTGGAATCGACAAAATCGAGGCACGCACTGTCTCCGATGCATACGCACCGATGTTCAATGAGAATGCAATAATCGCTGAGGGAAAGGGATCAAGCTTCACCCCGATACTTGGCAAACCATAGAAAATAATGAATAGCTGAACCAACATCGGTGTACCGCGAATCGCGGACACATAAATACGAGCCAGCCGATAGATTACTTCATGGAACCAAGTGGCACGCGGGACGATACGAATCAATGCCACTGTCAGTGCAATGGCCATACCAATCGCAAATGAGATCAATGCCAGCGGTATCGAATAATAGATACCGCCTTTGAGCATTGGCCAAAACGATGAAATGACAATCTGCGCTCGATCAGGACTCATAAATGGCAATACTGCCAATAAGTCCGCGAACCATGATGTAGACATTACAGAAGCTGACATTATTTTTGTTGACTTATATCAGCACCAAAGAACTCTTCGCTAAGCTTGGTGAGTGTACCCTCAGCCGCCAATGCCGCCATCGCTTCATCCAGTTTTGCCACGACTGCATCATCGCCTTTGATAAGCACTAGGCCTGAGCCTGTTTGCTCGCTAGCAGGCGCTGTCAGTTTAATCTCAAGTTTGGCATCTGGGAATTTTTTGAGATAGTCCAATACCGCGAGATTGTCATTCATCGTAAAATCAGCACGGTCTTGCTTAACCAATTGAATCGCTTGCGCCATACCATCGACAGGAACGATTTCTGCCTCATAACGTTCTGCCAGCTCACCGTAGTTACTGCTAAGTGATTGTGCGGTACGTAGACCTTTTAGGCCTTCCCACGAGCTATAGCGATCGTCATCAGTCGGTGCCAATACCACTGCACCTGACCAGCTATAAGGACTGGCTTTGTCATACTTAGCAAGACGTTCAGGCGTGGTCAAACTAACTTGGTTAGCCACCATATCAAAACGTTTTGAATCCAAACCTGCCAGCATTGCATCCCACTGAGTCTCTTTAAAGTCGACTTCTACGCCCAGTTTTTCCGCAACGGCACGTGTCACTTCGACATCATAACCCGTCAGTTTGCCGCTCTCATCATGATACGTGAACGGAGGATAAGTACCCTCTGTACCGACATTGATGGTGCCGCCATTATTGATACGCTGTAGCAAATCAGAACCGCCTGTTGCAGCGCTGTCTGTCGCACCCGCATCGGCTTCATTGGTAGTAGATTGACCACAAGCGGCAAGGAACATGGTGCTGGCGGCAAGGGCTAAGAGAGTACGACGTTTCATAAGACGTCCTTATAAGAGTGAATGAATAAAATAAGAGTGAATGAATAAAGTTAAAATAATTAAAGCCAATCAATAGGGAGAACCGAGACAAGAGCACAGTATAAAATGCCCTGCAATATTCGGTGTTGGTTGCCCGATTTGAGGTTATTTAGCCTATTTTTCAATACTGTTTCTGGTTTATTTTTGAATTTTTAACGCGTATCTAAATATCATTGCTGTTCATGAAATAGCAGCTTACGAACATAGTATCTCAATTTAGACATAAAAAACGTACAAAATCCGTGAGCATGCGAAAGGTAACACCTATAAATCACCCGAAAACTGGTAGCGATCGCCAGCATGCCACATTTTGACAAAGGTGACGACTTGACCAGCCGAATAGGTTTGGCGACACAATACCAGCGTTGGTGACTGCGCTATAATTTGTAAAAAATCAGCAATCTCATCAGGGGCAGCCAACGCTCGGATGGTATAACTACCGCGCTCCAGTGGGCTTTTGGCAATCAAATAATCACTGGTATTGACCACACTAAAATCTTGCTCAATGAACGCTGGTACTTTGTTCGCATCCACCCAGCGCTCTTCGAACTGTATGGGCTGACCATCCGCAAAGTGAATGATTTTTACTTCATATAACACAGGCGCATCACTAGCGTCTGTATAAGCGTTTGTGTGAACAAGCACAGCCGCGTCATCAATGCCAAACTTACGACGTAACTCGTCGTCGAGCATGTCAGCCGTAATGGCACGCTTACTGACGACCTTCGCCTCATAATCGCGATTGGCCGACTTCAAATCCTGTGCAATATTACGCACTTCTACAAAGGTATGGTTGAACTGCTGTTGCGCGACAAACGTCCCCGACCCTTGTCGACGCTCTAATACTCGCTCCTCGCTTAGCTCTTTTAAGGCTCGATTGACTGTCATCCGTGACACACCGAACTCTTCGGCCAGTGCCATTTCTGTCGAAATCGCATTACCTGCTTGCCACTTACCAGAGTGAATATTGTCTAATATGGCGTTTTTTATACGTTGATACGCCGGAATCGTCTTTGTCATGTCCGTTTTTAACCGTCAGCTTTACTAAAAATAATAGCCACATAATATCACGAGACCGCCATGCAAGCCTTAGTCAAAATGTCTAAGCGTTTAGTCTTGATCGAGTTAATAACAAAAATAATGCGGCTATCCATAAAAAATCCTTGCATGAAAAAAATATCTTTGATAATTTGTATATACAACTTTACGACAGTATCGATAATCTAGCCAATTTAGCAAGCAGTTAAGTGCACTCTTAGACTGATCGTAAACCACTCACTTTAATTGCCCAATCGACTTAAAAGATTTCACAAGGATTTGACCATGACTACTGATAGCAATAGCAACAAACCTACTCGACGCGATGAGAGCCGTAATATCGCTGCGCCTACTGGCTCTACCCTACATTGCAAAAGCTGGCTGACCGAAGCCCCTTATCGTATGCTGCAAAACAACCTGCATCCTGATGTGGCGGAAAACCCAAAAAGCCTAGTCGTCTATGGTGGTATCGGACGCGCAGCACGCAACTGGGAAAGCTATGATCAAATCCTAGAGTCGCTAAAAGAATTAGAAGATGACGAGACGTTGCTCGTGCAATCGGGCAAACCCGTCGGCGTGTTTCAAACGCATGAAAATGCACCACGCGTCTTAATTGCCAATTCAAACCTTGTGCCGCGCTGGGCAACGTGGGAGCACTTCAACGAGCTCGATCGCAAAGATTTAATGATGTATGGCCAAATGACCGCTGGTAGCTGGATTTATATCGGCACGCAAGGCATCGTCCAAGGTACTTACGAGACTTTCGTTGAAGCAGGTCGTCAGCATTATGACGGTAGCTGGGCAGGTCGTTGGATTTTGACCGCTGGTCTTGGCGGTATGGGCGGCGCGCAGCCACTAGCCGCTACTTTTGCAGGGGCCACTTCATTAAACATCGAGTGTCAGCAGTCTAGTATTGATTTCCGTTTGCGCACTGGTTATGTTGATAAACAAGCAGATAACCTTGACCATGCTTACGAGTTAATCAAACAACATACCGATGCGGGTGAAGCTGTCTCTATCGCCCTACTTGGTAATGCCGCAGATATCCTACCTGAAATGGTCAAGCGTGCTAATGCTGGTGGCATGAAGCCTGATTTGGTCACCGATCAAACCTCGGCGCATGATTTGATTAATGGCTATCTGCCAAGTGGCTGGACAGTGGAAGCATGGAAAGCAGCACAAGAAGATTCAGAGCAACATGCAGCACTGACCAAAGCAGCCGCTAAATCTTGTGCCGTACACGTACAGGCGATGCTAGATCTACAAGCAATGGATATTCCAACGACCGATTATGGCAACAACATCCGTCAGGTCGCTTTCGATGAAGGCGTCAAAGATGCCTTTAACTTCCCAGGTTTTGTCCCTGCGTATATTCGTCCACTGTTCTGTCAAGGTAAAGGCCCATTCCGCTGGGTAGCGTTGTCAGGTGATCCAGAAGATATCTACAAAACCGATCAAAAAATCAAAGAGCTGTTCCCTGAAAACAAACATATTCATCGTTGGTTAGATATGGCAAAAGAGCGTATTCAGTTCCAAGGCTTGCCTGCTCGTATCTGCTGGCTAGGTCTTGGTGAGCGTGATAAAGCAGGTTTGGCATTTAATGAAATGGTCAAAAACGGCGAGCTAAAAGGCCCGATCGTCATTGGTCGCGATCACTTGGATACGGGTTCTGTTGCCAGTCCAAACCGCGAAACAGAAAGCATGAAAGATGGCTCAGACGCCGTATCTGATTGGGCACTATTGAACGGTATGCTCAATGTCGCGGGCGGCGCAACGTGGGTATCACTGCATCATGGCGGCGGCGTTGGCATGGGCTACTCGCAACACTCAGGCATGGTCATCGTCGCAGACGGTACGGATGCTGCAGCCAAACGCTTAGCACGCGTGTTAGTCAATGACTGCGGATCTGGCGTTATGCGTCATGCCGATGCAGGTTATGAGCTAGCGATTAAAACAGCGAAAGATTATGGATTGAATTTGCCAATGATCAAATAGTTTGTTCCTTGTCCTTATACGCTGTAGCTGGGTATAAGGACATAATCGGCGTCTTATCAAGGAGGATAATATGATTGAGCAAAATACGACATCTAGTCTGAACGATGAAAATATGACAACATCGTCAAAAAAACTGCTATCCACCCCTATTGCTTTAATACAGCTGATCGTATTCAGTGCGATCGGTTTGGTGATGTTTTTTGTGCCGTTTACCATTGGTGAAAAAAGCACGATTTTGTTCGATCATGGCGCAACCTATCTGGTCACTCAGCAGCACACCTTATCTGTGACATTATTGTTTCTACTCATGATCTATGGTGTGAGTAAGCCGTTTATAGATGGCTCATGGCGTAAAAATATCACTCACATGATTATGACTGCTTTTAAAATCATGGGTCTTATATTGGCAGTGATGTATGTGGCTGACATAGCGCCTGCCTTTATGATGGAAAAGGACATGCTGCCGTTTTTGTTTGAAAAGTTGGCCTTACCAGTCGGTATGATTGTACCGATTGGGGCGTTGATATTGGCATTCTTGGTTGGTTTTGGCTTACTAGAAATGGTTGGTGTGCTCATGCAGCCGATTATGAAACCTATTTGGAAAACCCCAGGTTCATCAGCGATTGATGCTGTGGCTTCCTTTGTCGGTAGCTACTCCATTGGCTTACTCATCACCAATCGTGTGTATTTACAAAAGCAATATTCAGCGCGTGAAGCCATTATCATTGCGACTGGGTTTTCAACCGTGTCAGCGGCATTCATGGTGATTGTTGCCAAAACACTTGGTCTGATGGAGTTTTGGAATGTGTTCTTTTGGTCTACGCTAGTAATTACCTTTATTGTCACTGCGATTACCGCTCGTATTCCGCCTATCAGCCTCTTTGATGATAGCGTTGAACGTCCCGCTTTAGATCATAAACGTGGTACACGGCTAGCAGCTGCGTTTGATTTAGGCTTATCCACTTCGCGCCGTGCCACTGACCTCAAACAAATCTTATGGTCTAATTTTCGCGACGGTCTAACGATGGCCGCTGCTATCGTGCCGTCTATCATCGCTGTCGGCTTAACAGGATTACTATTAGCAAAATATACGCCAGTTTTCGATGCCTTGGGCTTGCTTCTTTATCCCTTTACATGGCTTGGCGGCCTACCAGAACCACTTGTCGCTGCCAAAGGAATGTCAGCGGGATTGGCTGAGATGTTCTTGCCAGCATTACTACTAAGTGAGGCAGATATTCTGACACGCTATGTCGCAGGGGTCATCTCCATCAGCAGCGTGCTGTTCTTCTCAGCCATGATTCCGTGTGTGCTTGCGACCGAGATTCCTGTCTCTGTTGGCAAAATGGTCATCATTTGGTTCGAGCGCGTGGTACTTAGTATTTTATTGGCTGCGGCTTTCGGACATCTGGCTATGTACCTCAATTGGATTGGCTAAAAAACTCAAACTCAATAATAGATATTTCGTTGATTAAAACCTTTCAACAACTTCATTTTAATAAAGATACGCATTAAAAATCATATAACCCATATAGTCGATTCAATTTAAAAGTAGTACAAGGCAACCGAGTGTAGATGTATATGTGATACTTCAAGCGAGGTTAACGCTGTAATACTTTTATAGTGGAATGGCTATATGACTTACCACACTAGGATTACCCCTATGAACGACATCAAACAACTAACCCTACACCCTCGCCAGCTTAGCTTTAAAATGCTACGTGATATCTATGAGCAGCCTGTCATATTGACACTACCTGAGAGTGCTTATGAATCGATAGATGCCTCTCACGAAGATGTACGTACCATCATTGCACGAGACAAAAGCGCTTATGGTATCAATACTGGTTTTGGCCTCTTAGCAAAGACGCGTATCAGTGATGATCAGCTTGAGCTACTTCAGCGCAACCTTATCGTTTCTCACTCTGTGGGCACTGGTGAAGCGTTACCAGACAGCGTCGTGCGATTGATTATGGTAATGAAAGTCGCCAGCCTAGCACAAGGTGTCTCTGGTGTACGCCGCGAGGTGGTGGACAGTTTACTAGCCTTAATCAACAATCAAATTACGCCAAATATTCCAGCCAAAGGCTCAGTTGGCGCATCTGGTGACTTAGCTCCGTTGTCACACATGACGCTGGCAATGATGGGCGAAGGCGATGTGTTTGTCGCTGGTAAAAAAGTACCTGCTGCTGCTGCTCTAGCGCAGCATGGGCTTGAGCCTATTACTCTTGCAGCTAAAGAAGGCCTTGCACTGATTAATGGTACGCAAGTCTCAACCGCGCTAGCGTTACGTGGTTATTTCTTAGCGCGTGATTTACTTGAAACTGCGACCATCGTCGGCTCGATGTCGATTGATGCAGCGAAAGGCTCGGACTCACCATTTGATGCACGTATTCATGAAGTACGTGGCCATCATGGTCAAATCGAAATCGCCAAAGCACATCGTCAACTCATCAAAGGCAGTGCTATTCGTGCTTCACACGATGGCGAGCAAGACGATAGAGTACAAGACCCTTATTGCTTACGCTGTCAGCCACAGGTCATGGGTGCCTGCCTTGATATCATCAATCAAGCAGGAAAAACCTTATTAATCGAATCCAATGCAGTAACTGACAACCCACTTATCTTTAATAACGAAGATGGGCCAGTTGCTATATCAGGTGGTAACTTCCATGCCGAGCCTGTCGCCTTTGCCGCAGATATTCTAGCGTTAGCTATCGCTGAGATTGGTTCTATGTCTGAGCGCCGTGTCGCTTTGCTAATCGACGCGACTCTATCAGGTGGTCTGCCGCCATTCTTGGTTGACAATGCTGGGGTGAACTCAGGCTTTATGATTGCTCATGTGACCGCCGCAGCACTGGCGTCAGAAAACAAATCTATCGCCCATCCTGGTAGCGTCGATAGCATCCCGACTTCTGCCAACCAAGAAGACCATGTGTCTATGGCCACCTATTGCGCACGCCGCCTATATGAGATGGCGCAAAACACTGCCACCATCATCGGCATTGAGCTATTGGCTGCTGGTCAAGGGATTGATTTTCATCGTAGATTAGATACGTCAGAGCCGCTGACTGTGGCACATCAGAAACTACGTGAACAAGTGACTTTCTATGACAAAGATCGCTACCTAGCCCCTGATATCGAAGCGGCCAAGCAGTTAGTATTAGACGGTACGCTTGCTGAACACTGGCAGTCACTACGCAGCGATTGGTACGAGTCTAAATAAATATTAATGTGCGGAGAGCAGCTATGACCATAGCGAGAACAGCAGCAACGACTACCACACGCATTAGCCATACACCTGCTGATATGACCCAGTGGGTAGGGCGTGCAGAGCTATTCGAGACTGCACGTGCCCGCTATTGGTATCAGCTTGCTCAGCCCTATAAGAAACAACATATTGGGCTAATCGGTTTTGCATGTGATCAAGGCGTCAGACGTAATCAAGGTCGCGTAGGTGCTAGAGCTGCCCCGCCATTGATTCGTCGAGCTTTTGCTACGCTGCCAGTCATCGCTGAATTGCAACAACGTTTTGATGGTCAATTATCAACCTTGTTGGGTGATGCTGGCGACATTCATTGTGATGATAATGATGGCTTTGCCGACAGCTCTCTTGAGCAAGCTCAGCTCAAATATGCCAATGCAGTGAGTACAATCGTCAAGCAAGGTGGACTCCCCATCGGATTGGGTGGTGGTCATGCTATTGCTTATGGTAGCTTTTTAGGATTATGGCAGGCATTAGAAAATACAAGCGAAGCAACTATCAGCACAAACACAGCGCCTACTATCGGGATTATTAATTTCGATGCCCATCTCGATATTCGTCAGTCTGATGTAGCGACTTCTGGGACACCATTTCGCCAGATTGCCGAGCATCTTGATGCACAGGGTCAGCCCTTTCATTATTGCTGTATCGGCGTTAGTCGATTCTCTAATACGGCGGCGCTCTTTGATCGTGCCGAGCAATTGGGCGTACAGGTCATTAGCGATGAAGACTGTCATTATCAGCCTTGGGATACACTTGCTGAGCAAGTTAAAAGCTTTATAGATCAGGTCGATATCGTGTATTTGACCATCGATATGGATTGCTTACCATCTAGTGTCGTTCCGGGTGTCAGTGCGCCTGCCGCCTTTGGTATTGAGCTAGGTTTCGTTGAGCGTATGGTTAAAACCATTATGGCATCAGGCAAAGTGAAAATGGCAGACATTGCTGAGATCAATCCTACCTTTGATATTGACAGTCGTAGCTGCAAAGTCGCTGCTCGCTTACTAGCGATTATTGTAGAGCAGTACTTACTTAGCGCTTAGATCTTGCCAACAAAGATCATCGACTTCACAAAAATCAGGAGCATATTATGAATGAATCAAAGAACTCCGTATTGAAAAACCCTACAGAACAGACGCTCGACGAATCTACTACGACATCATTTGACCACGTCATTATTAACGCCAATATTGCCACCTTTTCAGCGCAGCATGGTTTTGGTATTGATATAGGTAGTGATGCAAATGAGCACGCTGATAGCATCCCATACGGACAGCTACTGAACGCGGCTATCGGTATTAAAAGTGGCAAAGTCGCTTGGATTGGCACACAGAATCAAATCACTGCTCACTTGCCTAAATATCAAGCTAGCCAAATCACAGATGTAGATGATAAATGGATAACCCCAGGGCTTATCGATTGTCACACGCATATCGTCTATGGTGGCAACCGTAGTAATGAGTTCGAAGCACGTTTGCAAGGTGTCAGTTATCAAGACATTGCAGCACAAGGTGGCGGTATTGTCGCGACTGTCAGTGCTACCCGCGCTGCCAGTATTGAATCGCTATTTGCCCAAAGTGAAAAACGCTTAATCGCACTTATGAAAGAAGGCGTCACCAGTATCGAAATCAAGTCTGGCTATGGCTTGGATTTAGACACGGAGCGCAAAATGCTCACGGTCGCTCGCCAACTGGGTGAAAAGCACGACATTCATGTGAGCACCACTTATCTAGCAGCGCATGCCCTACCCACTGAGTACAAAGACCATGCGGACGACTATATTGAGCAAGTTTGCGAGTGGCTGCCAATTCTGCATTCAGAAGGCTTGGTTGATGCAGTAGATGGCTTTTGTGAAAATATCGCCTTTAGTACAGAGCAAATTAGACGAGTGTTTGAAGTAGCGCGTTCATTAGATCTACCAGTCAAACTGCACTCTGAGCAGCTGTCTGATATCGGTGGTAGTGCTTTGGTTGCTGAATATAAAGGGCTATCGAGCGATCATCTAGAGCATTTATCAGAAGAAGACATCAAGAAAATGGCCGCTAGCAATACGGTTGCTGTGATATTGCCAGGGGCGTTTTATACGCTACGTGACACCAAGTTGCCACCGATTGAAGCCTTACGTAAACATCACGTTCCTATGGCGATTTCAACCGATTGTAATCCTGGCACCTCACCGTTGACGTCGCTTTTATTAGCGATGAATATGGGCTGTACGCTGTTTTACCTCACACCCGAAGAAGTACTGGCAGGCTCGACCGTCTATGCAGCTCAAGCGTTAGGACTACCGAATAAAGGAAAAGTAGAAGTGGGCTGTGATGCTGATTTGGCGCTATGGGATATCGCCCGTCCTGCTGACTTGGCCTATCAGATGGGACTAAACCCTATCCAAGGTATCATGGTTCAAGGACAATGGCGCGAGAGGATGTAGTCAACCTACCTTTGTTTACCTCAATTAAAAAGCCCCAACCATTCAATGATTGGGGCTTTGCTATTTGTCCGTATGAACCAACTACTAGAGCATGTCTTCAATTCACTCGATAGTCATCTAAATGGGCTAAATATTGCCAAACATCGTCAAATAGCTGGTTAATATCCCGATATTATCTGCGCTATTTTTCTTGTTTGACGGCAATTTATCTCATTTTTATCACCATTTTTGAAATGAAGACACGCCCTAGAGCATGTTTAACCCTTAGAAGTAAAACTAGTTCAAAATACCAAAAGCGACCAACGCATCCGCCACACGTTTGAAACCAACCATATTGGCACCAGCCATATAATCGATATATCCATTGTCAGTTTGACCATATTGTTCTGAAGCATTCGCAGCACTGTCATGGATATCTTTCATAATACCTTTTAGACGCTCATCGACTTGCTCGAAGGTTTGATATTGACGGACAGAGTTTTGCGACATTTCAAGCGCAGACACTGCCACGCCGCCAGCATTGGCCGCTTTACCAGGGGCATAATGGACTCGGTGTAAACGGATATAATCAATCGCTTCCGCAGTGAGCGGCATATTCGCGCCTTCGACCACATACTTCACACCATTTTCGACGAACAGTTTGGCATCAGCTTCATTGACTTCGTTTTGAGTGGCACATGGAATCGCAATATCAGCCTTAAACTGCCACGGTTTTTGTTTGGCAAGCCATTGACCACCATAAACATCGACATACTCTGCCAATGGCTTATTTTGCTGTTTTTGTTTTTTGAGCCAATCGATTTTTTCTTGATTAAGGCCTTTTTCATCATACAACGTCCCTTGTGAATCAGAGACAGTTAGGACCATACCGCCAAGCGCGTTCACTTTTTCGGCAGCATGTAATGAGACATTACCTGCCCCTGATATAAGTACCTTTTTACCTTTGAGCATGTCATTTTGGGCGAGAAGCATATTTTCCAAGAAATAAACCGAACCGTAGCCAGTCGCTTCTGTACGCATCAAGCTGCCACCAAAGCCCACGCCTTTGCCAGTGATAACCCCTGTTGATTCACGCGTTAAATTCTTATACATCGCAAACATATAGCTAACTTCTCGACCACCGACGCCGATGTCACCAGCAGGCACATCCATGTCTTTGCTCACGTAATGATGTAGCTCACGCATAAAGGCATAACAAAAACGGCGAATCTCACTATCTGTTTTACCTTTAGGGTCGAAATCTGATCCGCCTTTACCGCCGCCAATCGGTAAGCCAGTTAAGGCATTTTTAAAAATTTGCTCAAAGCCTAAGAACTTTAGTACTGACTGATTGACGGTAGGATGGAATCTGAGACCGCCTTTATAAGGGCCCAAAGCATTACAGAATTGCACACGCCAGCCACGATTGATCTGTACGACACCTTGATCATCTTCCCAATTAATACGAAAACCAAATACCCGATCAGGCTCCACCAAACGCTCAAATACTTTCAAAGCACTATATTCAGGATGCGCATCGTATAAAGGTTGAATAGTAACCGCCACTTCTTTTACTGCTTGAATAAACTCTGGCTGATGCGCATAACGTGCTTCGACTTTTTTGATGGCCTGACTGATACTCATATTTTTTCCTTAGGGTAAAAATGGTGATCGTGCTTATCTGCATCGATGTCACGTCGTATGACAACAAACGAGAGGATTGTGAACACTGATGCAACACTGACATCATCGCTACATACTGGTGTTTGTAGAGATGAATGGGATTAAAAAAGCTGACTGAATTGATATCTGTCTGGCAGATTCAGAGACAAGAATATTTTTTATCTCATAACTATATATCATTATTGAAGCGCATAAGTCTAGTAAATATCAACATCAAGAAAAGTCATAAACGGTTTTTATGAGTATCCTCTAAGCGGCTACTGTTATAGCAGATGAAAACACCGATTGATTAGAACACGTCCTCCACCCAATCAACAGTCACCTAAATGGGCTAAAAATGGCACTAGGGCGTGTCCTCAATTCAAACGAGTGTCCTCTAAATGGGCTAAAAACAGCTAAATTTTGCCAAACATCGTCAAATAGTTGGTCAATATCTCGATATTATCTGCACTATCTTCCTCGTTTGACGGCAATTTATCTCATTTTTATCACCATTTTTAAAATGAGGACACGCCCTAATGACTCATCCTTATTCTGTTTTTCATGCGTCGATACATTAGATATCGATAGGCATTTGTGTTTTTATCCCTATAAAATGGAGACAAAAGGTCAATATTTGACCATAAACGGTATAAAAACCTAATAATTTGGGTTTTTATTTGAACTAATGTATATCAATATTAATAGTAAGGCTTTATAATACCCCTCTTAAAACGAGAATATTTTTGGCTAACGCTATTAGGCCGTGTCCTCATTTTGAAAATGGTGATAAGAATGTGATAAATGGTAACCAAACCAGGAAAGTAGTACAGATAATATCAGGATATTAGCAAGCTACTTGACGCAGTTTGGCAAAAATTTAGCCATTTTTAGTCCCTTTAGAGGTGACAGCTCAGATTGAGAACATGCCCTAGATTAGCCCATAAATAAAAACCAACAAACAGTACAGAGAAAGCGATATGCGTACAAACTCATTCCAGCAAATATTGGAAGACTTAAACAGCTCATCAGCAGATGTTGAAGCATCCGCCCTAATCTCTAACGATGGTCTTATGATAGCCTCAGCGCTACCAACCGGCGTTGATGAAGACCGTGTTGGCGCCATGTCAGCAGCGTTATTGTCATTGGGTGACCGTGCAGGTCGTGAATTGGCTCGTGGTAGTATTGATCGCATCATGATTCAAGGCGAAAAAGGCTATGTTATTATGACCTCATCAGGTGATGAAGCTGTACTCACCATTATGGCAAAACCGAATGCCAAGCTTGGTTTGATATTCTTAGATATTAAGCGCGCTTCAGAAGCCCTTGCAAAGCTCATTTAATTGGCGGCGGCTTATCGGATTTAGTTTTTTCTTGACAAGCACCATATCTACCCGCTTGTTACTCATTATAAATATAACAACCAACGAAGGAGATGACCATGGGTTCTCCAATCCCTGATGCACACAAGCCTGATATGCCTGCTGAGCAAATCATCCTGACGTATCATGATGGCACGTCGCGGACTGTCTATGATACTGGTATAGAACGTCCCTATCCAGATGGTAAACTGATTGTCTCACGTACCGATCTGGACGGCATTCTTACGCACGTCAATGATGCCTTTGTCGAAATCAGTGGCTATCATGTGGACGATCTGATTGGCCAGCAGCACTACATTTTGCGTCATCCCGATATGCCAAAAGCCGCCTATAAAGACTTATGGGATACCGCTGAGTCTGGAAAAAAATGGCATGGCTATGTCAAAAACTTATGCAAAGATGGCAGTCATTATTGGGTCTATGCCACTGTCGTGCCCAATATCCGTCGCGGCGAAACCGTCGGCTATACCTCGGTAAGACGCAAGCCATCACGCAGCAAAATTGAAGCGGCAATGGCTCAGTATGCCCAAATGAAACAAAATGAGGAAGGCTGAATCATGACGACACACAATATGTTAATCGCTCCTGATTTTTCGCCTGAGCGCTTTGCTGGCTGGCACATGTTCAATACGTTGATTCAAAAACGTGCCAACCTAAACATGCATCTCAATATCCCTGCATCCCATGCTGAGCAAGAACAGGTCATTAATGCAGGTGACATTCAGGTCATTTACGCCAACCCTTTTGATGCAGCCACCCTCATCCGTGAGCAAGGCTACCGAGCCGTCGCTCGTCCTATCGGCAAGTCTGATGAGATGGTCATTGCGGCAGCAGCCAATAGCGATATCACTCGTTTAGAAGACATTCATGCTGGTGCGACTGTCGCCATGGCAGACAACCGAGATGTCAAACTGATTGGCTTACGTTTGCTAGAAGCTGTCGATATAGAAGAGTCTGATCTCACATGGGATGTGACCGAGACCTATCAAGCGGCGGCCCGTAAAGTCATCAAAGGTGATGCCCAAGCCGCGTTTTTCTTAGCAGAGATCTTCCACAGTTTCTCACGCTTGACCAAAACTCAGCTATCGGTGCTTATCGAAAGTGACTTGGCCGATATCAGCCATGTACTTCTTATCAAAGAAGGCTTCCCTGATGCGAAAATCTTTATGGATGCCATTCTCAATTTGCATAACGATGACGATGGCAAAGAAGCCTTGGCTGAGCTTGGTATGCCTCAAGGATTTGAGGCTATGAATGAAGAAGATGCTGAATTTATGATTGATTTGATGCAGACGTTATTAGACTAATTATTAGTCTATATGTTGCATCATTTTGCTTATTGAAGTCATAGCCTATTGAGGCTCGCTCGATAGGGACTATGACTTAGAAGGTACTATTATGTCTGATTCAGAGCTTATCAAAGAAAACGAGAGAGTCGCACACCGAGTCTTTCGCTTTTACTCGCGTAAAGTATTTTTGGCACCCAACAACCGTCATTTTCATGAGCTGCGCATCAATGCAGCATTACTACTTCCTGAAAAAGAACCGCTACAAGGTGCTGTTGCAGACTTTTTTTATGGCTGTTGGTTTGATATTCCTTACGATGTAAATAACCTATTTACCCGTATCAAGGACCGTTTGTACCCTCATATCCAGCAAGGGTTTCTCGATTGTATTAGCAAAAAAAGATATGTTCAGCGCAATAGTATGCTGGCAACTCGCTGGAGCGTGCTTATATCGCCCTCTCTCAATGAGCAAAATCAGCGGTTGCGTATCAGCAGCGATGATGCCAAAGAAATCGCTAAAGACATCACGGCTGAGCTAATGCAAGCGCGTGATGACAAAGATTGGGGAACGATTGAGCAAATCGAAAATGAGTTTTTTTCGCACTGTATTGCGCGTCATGATCGACTTGCCTTCTCTTTAGTATGGTTTCGCTTGGGCAAAAGTGACTGGCAATTCGATGAGCGTTGGAACAACTGTCAACAACATCTTGATCAGACCGTCAAGACCTAATTTATCGCCCATTTCTCACTTTCATCACAATGGTAGCCGCTATGTCCTCTTACTTGAATGCTGATAAAACCTATCTCACCCTCACGCCAGCTGGTGTTTTTGAGGCGTTTTCACAAAACGAACCCACTGATAAGCAACAGGCACTACAGGATTTGTTGGCTTATGGGCAGACACTCCTCGCTGCTGATTGGCTACAGCGCTATTCTGATGAATGGCTACAAAGCTTTATAGAACACGGTTGGATTGAAAAACTGTCTCTGTTTTTGCCAGCACCCAATTTGCCATTAGATCAGTTTTTGCCCTATGTGGTGGCGAGCTTATCTGGCAAACGCCGTGCTGCTATCGGTTCGGATGAAGGGTTTTGTTTGGCGCGGATTGGCTATAGTCAAGAAGAAGCGGATATGCTCAGTGTCGCGGCCGCTGACTTTTCGGGTTTTATGATACGCCAAAAGCAACGCGGCTGGGCAGTAGAAAGCCAAGCAATCTCGTTCTTTCAGCAAGTCGACTTACTCATTCCTGAGACCAGCTTTGTGTTTTTATGGATTGATGGTTCAGGCTATGTACTTATCATCGATGGAGAGCCTTTGACCAACAGTCGTGCCTTTGTAGAGCTGGTATGGGCGCTCAAAACATCTGGCTTAAGATTTCTGAATTGATTCAGCCGAATCAGTTGATAGAGTGCTAAATACTATTCTTCCACACTACCCTTTCACGTTACCCTTCCGCATTGTCATGATCGGCAGTGCGATTGTATGAATCCAAGCGCACTGCTCTTACGCATCCTATAGTCAAAGAAGTCTAAAACGGATACAAGGCAGCCGACTGCAGATTGTGCATCCTTTCTGTCACCTACTGACGCTTGCTGATTTTGCGCAGCAATCACAATGCCTCCATAATTAACAACAACTTGCCAAGTTTTCGGTCATACTCCCCTTACGCATGAAAACCTTTTTCTTGCCGTGTTTAAATCTCTACACATTCCAGCGTTTACACAAGACCATTTTATAAAACCTCCAAGATTTAAACCATCTCCTCCAACGTCATACCTTACTGAAATGGCAACCTCTGCCAAACTTTGCATTCTTGCTTATTTTTTAGGACAGTTTATGACTTCGCTGACCACTGTGCGCGTGCGTTATCAAACGATTGAAATTGGCAATACCGACATCCATATTTGCACCTTACGTGACAACCAACAATTTAGCGACCCTGATGATGAGGCATTGAATCTGGGTATTTGCTCTGCTTCTTGGCCGATGTTTGGGGTAATATGGCCGTCAAGCTTGGTACTGGCTAACCACATGCTCGATTACAATATTGCAGGCAAACGTATTTTGGAAGTGGGCTGCGGCATGGCACTATCCAGTCTGCTGCTCAACCATAGACATGCGGACATCACAGCGACCGACTATCATCCGACCGTTGAGTATTTCCTTGATAAAAATACCACGCTAAATAATAATAAAGAGATCAATTTTGAGCGTTTAGACTGGGCAGAAGACAATAGCCATCTGGGTAAGTTTGATATGATTATCGGCAGTGATTTGCTCTATGAAGATCAACACATTGATATCTTGGCTGAGTTTATAGTGCGTCATGCTATGCCCGCATGTGAGGTCATCGTGGTCGACCCTGGTCGCGGTCGCAAAAACAAACTGACCAATAAGATGACTGAGTTTGGTTTTAGTAGTACGCACATTAAGCCTGAGAATACCGCTTATCTAGATTTGCCTTTTAAGGGCCATATCTTGACGTTTTCTCGGGATAAAATGGGCCAAAACGAATAAAAGAGACAGAGCAGCTTTATAGTGTATTCCCTATATCCCTTGTCACTGCTAAATAATATCTTGCCACTGTTGACGGGTAATCTTGTACAGCACATGCTCAGCAAGCGGATGAGTCGCATTGAGCGCAGGATGATAGAAGTTATCTTGCGTATCAATCATACCAATACGCTGCATAATCAGTTGCGAACGTTTATTAATGACCGCCGTAAATGACACCACTTCCTCAAGCCCCAACTCAGTAAAGGCAAAATCCAAAGACGCACGAGCGGCTTCCGTGGCATACCTTTGCCCCCAATAGTCACTATGTAACCGCCAAGCAATCTCGACCGCAGGGGCAAATGACATGTCCGTATGCGTGTCATTCAAGCCAACAAAGCCGATAAAATGACCGCTATTTTCTTCACGATCTTTTAGGCCAATCGCCCAAAGCCCCCAGCCGTTATCCTGAATAAGCTGTTGGCATTTATTGGCGATGATATCGCTTACTTTAGTGGTTAATAGCTTAGGAAAGTACCGCATAACTTCTGGGTTAGCATTGATCTCAGCAAAGCTCGCAAAGTCACTTGATTGCCACTGCCTCAGGTATAGACGTTCTGTTTCTATCATGTTCTACTGGCCCTACTAGTATAGGGTCTGTTGAACATTCAAATGTGGTGCTGGCAGTCACTATTTTTTAGACAATATGCAGTGAAATTTTTGACGCCTAGTCATTCTAGGTTAAACAATTTCGCCATATATTGGCAGAAAATAGTACTGCCCTGAAAGGCTGATGCTAAAATCACCCCAAACGTTGTTGCAATCCTAGTTAAGGTCTCGACATTATCGTCGGCTTGCGCCTAATTTGGTGCAATTTTAGCAATCAGCAGCCCTAATATTTGAATGTTCAACAGACCCTAGTGTCGTGTGTCCATTTTATTCAAGATCGACCATATCATTTCATGAGGCTGTCGTGATAGCTTAAGCTTTTTTGATAGCTCAAGCTTTTGTAATAATGGTCTCTTCATCAAAGCGCGATTTAGTTAGTTCAGCATTAAAGTCGTCTTCACTACGGTAGCCAAGCGCAACCATGGCAACGGCTGTATAGCCTTTACGACGCAAATCAAACTCTTCATCAAGTGCTTTTAAATCCGCCCCTTCCATCGGTACAGCATCGATACCTAAAGTCGCTGCACCTAGTAGCAGAGCGCCCATATTGAGATATAGCTGCTCTATCAACCAATGTGGCTCGTCTTTTTGCTCATAACGACGCATGTCCAAAAACATCTTGCGGACTTGATGCATTTGCTCTTTAAATTGTGGTTCCGCAAAACGGCCGTCAGCATCTTCTTTCTCTAGTATGGCATCTAAAAATGCATCATCAGCATAGACACGACTACAGAATACGATGACATGTGAAGCATTTTTTACCTTTGCCGTATTAAATCCATACATGCCATCCGTGCCTTTAGCGATTCGAGCTTTACCAGCCTCATCATCAGCAATGACAAAATGCCAAGGCTGAATATTGGTGCTCGAAGGACTGAGGCGCAAGATATCTTTTAAACTTTGAAAATCTTCTGCTGAGATTTTTTTATCAGTATCAAATACTTTGGTGCTATAACGCCAGTTCATTGCTTCGGTGATATTTTTCATTGATGGTTCCTATAATAAGTATGAAAGGTTCATCGTCTCTTAGACGAGTTGACGCTTGGGTTATCGTTTTGACAAGGCCACTCTAAATGAAAACTAATCTTATTGCCATGAATGCTTGGTTAAGTATTCATGGGTTTTGTTATTGGTCAGTCAGCGTATTGCAATAACGCCTACTTTCTCATTGGTTATGATTACAATTAAGCTACCTAAGTCGTAACGCAGAGTGCATTGTAATCAGTCAATCATTCTCTTAATATTGACTGACTTGCTCGTTAGCAAATCGGACTGTCTGGATAATTTTATCCGATATGCCAATATCTACAAGCCCCCAATAAAACATACATAATAATACCCGCGAGGAAATATGAGCACATCAGAAAAACCACTCCGAATAGATATCGTCTCAGACGTCGTCTGCCCTTGGTGCGTCATCGGCTATCGCCAATTGGCAGCAGCACTTGAGCAAACCAATACCGCTCACACTATCCACTGGCATCCGTTTGAGCTAAACCCAAACATGCCAAGCGAAGGTCAAAACCTACGTGAGCACATCATTGAAAAATATGGCTCGACCAAGCAAGAGTCAGATGATAGCCGAGTCAGAATGACTGAAGCTGGACAGGAAGTTGGCTTTGAATTTAATTTCAATGATGATACACGTATGCACAACACCTTTAATTTGCATCAGCTGCTACATTTCGCTGATCAACAAGGCCGCATGCATGAGCTAAAGCAAGCCTTGTTTGCCGCACATTTCACCAATAACAGAGACATCTCCGATATCAACGTGCTTGCCGATATTGCAGCAGAGACTGGTCTTGATCGTAGTGAATCATTGGCAGTGTTGGAAGGTCAGTTTTTTGCGAAAGAAGTGCGAACAGAAGAGCAGCATTGGCAACAGCAAGGCATTCAAAGTGTTCCGGCCATTATCTTTAATGAGCGTCATCTGGTTAGCGGTGCTCAAGGAGTTGAAAACTACATCAGTATCTTAGAGCAGTTGGCCAACATGACTGAGTAAATTGTCTGCCATTATAAAAATATCACTCTCTAAAAGGACACGTTATGTCTTCTGAACACTTTCCTTCAATTATCGTGTTTGATGTCAATGAAACACTGCTCGATATCGACACGCTAACGCCTTTATTCACCCGCGTCTTTGGCAAGCAAAGAGTGCTGCGAGAATGGTTTGCGCAGCTGGTGTTGTACTCGCAGACCATGACTTTATCTGGCTTTTACACGCCTTTTGGCGAGCTGGCAGTTGGTGCATTGCAAATGGTTGCTGATATCAGACAAGTGACTTTGACAGACGACGATATCAATGAGTTCAAAGAAATAATGAACGCGTTGCCTGCGCATCCTGATGCAGCGCCAGCACTGACTCGTTTGCGCGATGCAGGGTTTCGACTGGTCACACTAACCAACTCAGCAAGCAGTGCGTCCCCAACGCCATTAGAAAAAGCTGGTCTCAGTCAATTCTTTGAGCAGCACTTTAGCATTGAGACTGTTGGCAAGTTCAAGCCAGCACCTGATACTTACCAATTGGTGGCTGATACGCTAGCCGTTGATACGTCAGATTTATGCCTTGTCGCCTGTCATCTCTGGGATACTATAGGCGCACAAGCGGCTGGTTGTCGCGGTGCATTTTTGACCCGTCCTTACAATGCAATGCTGAACGCGCCCAATGTACCAGTTCCTGATTTGACCGCATCAGATTTATCGACATTAGCGGATCTAATCATTAGCAAAAAGAATGCTTGATACATTTAACCACTAAGCTATGTGTGAAAGTAACATTAAAAAAAGGCCGCCTCAATATCGAAGCAGCCTTTTTTAATAAAGTATTTCTAAGACAATAACGTCGTTACTGTCTTTATTGATTACTCTGAGAAATGTACAACCGTACGGATGCTTTCGCCTTTATGCATCAAGTCAAACGCTTCGTTGATGTCTTCTAATGGCATGGTATGCGTAATGAAGTCTTGTAAAGGAATCTCGCCCGCTAAGTAACGCTCAACGTAGCCTGGTAATTCTGAACGACCTTTTACGCCGCCAAATGCTGATCCACGCCAGACTCGACCAGTCACTAACTGGAACGGACGGGTTGAGATTTCTTGTCCAGCACCAGCGACACCGATGATGACCGACTCGCCCCAACCTTTGTGGCAGCACTCTAACGCTGAACGCATGACATCGACATTACCAATACATTCAAATGAGTAATCAACCCCGCCGTCAGTCAGTTCAACAATCACTTCTTGAATTGGCTTGTCATAGTCTTTTGGATTAATGCAGTCAGTGGCACCTAACTTTTTTGCTAGCTCAAACTTGCTTTCGTTGATATCAATTGCAATGATACGACTGGCTTTTGCCATCGCAGCACCAATCACTGCTGACAGACCAATACCACCAAGACCAAAGATAGCAACGGTAGCGCCCTCTTCGACTTTGGCAGTATTCATGACTGCACCCATACCAGTAGTAACGCCACAACCAAGCAAACAAACTTCTTCTAACGGGGCTTCTTTATTTACCTTGGCCAAAGAAATCTCTGGTAAGACCGTATATTCAGAGAAGGTTGAGCAGCCCATGTAATGATAGATTGGTTCGCCATCTTTATAAAAGCGCGTGGTGCCATCCGGCATCAAGCCTTTACCTTGGGTTTCACGTACCGCCGAGCATAGATTGGTTTTGCCTGACGTACACATTTTACAAACACCGCATTCTGCCGTGTATAACGGAATGACATGGTCGCCGACCTGAACACTGGTCACGCCTTCGCCGATTTGCTCAACGATACCACCACCTTCATGACCCAAGATCGCAGGGAATACACCTTCTGGGTCTTCACCAGAGAGCGTAAATGCATCGGTATGGCAAACGCCACTGGCCACGATTTTGACCAATACTTCGCCTTTACGTGGCAGCATGACATCCACTTCTTCGATAGATAGTGGCTGGTTTGGCCCCCACGCGATGGCGGCTTTTGACTTAATAAATTTATCTGACATAAGAACCTCTCTTTTTAATTGATTGTTATTGGTGGATTGTGGCCTAACCACTTTGGCATAAGTACAAGCAATTCTAATCACTTGCTAGCGTATTCTATGTATTTTGATACTGACTATATCCATGGCTAAAACAAATAAAGATAGACTGAGCTTATCTTGCCTGCCCTCTATAGGCAAGCATCGATGACAGTAAAACACCATCTGTTTACATTGATACTAACCATTATATTTATTTCTGAGCGGATAACAATATGCTATATTTGCAAATATCTTTTACATATTGGTAATAATCATGCGCTGGGAAGGAATTAGTGAGTTTGTCTATGTCGCAGAATTCGAGAGCTTTACGCATGGTGCAAAAGAGCTGGGTATCTCGACGGCACAAGTCAGCCGTCAGATCAGCGCGTTAGAGAAACGCTTAAATATAAAGCTGCTATATCGAACCACACGCAAGGTCTCATTAACCGAAGAAGGACGTGTATTCTATCAGCACTGCCGCAGTGTGCTCGATGGCTTGGATGCCGCTGAGCAAGCCGTAAGCAACTTACAATTAAAGCCTCAAGGCAGGATCAAACTGACCGCTCCTGTCACTTATGGCGAGCAGCAATTATTGCCGCTGATTAATAATTTCATGATGCAATATAGCGATATCGAAGTGACGGCTTTTTTGAGTAATCAAAAGATCGATTTGATTGAAGGGGGTTACGACTTAGCGATTCGCATCGGCAAATTGCATGACTCGACGATGATGGCAAAGAAACTTAGTCGTCGCACCAACTTTGTCTGCGCGGCACCCTCTTATCTTAATAAATATGGCACACCACACGCTTTGAGCGAGCTGAGTCAACATAACTGCTTACTTGGCACTCGCGACTACTGGCACTTTATAGATACTACTAAAACAAAAGAGAACAGTAATACTCATGGTAAGACGGACAACCAACAAACGAGCGTAGAAAGGAACCTGCGCGTCTCTGGGAGCATTCAATATAATAGTGGTCACAGCCTAGTTGATGCTGCGCTAAAAGGCTTGGGCATCGTCCAGCTGCCAGATTATTATGTGCAAAAATACCTAGCGTCTGGGGAGTTGGTCAGTTTACTTGATGACTATAGAGAGCCCGAAGAAAGCATTTGGGCCATTTATCCACATAACCGTCATTTATCACCAAAGATTAGGCTGCTCGTAGATTATCTAGCAGAACATTTGGTTTAACGTTCTGTTAAGACGTATTGCAATCACAAACCTGATTACGCACAATGAATATTCGGCGTTGCTCATTATAGTTAGGACTGACCATACTACAGACAACTTATAGGTATCATTATGATTAAAATCGTCTCTATCGCTGCACTAGCAGTGGCCGTTTCCTCTTGTGCCAGTATCGATACGCTGCTAAATAAAACCAGTAGCACTGGTGCTATAACAGATACCACAACCTCTATCAATGCTGAAAAAGGCTTGGTAACTTTACAGAGCAATCACTCCGTCCAAGATACCGCAGACAAACTGGTCTCAGTTATCGAAAGCAAGGGTATGAAGGTATTTGCACGAGTCAATCATCAGAAAAATGCACAAAGTGTCGACTTATCATTGAGACCAACGCAAGTCGTTATGTTTGGTAACCCTAAAGCAGGTACGCCATTGATGAACTGTGAGCAAACTGTTGCCATTGATTTGCCGCAAAAAATCCTCATCAGTGAAGATGCAGATAAAAAAGTATGGCTGTCGTATAACAACCCTGACTACCTCAAGACACGTCACAATATCAAAGGTTGCGATACCGAGATTGCTAATATCTCAAAAGCACTTAACGCTATCAGTACTGCAGCCACCGCAAAATAATGCGCTCAGTATAGTTGAATAAATATACATTCGAGTAAATAAGTGAAATGTGCGGTGGAAGTATTACTTATTTACTTGAAAATCCCTCATATTAAGAATGACTAGATTGCTCTATCTGGTCATTCAACTCTACTTTTAATTTCTTTGCGCACTCGATAATTTTTCTGCGATCGGCAGGAATAGCACCTTGTGCAATAGCGATTTCACGCATTTGTACGGTGATATCGTAATGCGGATAACTGGCAGTACGATGGAATAGACGCTCATCTAATTCAATGAACGCCGCAAAGTCATGCAGCTCTTGCAAGCTATCGGCAAGCATATGACACCACTTATGGCCTCTGAATTTTATCTGCACGAAATCTACATATATCGCCATATAACCGCCTTTCTTACCTATTCACTGGTTCGCCCATCTATCTTGTAGTCAGCTCAAAATAACTTAGCAACTCAATGATGTCATCATCAAAATTTCTATAACAATTCGTGCACATCTTTTTTGAGTTGTTTGAGTAATTTCTGATATTCACTATGACTGGCATCAAATGTACTCAGTCGTCCATAGCGTAACTGACGATAGTTTTGTCTGATTTCAACAAGCTTTGCCTGAATAACGATTGGATCATTGCTATCTGTTAGCTGACTCGTAGAATGAGCAGTGTCATCCTGACGGCTGTCAATAGCCGATGCCAAACGTTCCAGCCAAGCCAATTGTCCTTCATTATCATCGCGGGCTAATAATTTATCGTGCTTGGCAACGCGTTTTGAGAGCTGGGCAAGCGGCAGGTCTGCTGGGTGCCAGCGTTTGCGTCGGCGATACCAGATGACGAATACCAAGACCGCCATGACGGAAACCGCACTGGCTGCTAACCAAATTATTTGCTGCATGATGGAGCTGATATTGAACCATTTGAGTAGCGAGTCTGCCTGTTTGTCTTGGTCGTAGCCGACCACGTCTTTTTGCCAGTAGTAGCTCGCTTGGTCTGATAATCGGCGTAGCGTTTGTAGCATTTGATACTGCTGATAGCTGATTTGCGCACTGGCACCATTGCCAAACATAGCCGCCCCTTGCTGCTGAGTCATCGTATTCATGCCTTGCTCTACTCGCTCAGGCGCCACAAAGGCCGTCGGGTCAACACGTACCCAGCCTTGGCCCTCAAGCCAAACCTCAGTCCATGCATGCGCATCCATTTGCCGCACTTCCCATACATTGCCATTGCGACTCGGCTCACCGCCTTGATAGCCCGCTACCACGCGCGCAGGAATACCAGCGGCACGTAGCATAAAGGTAAAGCTTGAAGAATAATGCTCACAAAACCCTGCTTTGGTTTCAAACAAAAACTCGTCAATACGATTGTTATTGAGGCGTGGTGGCGACAACGTATAGCGAAACTCGGTTCGATTGATCCATTGCTCAATAGCAGCGATGTAGCGAACAGGGTCTGAACCTGACTGCTCAAATAACTGCTTAGCAAGCGCATGTGCTTGTGGATTACCTTCGTTGGGCAAAGCAAGGTTCTCGCGTCTTGATGCCTTTGTCAAAACTGGGTCAATACGCATCGATGCAAACTGCGATACATCATAACGGAGCTGCTGCGTAACAGGCTGATCTTTGGTTAAAGTAAAGTCTGATGTGGTATTGATATCTGGCTGCTGAGAAAATGGATAATCAAGTCCGAATAACCAATTTTGCTGAGTGGGTTCTAAGATAACCTTGTAATTGACAGGTGCTGCCCTTGCTTCGTCAGGGATAGTGGCGAAGGCATTTTGAATCCATGCAGGTGCTTGCAATCTCGACGACCATTGATCCTTTTGGGAGGCGGGTCGCCATGTAACCCCATCAAAATCACTAAATACCAAACCACGCCAATACAGCTGCTGCTGCGGTGGACGCTCATCTGCAAACTCTACCCGAAAAGCCAGCTCAGTAGACTGTCCTAAATTAGCAAAATCACCAGGCGACATGCTGTCAGAGACGCCAGTAACGGCTTGCTGACCTGAGAGCTGCACTGACCACAGCGGCGGCAGTCTCGGAAAAAACAGAAATAGCACCACCAATAATGGCAACGCGCCAACGCCTAACACACCCAATGTCCGCAGGCGTCCATCACCGCTAGCATTGCTATCATCGTTGAGCGCAATAAACGCCAACAATACTATTACTGTGCCGACGATCACCTCTAAAGTAGTCAGTAACCCTTGATCCATCAAAAACAAAGCAGCAAGTACAAACAATGATAGATTCAGCACCACATAGGCATCACGGCGCTTATACAACTCCCACAACTTACTGATTAAGCATAGCACTAAAAATGCCACGCCCATATCGAGCCCAAACGCCGTATTGTAGGTCATCCATAGACCTACCAATCCCAGCAAAAATCCTAGCATTTGCATGCCTTGATAAACACGCTTTAAATGTGAGAGTTTTTTAAACTTAGCCTTGATACGTGGCAACTGGGCGATGATACTGACAACGGCAAACCCTATCAACCATGGTGGCAAATGTGCAGCATGCGGCAATATGACAGCTACTTGGGCGATTAATACCCAATAATAGGCTGGCAGTGCCAGTAACTTGCGATACCATTTAGCCTCATTTCGCTCAGTCTGAAGCATCATTTTTTGACCTAAGGCCAACTGCCCAAAGCTGGCCGTTTTTGCAGCATCGGACGCAGAATGCTCTGTAGATAGTGCTTCAATATTAGTGGAAGAAAAGCGTTTAGAATTAATCATGGTGCTTTCGCAAGCCTTAGCAAGCACGCTTGCGCAAAGGTTTCGCCGTCACCCATCACCGCAGTCGCAGGAGTATCATTGGGTAAACGCATTTGAAACGGTACGCTGAGCTGACCTAGCGTCAGCGCCCCATAAGCCAACTGGGCAAGTTTCTGTTCGTGATGTGCGGCTGGCATATCTGCATAATCGAGGGTTTGCTCATGACCGACAGGATCAGCGAAGTGCTTGGTCAGCATGCCTTGCCCCCGTGCCACATGCCCCCAAGAGACACGAGCCAGTGACTCACCTTCGATATAATTGTCTAGCCGCTCAAAGTCGTCCTGACCTTGTCTATGCTGCCCGCCTGTTGGTAAATCCTCCAAGCTGGCGATTGCATACTGCGCTTGCCAATCAAAGGCTTCAGGTTTTGGATAGACCCAAGCCGTGCGTGTAAAATAGATATAAGACCATGCACGCATGATACCTAGAGGATAAACCGTTTTTATTTTTAACCGTGGCAGCTCAAGCTCACCGCGAATATTGGTTTGAATAGGCAGTCGAATGACTTGTTCACCTTGTAGCCGTGTGATGAGTACTGAGTGTGGTGCGTTGGTGCCATGTTTTTTATTTTGAGTGGCTAACGGCTCAAATTCAAATAGCAACTGACGCCTTGGCTGGCGACTGTCACTATTCAATTGCAGCGTAACCCAGACAGGCGCGCCTGCTTCTGTCATGCTGACTTCTAGCAGGCGTACTTTCAAGCCCGATATATGGGCAAACGTAACATGAAAGCTAATAAGCCAAATGCTGATCAGATAAAAGCACAAACCCAACACCAAATTATTGCCATAATTGATACCAGCGATAAAGGTGATGATTAATAATACGGCAAATAGGAGGCCTTCACGGCTAAAGAAAATATAGACGTTACGCAAATTAAGCGTAGCACGATCACTTTTGGGTGCGCGCGAAGCAAACCAACGGCTCAGTGCTGAGGTGATTGGTACGGTTAAGGCCTTTGGTAACAAGCTCATGACTACCCTATTGTTGCCATCTCATTGACGATGCTGTCGGTATGTGACTGACAGATTCGGGAATAGAACGAAATAGTCGATTCTAGATAATTTAGATACAAACAAAGCGAGTAAACGCACCACGCATAGTAGGCTGAGTAAGCCTGATATCGTGTCTGAGTTATGTGCCTTTGACTATGTATCAAACCACTGCTAAATGGCGGACATCCGCTGCTAAGCGATGACCGACACTTCTGCTAGAATACGTTGTGCGATGGTTTTCATCGCTTGCCCGCCAGTCACATGCGCAGGTACAAAGCGCTGACCAAGGCGATGGTCAGTGACCGCCGCAAACACTGCTTGGATATCTTCAGGCGTCACTTCCATATATCCCGATACATAGGCATGGGCTTGGGCGGCACGTTGTAGCGACAGCACACCACGCGGTGATAAGCCATGATACTCTTGGCTTGCGCGAGTTTTTGCAACCAACCTTTGTAGATAATCCAATACCACATCTGCCACATAAACCTGCCTGACTCCCTGCTGAGCCAGCAGCACAGCCTCAGTATCAAGCACGGTGTCTAAATCTTTGAGTAGCTCTCGACGATCCTCACCTTTTAGCAATTCACGTTCTGCGGCAGGCGATGGATACCCCAGTGACAAACATAATAAAAATCTATCGAGCTGCGACTCAGGAAGTGGATAGACGCCTGCTTGTTGCAATGGATTTTGGGTCGCAATCACAAAGAAAGGCTGCGGCAAAGGATAAGTCTGACCGTCTTGCGTGACTTGTCGCTCTTCCATCGCTTCGAGTAGCGCGCTTTGGGTTTTTGGGCTGGAGCGATTGATTTCATCAGCGAGTAATAACTGAGTAAAGATAGGACCAGCACGAAACTCAAATTGCTGTTTGTTTTGGTCGTAGATACTCATACCTAAGATATCTGCTGGTAGCATGTCATTGGTAAACTGCACCCGACTAAAGCTCAAACCTAGCAATTGCGCCAAGCCTTGCGCCAAAGTCGTCTTTCCCATACCAGGCAAATCTTGCAACAGTAAATGCCCACCTGCCAATATACCGCTGAGCGCTAATTTGACCACTTGTGGTTTATCTAGCACGATTTGATTTAACTGCTCAATCAGCTGTGCAATTTTTTGCTGATTATGTTTAATATCAGGCGTAGATGGGCTAAGGGTGGCCGCTATTGGCTGAGGTGATGATAATGATGTATCGTTAGCTGCATGGGTCATAGGAGATTATTGGCTCATTTTTTAGGTCATAACGATGATAAACCAGATGTCAGTTTACATCATCTGTGACGGTCGGTGCAGCGGCGCGGAGCGTTGATAGATAGGCAATAATATCGGCACGCTCTTTGGCATCTGGCATAGGATCAGACAACATCTTTGAGTCTGGCATGGTTTTTTGTGCATCTGCAATGTATGGGTCGAGCGTTTCAGCATCCCATACCCACCCTGATGCTGAAAGCCCTTTACTATAGGTGTAGTCCTTTAGCTGGGCAGCTGGCGCACCATATATATTCATTAATTGTGGGCCTTTTTTATTCAGGCCTGCATTACGTTGGTGACACTGACCACAAGCATCTTTATAAATTATCGACCCATTGTCAGCATCTCCCTCGGTATATAGTGGCAAAGTCACGGGAGCACGGTGGTCAGGTGGGATTTTCTCACAAGCCGCAAGCAACAGAACAGCAGCCAGTAGACTGCTCATTTGATATTTACTGATAAGTGGCATTTTTAGCAATCTTTGGTTGAGGAATATTATCACCATGCCATAAACGATATGGCATATTGGCTTTTTAACTCGCGACCTTTATGGTGTTGCTAGGTTCTTCTAAATAATACCCTTGCAAATAACGCGCGCCCACACTCCAAGCAACAGACATCGTCGCTGCATCTTCAATATAAGGCATGAGCACATCAACTTTGACTTCGTTGGTTCGCATGATAGTTGATTTAACTGTTTCTAGATTTTCTGCTGAACTAATGTCTTGGACATAACTGCGCGCCAAGCGTACCATATCTGGCTGTACAAAATTGGCAATTTCAATCGATTTGGCAGAAGACCCAAAGTTATTAATCCCTATTTGACAGTCAAGTTCGTTGAGCGCAAAAAACTGAGATTTCGCGACGGTTAAATGATCAGAGACGTCTATTTCATTGAACTGTAGCGTTAGTACACCAGCTGCCCCGCCCACTGCTTTGATCAATTGATTCGCCACAATCGGCAGCTTTTTATCCACCAATGAAGCGCTGGTCAATTGCACTAACAATCTGGCTTCAGGATGGGTTTTGCGTAGGTCATTTATTTTTTTACACGCATTGATAAGCACCCATCGATCTATCTTTTCTAGTAATTTATGCGCTTTAGCCACCGACATAAACTGATCAGGGGTCAATATGGTATTGTCCGCATCTGACAGTGGTAACCGTAGATATACTTCAAAAAAATCACTACGGTCATTGTTGATGTCATATATCGACTGAAAAGATAGCTCAAATCGATTATTGGCAATCGCATCTACCAAAGACTCAGCAAGCGCGTGATCATCACTATTGGCATGCTCGCTTGGGTCGTAGATATGGTAAGACCCACCACTGTTGGATGTCTCTACCATGATTTGACTCATAGTATCCATAGCACGTTCTAAGATAATGCTCGGCTCTGCCGTATTCTTTTCGATTTTGACGATAGCCGTGCTGACTGTCGTGCTCGTTGTCCGTTTATCTACTTCAATAAACATATCTTTGATGCGCGTACCCATAAGCTCAGCGAGCTCTTTCAGCTCAGTGACCGTTTTGTTTTTTACAATGATCATAAAGGCGGTATCACTGAAACGACTCACATGCCCATCAGATACCAGCTCATCTATCGTATAAGCCACTTGCTTGACAGTCGAATCTATACCTTGTAGGCCTAAGCTGCTTCTTATTTTACCCACGTTATCAAGCTGTACATATAGCAATCCTGCCGTCAACAGTCCTTGCGTTGCCTCCTGATGCACTATGACCATCTGCTCTTCAAAGCCGCGACGGTTATCCAGACCTGTTAAATTGTCTTTACGCTCGGCTTCCGCTAGGCGCTTCGCAACCTCTGCACTATTATTATTATTTTGTTGAATAATAATTTGAGTAACAGGCTCGCCTTCTAACGTTGCGGAGGCCAATTGTAATTTTGCTTCAAAGGTGCTGCCATCCGTACGTATACTTTCAAAATTGAACTCGACTTCCTGGCGGCTACCTTTACCAAATTGACGCAAAAACTGTTTGAACCCTTTGACATTATCACCACCTGAAATCAGGTCAATAATAGGCACACCGACGGCTTCATTCATCGATTTAAAACCGAATAGCTGAAGATAGGGATCATTGGCAAATATATGAATGCCTTCATCTATATAAGCAACCGCACTTTTTGAGTTCTTAATCAATACATTGGCGCGCTGTTCTGCTTCAGAGAGCACTTGGCGTAAGGTTTTTAGCTCACGACGACTGCGCAAACTACTGTGTTGTAGACGAATCGCCATGACGACTGGCATCTCTTGATCAACGGTGAGCGCTTTAATCATCGTGCCACTAATGACAGCAGGGAGCCCCTCATCATTACAAGCAGTCGTCGCGATATCTTCATTCATCAGGCAAATCATCGGCAGATCAATATCCTGCTCTTGCACTATATTGACCACGTCCGTAAAACTCATATCATAAGCTTTACCAAACACCAATACATCCCATGGTTGGCGCAATAGTTTCAGTAGCTCTTCTTTATCATCTAAGAAACCCAAATTCACACTGTCATAGTAAGAACCCAGTAACTGCACAAGACGTTCCGCATAGAGCTGACCGTCGTTGATCACCAATAAATTTAAGATGGATTGATTGCGCATAAGGAGCCTTTTAGTCGTATTTTCATCTTTTATTTTGATACTTTATCTTTTTGCCAAAATTAACCTAGCTCGAAAACAACACTAGGATTAAGCTCAGAGAATCTTATTGTATTGACTGAGTTTTGGTTAAGATGATTATTTTATTGTTAGGCCGTGTCTTCATTTTGAAAATGGAGATAAAAATAAGATAAATTGCAGCCAAACAGGACAAGTAGTACAGATAATATCCAGCCACGTGGCGCAGTTTGGCAAATATTTAGCTACTTTTAACCCATTTAACCGTTATTATTCAAATTGAGGACACGCCCTAGAGATATCATAGAAATTAGAGTAACAATATCCGTCATTATAGACAATAATTCAACCAGCTGCAGGTTAACTTCTACCCTTCATTATCTAAATTTTATAAACAAAAATCTGCATACTGATTTCTCTACAGCACGAGCTACCTACGTTTTGATAAAAATGCTAAAAATTATAGCTGCACGACCTCATACTGACTAAACTCATCAGTCATCATCAGCCTACGCCCCAACCGTAAAGAAGTTTGTTTATTACCGATGCGCATGACCACTCTATCATCGACCTGAAAATAAGCAGGCGGCACGATCAATGTACCGACAGTTTGTAGCTGGTCATCTTTACCAAGGATAAACGCTGGCACAAAATGGCGACTCCGTGTTTTATCGCCTTCCAAACGCAGTCCACATGCCACAAGCTGATGTCCAAGTATTTGCCATTCCACTTCTGGGTTTTTGCTGTCCAGATTGATCCAGCGTACCACACCTATTGACCAATCAGGTTGCACCACATTAGCAGATCGATAGACCAAAATCAGGCCCATGATATGTAATGGCGGCGGTGCAGTCGTCGTAAAATCAGGATCAGACCCCTCTACGCTAATACTTTGCTTGGTAATACCATCTTCATTAATGCTTTCTTTGCTTATATCGGCTGTATTGAGCGCGCCATCTTTTGGTAACAGTCGTAGTATGCGATAGAGTGATGAATTGTCATGATTTTCAAACGTCTCGATGGTTAGTGCGTTATCGTGATCTCGCTCTTTATCAGACGTATTGTATAGAGGTCGTTCCTCTTCTCGCAGATCTTTCATAGCAATGATATTGCCAAAACTTTTTGAGTCCCCAACATGGTAATGAATATCATTGAAGCCAGTAATTAATTCTGCACTTTGCTTGCTACTATATTTGGTTGGCAATGTCAGTGGTGGCTGTAAATAGCGGTAACTGATGATCATCGAGATGATATTAAGTAAGCTATATTCTATTCCTGTGCTCTCTTCTTCAAGAAAGGCTTGCTTACGTGAGTTGAAGTATAGAACCATCGGCGTTAACTCTATAAACAGGCAATCATAACGATCCTCATAGGGATTGATAGTAGAGTTAGCCGTCAAATAGCTTGGTGGCTTATTGCTATTCAAATCAACGTATACCCGTGTCTCTGTGGCCGGCTCTATGGTCGCAATCATGTGCTTAGACCATTCAGGTAACAATCGTTGCACTAGTAAGATATTGGGACGCCTCATGGCTCGCAAATTCAATAAATGCTGTAGGCAGATTTGGCAATATAGTTGATGGATACTGTGCGCCTGATGGGTAGCAGTGTATATACTCAAATCAATATCAACTACCCCGTTTTGATGAGCCAAGTAGTACAGTTGGTTGACTCTAGACCAAAGATAATTTGACGGTTTTTGATAGCAAAGCGCCTCTTCAGCCAATAGCTTTTGATACCTCAGTAGCGATTGATACGCGGCGATAGCGATGATACTAGAAGGTTTTCTGTCAGTGCCAAAATAGCGCTGCCAGCCTTTACCAGAAAAAGGTTTTAACTGATTGTCCGACCATTGAGTTTCATGACGTATCACTCTATCGTAGACCATGATAATGAGATAATGTAGTGATTGTATATGAGCAACATAATTCATCTGAGCCTGACTAAGCACGCCTGTCTCATAAATGTAGTGCTGCCTAAGAGTAGCAATCAATCGACCTGAAGCATCGATTACCTTTGCCATCAGCTTGAGACGTTGCTCCTCATCTATATTGGCCTTGCGTAATACTGTCAGTACGCGTTCTAGATGTTCTATTTGCTGCGCTTGGGTTTGTGAAGGTAGTGTCGTCAGTAGTTTCAGCAAATAGCGCTCTTGACCATTCACTGAGCGGCTTGTTGAGGGCGGCAATGGCGCTGTAGCATTTAAATGCGCTTGAAACATCGATAAAGTTATCATTAGTATCCCTACTCATTATTGGTAACTTTGAGGCAGTCCGAACTATGCAGTAATACAAATTCATGCCATGCATAAAGAGTGCTTCTTGAGGTTAATCATAGAAGAATCATGACATTTATTGACTATGATTCGTAATCTAGTGGTATACATTAACAAGGTATGAATACTATTAGAGCCCTATATCTATAGAGCTCTATATCCATCGTCACATACTATGTGATCCATCTGCGTACTGATATTCTATATGCTTTTTTCATGATATAGATATTTATGTTTCATAAAAAGCATCTCTATTGGATTTTTTTGCCAAAAATACGGGCAATCTATATTCCAATAGCCACTCTTTGTTTGCTAAAATTTCCAAAAGCGTATAATGCCCTACATTAAGCCCTGCTGTAAATATCAATCGGCACTTTAAAAGGTTTATTTGGCAGCTCTCTTACCAATTTAGGGACGAGATAGCCTGGTAATGTTGCTAGTAATGACCAATAAAGAGTAACTGCCGACGTCTCATCGCTATCAAAATGCGCAGCGCCAGCCACCTTATCCAATACGTGCAAATAATATGGCAACACGCCACATGAAAACAAACGCTGACTTAACTGTGTTTGAATCTCAACATTATCATTGACATCTTTTAGCAAAACCGCTTGGTTTAATAAAGTAACTCCAGCAGCTCGAACACGTTGTAAATACTCCGATGTTACAGCATCGATCTCATTAGCATGATTACAGTGAATCACCATTACGATATGACAACGACTCTGAGACAGCCTGTCTAACAATGCATCGTCCAATCGCGCTGGTATCACCAATGGTAGGCGAGTATGTAGCCGAATAGTGGTCAATTGCGGCAGGGATTCCAAAGTGTCTAACCAAGCAAATAAACGTCGGTTGGTCACATTTAGTGGATCACCACCACTTAAAATCACCTCATTAATTTCAGGATGTCCACCAATATAGTTGATGATATTTTCTTTGGCATCCGCAGTAGGCATATTGGCACTATAGTCAAAATGCTGGCGAAAGCAGTAACGACAATGAATGGCGCACGCGCCTGTAATCGTCAACAATACTCTCGACTGATACTTATGTAGCATGCCCTTCACAGGATTTTGCGTGTTTTCGCTTAGCGGATCTGCTACATAGCCCGTGACGTTGATTTGCTCTTGTTGGTCTGGCAACACCTGTTTAAGCAGGGGATCATTACGGTCGCCAACAGTCATTTTTGCCACAAAGCCACGCGGCACACGCAGTTCAAAATGCTTAGGCACATAAACTTCTGCACGCATTGATTCAAGTTGTAGCAGGCTTAGCAACTCATCAACAGATGTAATGGCTTCCGATAATTGCGTTTGCCAGTTTTTTTGTGTGATTAAATGGTTTATCATGACAGCCTACTACCTGTGCCCAAAATCCGATATTATACGCCCTTAGTGTCTAGCCTATCAAAGTATCCTCGTTAATCCGTATATACTTGGCATAACAGAAAATTTTGGTACAGTCAGCCCTATATCTTACTATTATATTTACAACCCCTAGGAGTTTCTTGTGGCAAGTTTTTCTACTAATGAATTTAAAGCTGGTCTAAAAGTCATGCTTGATGGCAACCCTTGTGCCATTCTTGAAAATGAGTTTGTCAAACCTGGTAAAGGTCAAGCCTTTAACCGTGTCAAGTTGCGCAATCTTCGTAGTGGTAAAGTATTGGAGCAAACTTTCAAATCAGGTGATAGCCTAGAAGCGGCTGATGTGATGGATACTGAAATGAACTATCTATACAACGATGGCGAGTTTTGGCATTTTATGCACCCTGAAAGTTTTGAGCAAATCCAAGCGGACAAAACAGCAATGGGCGACTCAGTACAATGGCTAAAAGAAAACAGTAATGCTCTATGTACCATCACTCTATTCAATGGTAGTCCATTGTCAGTGACGCCGCCTAATTTTGTTGAATTACAAATCACCGAAACAGATCCTGGTGTACGTGGTGATACTTCAGGTGGTGGTGGTAAACCAGCCAAGTTAGAGACAGGTGCGGTAGTACGTGTACCATTATTTGTTCAGCAAGGTGAAATTGTACGTGTCGATACTCGTACTGGTGATTATCAAACTCGCGTGAACTAATCTCACGGCAAATATGATTGATAGCTGATATTGATGTCTCTATCATCCATAAAAAAGCTTAACCGCTATATCAACGGTTAAGCTTTTTTTGTACCTGTTAGTCGAGGTTATAGCCATATACCCTAGGGCGTGATTTCATGTCAAAAATGGTGATAAAAATGAGATAAATTGCCGTCAAACCAGAAAAACAGTACCGATAATATCGAGATATTAACCAGCTATAGTCGGTGAACTACTAAACCGCTACGGCGTTACCCTCCTTAGATGTACTAATTGTACAATCTGCAGTCGGCTGCCTTGTACCCATTTTAGAGTTCTGTGACGATGTTTGGCAAGATTTAGCTATTTTTAGCCCATTTAGATGACTATCGAGTGAATTGAGGACACGCCCTAGCCACTTACTCTTCTTCTAGTGATTGCTTTTGTATCAACCAATACTGTACCAAGGCACTCAACTGCTCTTGCTTAAAGGGTTTGGTACAATAATCCTGCATCCCAACTTTCAAATATTTCTCGCGTTCGCCATCCATTGCATTGGCAGTCAAGGCAATGATAGGCGGTAGCAGCTGAGGGTCATACAGCTCATGCAGTTTAATAGTCGCCTGTACACCATCCAAAATAGGCATATGGTGATCCATCAATATGACATCGTAACGCTCAGGGGACAAAGCAAAGATCTCGATGGCTTGCTGACCATCAGTGACATGTGTGACGGTATGACCACTATTGGTCAGTGCTTTTTTGGCAATGATTGCATTGACAGCATCATCCTCGACCAACAATATATGACCCGCTCGTTCGTGACTGGGTTCTATCATTGCCATATCATTAGAATCTTGCCATGTCTCGTATTTGTCTTCATCAATAGTGGGTAACGGCAAAAAGACACTAAAGGTCGTACCAACACCCACTTCACTATTTACATGAATATGGCCACCCATCAAATCGACCAAAGATTTACAAACAGAAAGCCCAAGCCCAGTACCGCCATAAATACGATGTGTAAATTTGTTTGCTTGGTCATAAGCGTCAAATATCGCCTCTAATGACTCTGCTTTGATACCGACGCCCGTATCTTTCACCTCTATACACAGCGTCATGTTTTGGCCAGCTTCGTGATCTGGCTTTTTATGTACTTTGCGCTTGTGAGTCGTGTCAGCATTGTCGTCTTTGCCATCTGAATAGTAGCAATTGTTCATATGCTTCACATCGATACTGACCCGGCCGCCTTCACGAGTGAACTTAATCGCATTATTCACAAGGTTTGCTATGATTTGCTTAAGGCGTACAGGATCGCCTTTTACATAAGCCGATAACGTTTCAGTATAATGATAATCTAAGGTCAGCCCTCGTTGGCGCGCCTTGATAGCAAACAGGCTAACCACCTCATTACATAAGGTAGATAAATTCACTGGAATCGAGTCTATTGTCATTTTTCCAGACTCTACTTTTGATAAGTCCAGAATACCATTGATAATGACCATCAGATGCTCATTGGAGACTTTGATATTATCTACATAGTCTCGCTGCTCACTACTGAGTTCGGTCTCACCCAACATCTCTACCATACCAATAATGCCATTCATCGGTGTGCGAATCTCATGGCTCATATTGGCCAAAAAGCTCGATTTCATTTCATTGGCATATTTGGCATCACGTTGCTTATCTTGTAGCTGCAAAGCATCGGCTGCCATCTTCGCAAATTCTGCTAATATCGTTGATTGCTGCTCAGTAAAACAATGATTAGGCTTGGTATCCATCAGACACAAAGTGCCTAGGCGATAACTTTTACTGTCTTCATGTAAAATAATTGGCGCACCAGCATAAAACCGTACGTATGGTGACTTTATCACTAGTGGATTTTGGCTAAAACGACTGTCTTCTAATGTATCTGGCACTATGAACACGTCGTCAGACAGTATTGTATAATTACAAAAAGCGATGTCACGTGATGTCTTACATATACTGTCAGACTCATTATTGAATTTGCAGGCTGGTTTTAAGTATTGTGTTTCATCATCCATAAAAGTGATCGTCACCACTGGCACATCAAAAAACAGCTCTGCAAGTGCCACTAGCCGATCAAATGCAGGCTCGTCATCCTCGTTAAGTACCTGATATTTTTTTAGCTTGTTGATACGCTCTAATTCATCTACCGCTACTGGGTAGCTACGTTTGGGTGAGTTAGATATAGACAAGGTAAACTCCATTAAATAATATCAGACGGCTGACTTACTACTCATCTGTTTTATCAATAATTGTAATGCTTCACTCACCATAATCATCGCGACCACTGACGTGACGACCACTGCTGAGCCATAACCACCGCACTGTAAACCACCTGTTTGACAGCTTTTATCTACAATCGGTGGTTCTGTTGAATAGACACACTTGATACCAAATTTTTCTTTTAAGGCACTATTAATGCCTTTTTCGTGGCGTAATTTATTGCGTAATTTGGCTAGGAGCGGATCTTGATAACAATCACGCAAATCACTGACTCTAATGTGGCTTGGATCTATCTTACCACCTGCACCACCTGCACATACCAACTTTAGTTTATTAAAACGGCAATGTAGCGCTATCGCTAGTTTAGCACTCATATCATCTACACAGTCCAAAATAACAATCGGCTCGCCTTGCGCTATGGCAGATTTTGCTGCATCACGACTTGGTAAGAGCGCGGCAACGTTTTCTACGGTCAAAAAATCATCTACCAAGTTCAGCGTTACGGCGGGATTGATTTCTTTGATACGTGTTGCCATTGCCTCAATTTTGCTTTGACCAAAGGTACTGTCCAATGCCGGCAACTGTCGGTTGACATTAGAAGCAACCAACACATCCAAATCAATCAACGTAATCGTTCCCACTGCTGTTCGAGCCAACGCTTCTGCTGCCCAAGAACCCACGCCTCCTACGCCAATAATATAAACGTGGGCTGCCGCAAAGGTATCAACCGCTGCTGCGCCATAGAGTGTCCGTGTCCCTTGAAAACGGCGGTCATATTGCTCACTCTCTTGGCTTGCCTCATCTCGTCCGACAGCATTTTCGATAGAGTCCAGCTGCTCAAATTGTTGTGTTTCACTCATAACAGGTCAAATTCTCTTTTCAAATATCTTGGTTGTTATTTTTTCGGCTGGGGTTTTTTGGCGGCTAAGATGTGTCTTCATTTCAAAAATGGTGATAAAAATGAGATAACTTGTCGTCAAACAAGAAAAATAGCGCCGATAATATCGGGATATTAACCCGCTGTTTGGCAATGTTTGGCCATTTAGATGACGATCGAATGCATTGAAAACATTCCCTAATGACAACGCTGATTTTCCTATAAACTGATTTTTTCTATCATTTTCTATAAATAGTATCATTATACTGGATAAGCCCAGTCTACTTTTAGGGCATCACAACTATTTTGCCATAACTGTTTAGCAAGTTTAGCATGTGACACCTCTAATAGCTCACTCAAGCTCGATAATACCCACGGCAAATTGGCGGGCACATTTCTATTATGTGAATGGGCACTATCAAATTTATCATTTGACGTTGGCTCAAGTGCTAAATGATAGCCACTTGAGGTCTGACACATGATGGGTGTCATGTCTGGGCAGTCAGTCTCAATGACCAAACATTCGATACCATAGCTATCGACAGCGGCCTGAATCGCGCGGTGCAGTTTTTTAGCATTTGGATTGGTAATCTGACCCGTAACGCCAAGTTTAAAGCCAAGTTTAACGAATGCTTTTGCTTCTTGCTCACCACCGCTAAAACTGTGGGCAATGCCGCCCAGTTTATGCGCATTATATTTATGCGTTTTCAATATTGCGAGCGCTTCGGCATGTGCTTTACGAATGTGCAGCATGACTGGCAGCTGATGAGTCACTGCTATATCTAATTGGGTCTTAAAAAATCGCACTTGCTTAGCAAATGTGTCAGGCGCTTTCATCGCATCGGTAAAAGTATCCAATCCAATCTCACCAATGGCCAATGGACGACGATCAATGACCATTTTCTCCAGTTGTACTAAGCAATCTTCAGTATGCTGCTCGATATAAAAAGGATGTAAGCCTAGCGCAATATGAGCGTTGATATGGCATTTATCTGGATCATTATAGGCTGTATTAGAAAGGTGCGTTATATAGTTAACGGAACGCTGAGTGTCATACATCCGCGCAAAATACTGATGCAAATAACCAACTAGTACCAAGTGGCGAATGCCTTGAGCATAAGCCTGCTGTACCTGCTGTGTTCGGTCATCGTCAAATACTGGTGCATCAAAATGCGTATGTGTATCAATAAGAGGATACATTTTGTCTAGATTTTCTCTAACGATCGTTTTTTCAGCTATCATCGCTGACTCGTTATCAGACATTGATAAACTCCAAAAATGAGTTTTTAAGAAATGGGCTTTAGGGTCTGTTGAACAAGAAATTTACTGATTATTGTCATGAGCGCATTAATTTTCTATCTTTTACTTACTACTCTCATCCATATGATCACGGTTAGTGTGACTACTCTCAGATTCTATATTATGGCTATTGTCTGTTTTCATACCAGTCTTTCGACTACTACGTCTAGGAATCAGTAACAAAGCAGTCGCAGCGGCACTTAGAAAAAGCCATTTTCTTGTCTTTTTATTATTCATCATTTTAAGACGTGTCCTCACTCTGAACCGTAAACGGCAAATGAACCAATTTCTGATTTTTTCATAAAGGAAAACATAATAGGTAACTTATTCATTCGCTAATATCTAATATACGTAAATACAGCAGCTGCTGTGTTTATCTGTGTTATGAATACGCAAGCTAATGTACGATATGACTTTTATTTATCATATCGTACATTTATTTATATTAGGCCGTGTCTTCATTTCAAAAATGGTGATAAAAATGAGATAAATTATCGTTACAAAAGAAAAATAGCGCAGATAATATCGGGATATTAGCCAGCTATTTGACGATGTTTGGCAAGATTTAGCCATTTTTAGCCCATTTAGATGACTATCGAGTGAATTGAAGACACGGCCTAGGCCGTGTCCTATTTTTTAACGATTCAAAGGATAGGTCGTGAGACTATTATTGGGGCTATCCACTTTGGTGAAACCTTGAGAAGTAGATTTTGGTGCTTGATCACGTTTAGGAATAAGGGGGTTGAGCGGCATTAACTCATAATCTGTACTGACATCGCCATTCCAACCTTCCGTACCACTCAAGGGCAGTTGTTTGATCGTACCATTTTTATCGATGACCAATTGCAGCACACGCATTTGATTAAATTTGCGTTCAGTAATACTCGCTACCGCGCCACCATCACGTAAGATAGTTGGCTGCAAAAATATGATCAAGTTGCTTTTTTGAGTCGTGTCATTGTCAGAGCGGAACAGTCTGCCAATAACAGGGACATTACCCAAACCTGGGACTTTCTGTTGACGGGTGGTGGTGTTATCACGCATCAGTCCGCCTAAAGCAATTGTCTGCTGATCATCCGCTAGGATGGTCGTGTTGATAAGGCTTTTATTGGTGATCAAACCACTGGCATTACCCGTACTGCCTGGTACGACTGATGAGACTTCTTGCGACACTTCTAAACGTACGGTGCCATTGTCACCAATGTGCGGAATGACATTAAGGTTGATACCAATATCTTGGCGATCAATCGTTTGGAATGGGTTGTTTGAATTGTTGCCACTGGTGGTGAAAGAGCCTGTAACAAAAGGCACGTTTTGACCAACCAAGATACTGGCTTTTTCATTATCCAATGTCAGAATCGATGGCATAGACAACAGATTGGCACTGGTAGAAGAATCAAGCGCTTGTAAGATAGCGCCATAGAACTCCGTGTTACCCTGACTGTCTTTTCGACTGTCTCCGATGCCTATCAATGCACCAGCAATAGAGCTGGCAGCGGCGCTAACACCTGCTGTACCAGCTAAAGCGGCGGCGGCGATTGTTGTCGCGCTAGCACCCACATTGTTAAAGTTGACCACGCCATACCCGCTATTGGCATTTCCCAAAGCCCACTGAACGCCCAGCTGGGTTGCATCATCACCTGAGACTTCGACAATGGCGGCTTGAATCAATACTTGTGCGCGGCGACTGTCTAATTGGTTGACCGCATCTTCAATCTCAAACATTAGCTCGGGTGCTGCATTGACGATGACGGCATTTTGCGTTTCATCAGCGATAATACTGAACGGGCGACCACCCACCCCTGTACTTGCTCCGGTTGTACTGCTCGTAGATACAGCGGCTGTATTACTACCCGCACTACCAGTGGCTGCACTATTAATGGCCGAGCCTGTCGTACTTGCATCATTTAGAGAAGCGGATTCTAGTGTCGAGGTCGCGCCAGCACTATTAATCGATTGGTTGGCCAGTAGGCCACGTAGCATATCGGCGATATGACCAGCACTAGCATATTTTAAGCGAAAGACACGTAGACCACTTAGACGTCTGGTCGGCGTGGTGTCCAATTGATTGACCATTTCTTGGACTTTGGCAATCATTTCAGGACTGCCTTTGACCAACAGCCTATCGCTCGAGGTGTCGGCGATGACTTTGAGTTGATTGTTGCCACCTTGTGCTTGCCCGCTACCAGCACTTGCGACTAAGGCGCTAATCAATTCCATCATACGTTCGGCATCGACGTGACGTAGTGGTATCACTTGCAAGCTGTCATTTACATTGCTATCTAAATCACGGATGAGGGCTGTCAGCTGATTGAGACTGTCTGCTCGATCTGACAACACCAGTGCATTGACACCAGGCACAGCGGCCGCATGAGCCGACTGCGGCATCAATGGACGGATGACACCCAGCACTTCTGCGGCTTGGGTATTGGTCAAATAAATGACCCGCGTGGCGAGCGACTCACCGACGCTATCACCGCGTAGATCAACAGCCACGCCAGATTGCTTGGCAACATTGTCTGGCACCAGTTTGATCGTCGTTCCCGAATCAATCGCGGCGATACCATTGACCTGCATCACACTCAAAAATAGCTGATAAATCTCATCGCGAGATAAGGCTTTATTAGAGATGACCGTGACGTTACCATTGATACGTGGATCAAGGACAAAATTTTGATCGGTGATGGTCGCTACTTCATTAATAAAAGCTTTTATATCAGCATCTTGCAAATTGACTTTCCAGCTCTCTGCACTCGCAAGACCTGCACTGGCAGCCCACAATGGTACGACTAAACAAAGAGGACGGCACAGTCGCATTACACGCTGCAGGATACGGTACAAAGGCGTGACTGAAAAATTTTGAAAACTTACCATATTGATAATTACCTACAGTGATATTGCTTACTATGTACTGAGTTTTTAACGAGCAACTTTGCTAAAAATTCACCTTACTAGGCCGTGTCTTCAATTCAAATGATAGTCATATAAATGGACTAAAAGTGAGGACACATCCTAAAACTGCTGTCGAATCGTAATGACTTGCTCACCACGTTGCACCTCTATCTGCGCTTCACCTGCTTGCTGTACTTGCTGGAGTATGCCGGCGTCTTGCGTAGGATTATTGCCCACGCTTTGGCCATTGACGGTCAGCACTTTGTCGCCTGGCTCAAGTCCTAGACGATTACGCAGTTTGGCAGGCATCGCTGCTGTGACTTGATAGCTCTCTCCAGATGCCATTACCCCCATTTTACTCAGATAGCTGGCAGGGTTGTCTTGCAAGGCCGTGACAGCTTCTCCAATCGCCGATTGTGGACTGCTTTCATCACTGCTGCCTTCTGGCTCAGCTACATTAGCTTGTGGTGGCTGAGGCGCTGTAGGCAACATGCTATTATTATTTGGCAAGCGCGGATTACTGATACCGCTCGCTAGCATATCGCTTTGGTCTAATGACATGGCCTCTGGCATTTTGATGACCGTTTGTTTGTCACTGACGTCAGCGATGACCACCGAGTTCCAATCCACCGCCACGAGCGTATAATCACTGGCTTTTAGCTCATCACCGATTCGGTAGTTTTTTACTTCGCCATTGACATTCAATAATGCGGAGGACATGCTCTCAGGTATGGCGAGCAAGACACCCTTAAGCTCAATATTAGGAGGTGGTTGAACGGCGGCAGTGATAGGATCAGGATCCGAAAATATTGCAAATAATCCGCTGGCATCATTGGTCGACTTGGCGCTATTTTGTAAAGGCGCAATCGGCAATGCAGGTGCTAAAGGCGCTGCTAACAGTAGCCATAACAGTCGAGCAGCGGTCCAACATAGCCAAGCAATGGCGAACAATAATAGCCAACCTGAAAAACGATTGAGCGTGTTGAGTACAGGTTTTAGGGTGGTAGCAACGTTCATCATTTAGCGTGTCCCCAGCCCACTTAACAGTGGCTGTCGCACACTGACGACTGGCGTATCTTGGGGTGCTTGCCCTTTATATTCAGGCATGTTTTCTAGTAGACGCTGCGTCAAACTAACGTCTAGCATATTATCACCATCAATATACAGGTCTCCCAAGCGCTTGTCTTGATTATTCAATAAGTTGATATGTAGCAAGTTTTGTTTGTTCTTTTGTTCGGTACTGAGTTCAGCGCGCAGGGCTGGCATGGTGATATAAAACACCTTACCACCACTAGGATAACCCACCTCACCGCCAACCCAAGTCAACTGACCATCTGCTGCACTAAACCCACCGGCTTTATTAGCAGGCTCGCCATCAGATGACTCATTGACACCAGACTGGCGCTTTAGTGATACATTGTTTACCTGAATGGGTGTATTGGGCAGCTGCCAGTCGACCACACGCGCCAACGTCTCAGGGGCAATTTTTCCACTCATATTGTCAATTTGCCATGAATTCAGACCCAGTTTGACTTGCCCATTCAGCCTTGTCTGTGCTGAATGAATATCGACATCTGCACCCAGCTTGCCCATAAACAATTGCCAAGGCTGCCATGACCATTCCGCCATGCCTGTGAGCGAGGAAGAGGACACAGGCAGTTGCCAAATAGCCGCACCTTGCCATAAATTACCAGACACATGCTGCACATAAGGCGTATCGGGCGCGTACTTCTCAAGTAGCCATGCTGCTGGCATTTGCAGGACAGCAAAGAGCGCAAACAACACAAACCCAATCAGCCACCAAAGCCTACGGGGACGTTTATGAGACAACTCAGATATTTGGGGCACAGTTGCACAACTCTTATATAAGACAAAAACGCCATTATCATAACAAACAATGGCATATAGATGACAGAAAAAAAGCCAGTATCTTTTTGCCAAAATATTGGCAATAAAGATACTGGCTTTCGTTTTCTAAGAAGTGACTTTATCTATCGTTAAATAGTCATAAACACCCCATTATAAATAGGATTTTTTAGCCAAGTCACCGCTTGTCAGGCTATAAAAAACAGTCTAATTAAATAGCAAAGTCTTCAATATCACGACCTGCTGCTAGCGCTTCAACCAACCACGTTGGTTTACGGCCACGGCCAGTCCACGTTTCTTCATTGTTGTCAGTGTTGCGATACTTGATGCTACGTTTTTTCTCTAACGTTTCACCCGCTTTCAAAATCTCTTCGATAGTTGCATTGCTGGCTTCTGCAATTTTTTCGAACTGCATATAAGCATCATACAAACGCTGATGTTGTTTTTTAGCAATAAGCTGCTGGGCGTTTTCAGTGATGGCTAGCAGTTCATCGACGTCTAAGTTTTCTAAATCAATTGCGTTATTTTTGCTCATAGTAAATCCAACCGTAAGTTAAAAGTGTGACCTCTATAGAGGCATTATGGTTCATCGAGAAATCTGGTCTGCAAATCATTCATGAATAGTTAAGGCCATTTATGAGATGATTTAATTCCAATAAACATTGTTTGCTAATAAATTTAAAAGCGAACAGTTTAAACGAAAATATATAATAAAAAAAGCTCATTGTATCTGATATAAATAAAATAAGTCGACAATCATGCTAAACACGTAAGTCACTATTTCTTTAAACATTTGTTACCAGTCTTAATTTATTCATTTAAAACCAGACAATTTTTCATAAAATTATT
>NZ_JASDDJ010000060.1 GCF_030407455.1 Psychrobacter sp. 5A.1
AGTATTCGATCTGGTATTCTTTTATATTAACTATGGTTATGTCTGATGACAGCATACTTTTTAGAACACCACCAAAACAACATATAACCCAAACGATCCTGCGAGAGCCTGTCATGAGTGAAAAAATAGATTTGCAAACTTTTTCTGCACTGCCTGTCTCTAAAATAACGAACAAGCCGGTGCTACATTTTGCCCATGCCAATGGGATGCCAAGTGCCGTTTATGAGCCATTTTTTAAAGGTTTGTCAGCGTTTTTTACGATTGAGTATATTGCGATGTTGGGCGACACCCCCGATTATCCAGTGGACGATCATTGGCACAGTCTCACGCAGCAAATCATCGATAGCGTAAAATCTGCTTGCCAAAAGCATGGCGTCGCACAGGTAGTAGGAGTAGGGCATTCGCTTGGTGCGATGTGTACGTTGCAGGCACTGTATCGTACGCCCGAACTATTTTCTCAAGCGGTGCTCATGGATCCGCCTTGGATTTATGGCAAAGTCAGCTTGCTATGGCATGTGGCAAAGACAGTAGACAGACTGCCGCTTATGAATAATCGTCTGATGGATAAGCTATCCCCCGCTGGCGTGTCTAAGCACCGCCGCGATGTGTGGGATAGCCGAACCGATGCGTATGAAAAAATGCGGCATAAAGGGTTTTTTAAAAACTTTGATGAACGCAGCTTTCAAGGATACATCGATCATGGTCTGCATGAGCGTGCGGATGGCAAAGTGACATTGGCTATTCCTAAAGCCAGCGAAGTGGCCGTATTCCGTACCAATCCATCATGGTATTGGCTGGCACCAAATCGGGGGCCCAAAGTCCCTGTTACATTGATTATTGGTCAAGACAGTATCTTTTTAAAGCGTCGCTTTCCGCAGCAGATAAAATTGCGCTTGGGTATTCCTTATGAAACTCACGAAGGGGGTCATATGTTCCCACTTGAGTATCCAGAATCTGTTTCATCACAGGTTTTGACAGTGATTGAGCAACAACTGTCAAAACAAAAATAATTAACACACCATCATTTGTGCTTGCGGTTGATGCAGGCTGATAGAGTATTTTTTAAGTGATATCTTTATGCCAAAAAACATAACTGCTTCACCCGACATTGCCGCCTCGTCTGAGCTTACGCCGCTATTTTCACGCTGGGGTACGTTCTGGCTAACAGTCGGAATGGTCTTTGCATTTTTTATCAGTCAGCTGTTTGGGGTGTATATCGCTGGCAAGCTGGTTTTGCCTGCTGCCAAAAAAGCATCGATAGGGGATATATTCTTTTTTGGCAGCAATGATGGAACGGTCGTCAGCCTTTCTATACTTATCGGTTGTGTCTTACTGCTGGCATTGAGTGTGCTCATTATTCGTTTGAAAAGGGGCATGCTGCGTCAGTATCTGGCATTAAAGCCATTTTCAGTTTCGGTAGGTATGAGGGTGCTTGGGCTGCTATTGGTATTCATGATTGCCAGTCAAGCGTTGACATATATGCTCGATATGACGCCGCTGGTATTTGTAGATCCTCTCTACCAATCTGTCAGTTCAGTATGGCTATTGGTCTTTGCAATAGTCGTCGTCGCCCCAATTTATGAAGAGGTGGTCTTTCGCGGCATATTATGGTCAGCCATCACAGAGCAGTTTACGGCGCCGTCATATTCAGAAAACCACGGTGCGATCGTCGCCAGCATGGTGACGAGTTTGATATTTGCCGTTATCCATGTGCAGTACGGCATCTATGAGATCAGTACCATCGTAGTGTTGGCATTGATATTTTGCTATGCGCGTATCAAGTCAGGCTCGCTATTACTGCCAATCGTATTACACATTGTCAATAATGGTGCAGCGATGTGGCAGTATGTCGCACAATCAACGTAAACTACATGACAGCCACAGTAGCGGCCATCATGCGAGTGCTATCAAGTTCATTCTGCAGTAGAACTGATCTAGGCATCAGGATTTAACGACAACACTTCATCGGCCGCTCGTTTGACATCATCAAGTATTAGCTGAGGTTTGCCGCTCAAGGCTTGGCGCCATTTACGCGCCCCCACCAGACCTTGGAATAACCCTAGGTAATGTCGCGTCATCGTCGGCAGCGCTTCCCCTTTTTTGATGTGCTCTTCTAGGTAAGGGTATAGCTGCTCTAGAATTTCTGAGCGTTTCGGAATTGCCTCGCCCCACAAGCTATTGGCTTCGGCTAATAGATATGGGTTGTGATAAAACGCCCGACCAATCATCACACCATCGACATGCTGCAAGTGTGTTTTGATGTCCTCTAACGTATCAATACCACCATTGATTTCGATGTCTAGTTCAGGGAAGTCCTGTTTTAAACGGTACACATCATCGTAACGCAGCGGTGGTATTTCGCGGTTTTGCTTGGGGCTCAGCCCTTGTAGCCATGCCGTACGTGCATGCACGATAAAGCGTGTACAGCCAGCGTCTGCCACTGTCTGCACAAAATCCACCATAAACTCATAGCTGTCAAAGTCATCAATACCAATACGATGCTTTACTGTCACTGGTATGTCGACGGCGGCTTGCATATGCTTGACCAAATCAGCAACGGTCTTAGGCTCTGCCATCAGACAGGCACCTATCTTATTATGCTGTACACGATCAGAGGGGCAACCAACGTTGATATTGACTTCATCGTAGCCATACTGTTGAGCAAATTCGGTGCACTGAGTCATCTCATGGATATCTGCACCACCGAGCTGTAAGACAAGAGGGTGCTCGAGCGTATCGAAGCGCAAGTGCCGTGCTCGATTGCCATGTATCAATGCACCAGTGCTAATCATTTCGGTATATAGATAGGTATGCGGATTAAACAACCGCGCAAAATAACGGTAATCTGTCGTAGTCCAGTCGATCATTGGCGCAATTGAAAGTCGCTTATTGGTCATATCAACCATGGTTGTTGAACCTTAATATTTGTGTCTTAAAAAAAAGGATAAGGTGCAATGGAAGAGACATACCATTGCACCTTAATTTCAAGCATTATGCAGATCGGTTGTTGAGCAATTATTTATAAAATAACATGATCAATTTTTTTAAATTCAGGCAGGTTATAAAAATAAAGCCCCATGATAATACCGATAAAGCCGATAAAGGCAATGTATAGCGCTGGTGAAAAGCTGACGAGAGTCGTGGCGTAACCCAAACCAAAAGGTATTAGCACCCCAACGATACCGTAGGTGATATTATAACAAAAAGCGATGCCTGTGAGACGCACGTTGGTCGGAAATAACTGCACAAGGATGGCGGGTATCATCCCAATGATGCCAGCACAAAAACCCAGAAGCGCATACATAATTAAAATGTAATCACCACCAGCTTGCAGATGGTAAAAGAAGGCCAGCATTTGTCCAATAAGTAGAATTGAACCAGCCACCAAAATCTTGCCAAAATTTTCATGATTAGAAATCAGCCCATAAAATATGCAGCCAAAAATCATAAAGATAATACCCAAACTATGGGAGAAACCAAATAAATCACTGTCTAATGTAAAATTTATTTCGATCAAGTCTGGTAGTAGCAAAACGACAACAGACGTAATGCTAGCAATCATCAACGTCAGTACCATGCCGACAAATAGGGAATGCTTGCAATGTTTAAAGAGTATCGTAAGTGGCTTGCCAGCGTTTTTACCCACCTTTGGCTTTTCGAGTGCCAGAAAAAACGGTGTCTCCCCAACGAATCGCCAAACGAGTAACGGTAAAAAGCTTAGGCTCGCCGCAACTAAAAATGGCAATCGCCAACCATAATCAGTCAGCTGAGCCGTTGTCATAAAGCTAGACAGCCACATAAAAAATGCATTTGAGAACAGTACGCCCACAAAGAAGCTGGACGTGACATAGCTACAGGCGACTGATAAATACTGCCGAGGCACATGCTCTGCCACAAACACCCAGGATAGTGGTACATACAGTCCAAACGCCATGCCCTGTATGATTCTCAACAGAATAAATAGAGCAGGTGCAATGACGCCCCACTGAGCATAAGTAGGCAGGCAGGCCATTGCGAGCAAACTACACGTAGTCACGAGCAGGCTAATCAGTAGCGTCGGTTTTCGACCTTTGATATCACCATAACGGCCAAAGAGAATACCACCGAATGGACGTGCCAAATAACCGATGACAAAAAGCCCAAGTCCTTGCAACTTTGCAACTTTCGGGTCAGTACCAGCAGGAAAAAACGCCGCTGAAACAATGTCTGCAATGTACAAGTAAATCAAAAAATCAAAAAACACCACCGCACTGATAAAACTAATAAACAGTACTATATTTTTGTCTTTAGTAGACATTAAGGCGTATTGGGAACGAGACGGCATAATAGATCACACATCCACAGAGTAAAGTGCTCATTAAGGCGATCATCGTTTTGATAATCAGCCATGATAAAAAACCAGAAAATCAATGTACACAGAACATGATTTGCCGACATAGGGCGTGTTGAATATTCACAAATAGGCTCTGTCAGTGCCATGGTCGAATATCAAACACGGCCTAATAACTTGGATCTTTTGAGTCAAAATATATTAGTTGTAATCTGTTCACTTAATAAAGAGTGAATGACAAAACGGAAGACGCTAAATTTTGCCGATCCAATAGTTTTGTTGCTTATAGCAGCCAGTCAATGGGTAGCCAAGACATGATAGTCAGCCAAACGTGGTCACTCATGTCCACTCGCGGCTCTGAGTCATAGACTACTTTTTCGCCTTTCTCTATGGTATGCCATTGCAAGTGGCCATTGTCTAGCAGTTTGACTTCATACGCTTGATTCAATAGATCATCGCTCAACGCCCCATGCAGCTGCCTTGCTAGCTCATCATCATTGATGACCACACCCATTTCGGTATTGATATTGGCAGAGCGAGGATCGACGTTATATGAACCAATAAAGACTTGATAATCGTCCACGGCAAACGTTTTTGCATGCAAGCTGGTCGATGATTGACTACGTGCTCGCCACAGTTTGTTATCACGTTTTTCTTCAGCAGCGGTTGATTTTAGCTCATATATCTTTACCCCTGATCGAAGCAGGCTAGGTCGCCATTGGCTATAACCAGAATGAACGGCAGTGACATCGGTCGCATCAAAAGAGTTGGTCAAAATCTTGATATCGACGCCAGCTTCAGCCAGTTTGACCAAGGTCTCAACGCCGTCTTTGGTCGGTACAAAATAAGAGGAAATAATCGTCAGTTTTTTGGTGGGACTACCGAGTAAATTGCGCAATTGATGAACCAGATTGGTATCGGCAGGGACCGTTTTGGTCAACTTGCCAACATCATCACTCAAAAACTGCATGTCTGTCCAACGAAAGGGCACGCGTTTATTGATTAAGTCACTGTCTATCGTCGAGTCTTCGATGGCAGCCTTATAGACAGTCAAGCTACTGCCTTCGTTGTTTTGCTCATCCAAACCTAGCTTGTCTAATGCCTTTAAAAAATCAGGCGTGACGTCATTATCAAACTTGGCTAAGGTTTCGATATCAAATGATAAAGGCGATGACCAATAGCTATCAAAACTGTTGTCAATATCTGCGACGACTCTACCGATCAGTAAAACATCCAAATCGGCAAACTGGCTATTTTGGTCATTACTGAGATATTCATTACCGATATTACGCCCACCGATAATGGTAATCTGCTTATCAAAGGTCATGCTCTTGTTGTGCATACGGCGATTGATACGCGGCAAACCTGTCACATAGTTCAACGTCGGAAATTTACGATGCATCAAAGGATTGATAATACGCACCGCGATATTGGGATGACTGGCAAAGCGCAATAAATGCTGATCAAACTTTGCACTGTTATTAAAATCATCTAACAACAAGCGCACAATGACGCCGCGCTCCGCCGCCTCCCACAAATCTTTTAACAATAGCTGCCCAGCTTGATCATTATGCCAAATATAGTATTGCGCATCGATATTACGCGTGGCCATATCCGTCAAGATGCTACGCGCCGCAAAAGCATTCGCTCCCGTCACGATTGGATGATAGCCGGACAAGTCTGGATGAATATCGTTCTGCGCACTAATGGCAGCGACCAGATCAGTGTTACTGGTTTTAATTGCCTCACCTTGCTGGTTTTGGTCGGTTGAATATAAAGCGTTTACTCGTGCTGATAATGCTTGGCTCTCAGCCAAATGTGGCTGCTTGGGCAAACTCTGGCAAGCACTAAGACCTAAGGTAAGTCCAAGTGTTAGACTCAACGATAAGCTGCTTGGTTCTATACTGAACATCGACATAACGAATTTACCTTGGTGAGCATAAATGTACTGATTAATCGTTTTTTCATTTTGACGCTGTTTTTTGAGAAGTTTTGCCTAATTATAAAGGTAATGCCATCAGCAAAATCTAAATGGTCGCTAAGCTTAGCAGCTGTTTCGATATCTGCCTATTATAAATACGTTATTTTTGTTAGATTTGACGCACAAAATCATGGCTTTTTTAAGCAGTATTTAAGTATATATGTGGCAAAATTTAAGCGTTAATATGTAGATGCTTTAGGGCGTGCCCTCAATTCAATCGATAGTCATCTAAATGGGTTAAAAATGGCTAAATTTTGCCAAACAGCGTCAAATAGCTGACTAATATCTCGATATTATCTGCGCTATTTTCCTTGTTTGACTGCGATTTATTTCATTTTTATCACCATTTTTAAAATGAGGACATGCCCTAGTATTCGAAAATAATATTTAAGGACTATCTGAAACCAGCTGTGCGGAATAAGTCAACATGGTATGATAACGATGATACATTCGATTGATAAGCAAAAAAATAAGCAGTCATTCTATATCAACCAGAATAAAGCAACGGAACGTCTATGAGTCAGTCGCAAACGAAAGATGAGCGCAGTGTGAACCAAAAAAACTCAACCGATAATTTAGATCCAAACTGGCGCAGCGATGCGCTAGATTTAGGGCTTGATTATGGCATGCAGACCATTGCAGTGCGGGCAGGTCAACACCGTACCGACGAGGGTGAGCATTCAGAGCCTATCTTTACCACCAGCTCTTATGTTTATCGCTCAGCTGCTGATGCCGCGGCTCATTTTGACGGTACAAAAACAGGTAATGTCTACTCTCGTCATACCAATCCAAGCGTACGTACCTTTGAACGTCGTTTAGCCGCACTAGAAAACGGTGAACGTGCTGTTGCGACTGCCTCTGGTATGGGGGCTATCTTGACCATGTGTTTGGCATACCTAAAAGCGGGCGACCATCTGCTCGCGGCCAACCAATTATTCGGCTCATCTATCGGTCTATTCAACAATTATATGGCCAAATTCGGTGTTGAAGTCAGCTATGTTGATTGCTTCGATAATGAGGCATGGGCAAATGCTATTCAACCAAATACCAAAGTGATTTATTGCGAAAGCCCAAGTAATCCGTTGGCGCAGATTTGCGACCTTGGTTATCTCAGTCAGCTATGCAAAGCCAATGATGTATTACTCGTCGTTGATAATTGTTTTGCGACACCAGCCTTGCAGCGTCCATTGGATTTGGGTGCCGATGTGGTCATTCACTCTGCCACCAAATATTTGGATGGTCAGGGTCGGGTATTGGGCGGCGCGCTGGTCGGTAGTGATAAACTGATGCAAGAGGCATTTACCGTTGTGCGCTCAGGCGGTATCAGTATGAGTCCGTTCAATGCTTGGGTATTTACCAAGGGGCTTGAGACGCTCAAATTACGTATGCAAGCGCATTGCCAAAATGCCAATCAAGTGGCAGAATTTTTGGTCAATCATCCTAATGTCAGTACCGTGCATTTCTCAGGTCTGAGTGACCATCCAGCTCATGAGCTTGCCACACGTCAGCATCATATGAAAGATGGCTACGGTGCTATCATGGGCTTCGAAGTCAAGGCATCTGATAGCCGCGATACCAAAGAAGCGGCTTGGCATGTGATTGATTCAACCCAAATGGTCTCTATCACCAATAACTTGGGCGATGCTAAAACCACGATTACTCATCCTGCGACCACCACGCATTTTCGCTTGACTGCTGAGGCTCGTGCTGAAGCTGGGGTCACAGATGGTTTGATTCGTCTATCAGTAGGTCTGGAAGATGTGGAAGATATTATCAAAGACTTGGCACGTGGTTTAGACAGTTTGTAAAGATAACGGTATAATCTCCAGTAACGCATGGCATGAACTTTACGTTATTAAGCATTAATCACAACTATATGCATTATCATAAAAAACAAAGAGGCAACTATGAACATTCAAGCATTAATGCAACAAGCACAAACGATGCAAAAGAAAGTAGAAACAAACGTTGAAAACGCTAAGAAAGAACTTGCGAATAAAGAAGTACAAGCAGAAGCGGGTAGTGGTCTAGTTAAAGTAACGATGACCGGTCGCCATGTGGTTAAGCGTTTGACCATTGATCCAAGTCTGCTAGAAGATGAGCCAGACATGATTGAAGATTTGATCGCTGCGGCCATCAACGATGCGGTTCGTCAAGCAGACGCGCTATACGAAGAAACGATGGCTGGTGCGACCTCAGGCATGGGTCTACCACCAGGTATGCAAGGCATGTTTTAAGCATTAAATACTTCATACTGAAGACAAAAATGGGGTTGTTATCGACACGATACGACCCCATTTTTATAGCTACGATTTATAAATTAAGTTAAATAAAGGAAGTAATGTTGCTTACAGCCAAATTTGATCAGCTGGTCAAACAGCTGCGAATCTTGCCAGGCGTTGGTCAAAAAAGCGCCCAACGAATGGCGCTACATCTGCTCACTAAAAAACGCCCACAAGGCATGGCACTCGCCCAAGCATTAGATGAAGCCATGCTTGATATTGTTGAATGTCAGCGTTGCCATAGCTTTAGTGATGAGGCTGTGTGCCCACTGTGCCAAGATATCAGACGTGATGACAGTCTGCTATGCGTGGTCGAGACGGCAGCAGATGTGATGGCCATTGAGCAAACAGCTGGCTACCGTGGTCGTTATTTTGTGTTGGGCGGGCATCTATCGCCAATTGATGGTGTCAGCGCCGATGATTTAAATATCGATCAACTGGTATGGCGAGTGAAGCAAGAGCCTGTCGAAGAGTTGATACTGGCAACGGGTACGACTGTCGAAGGTCAGACTACTGCGCACTTTATCAGTGAGGCTGTCAGCCGTCATGTCAATAAAGTCACACGTTTGGCACAAGGGGTGCCGATGGGCGGTGAGCTTGAGTACTTAGACAGTATGACACTTGGTCAAGCCATGCAAAACCGCTCTTTTTTATAGACTTGTTATAGTGTTTTTACCACCGTCAAGTCATGCCCATTTTATTTCTTGAAATTGTTATAATTGCTTTATTATTTCATTTTATTAAAACGTGGTTTAGCGTTTTATTTTCTCCTATCAATGCAGGTATCTGCCCGTGTCCAACAACGTTTCAAACGCTTCATCCCATTCGAGCTCTTCTAATAGCAATGATGGCTCCTTACAAGTCACTAATACTGAGCTACTGTCAGCAGCTCCGCCATGCGAGTCAGCTCCTAATACTTCGGATGTTGATGTGCTTGATACTGGCGTATTAGATATTGACGCACTATTAGATATTGCTGATGAAGTCGCCATTACTTGGATACGTAAGCAAAGCGAGTTGGATGAGGTTATTGATGCCTTAGCGACTTGCGGCCGTGTGGCACTAGATACTGAATTTATCAAGCGTGACACGTATTACCCACGCTTGGCACTCGTGCAGCTGAATACTGGCAATCATGTTTATTTGCTGGATGCACCGCAGTTGCAACTGACTGAGCTGTGGGAAGCACTACGTAAAGTAGAAGTGGCTATCTGGCATGCTTGCGGCGAAGACTTGGGCATTTTTTATCTGTTGTCTGGCTGTCCGCCGTTGACCAATATCTTTGATACGCAAATTGCATTGTCTTATCTGACGGGTCAATTACAAATGGGATATCAGCAGGCATTGGCTGACCAGTTAGATATGCATATCGATAAAGAACACAGTCAGTCTGATTGGCTCCAGCGTCCGTTGACAGATGAGCAAGAGCAATATGCGATTGATGATGTGCGGTTTTTGCCAGCGCTGTATCTAAGCCTTGAATATGAGCTAAAAAAACAAGGTCTTTACGATTATGTATGGGCAGATTGTCAGCTTTATGCCAGTGATTTATACAATACACAGCACGTTGAAGATGATGCGATGTACCTCACGATGGCAGATTATCGCTATAACTCACAGCAAATGGCGATACTCAAAGGAATTGCTACGTGGCGAGAAGAGCTGGCACGTGCGACCAATCAGCCCCGTACCTTTGTCATAAAGAAACAAGCAGTGCGTGAGATTGTCACTGAAAAACCAAACAGCATGCGAGAGCTGGCGCATAAAACGACGATGCATCGCAGTATGTTGCGACTGTATGGTGAAGAGCTGCTTAAGGTCATCAGAGATGCCAAGAGTCTACCGTATGCAGAGCATCCAGACTGTTTAGTGCCGCCGTATCGCTCAAAAAACAAAGTGCTATCAAAAGCAGTCCAGCAAGCGATTGATGACCACGCACGAGCTATCGGTGTCCCTGCCAGCGTGTTGATGCGTAAAAAATGGCTAGGACAGTTATACGAAGTGGTCGCTCTTGATAAAGATGTCAGCGAACTGCCGCAAGGGCTAAAAGGTTGGCGCAATGATTGGGTCGTGCAAACCTTGATTCCAGTGATTGAAAAGCACAAAACCGAATTGCAACAGGGTATGGGGGTTAAGTAAAGCGATTGTTGTTAACAAATAGGTTATTCGACCGTAGCCAGTCGTTGTGTAACGTCCATATCTTTGATTTGACAAGCATACTGTGAACTATAATAATTTAACATATCATTATTGATGGCAACAGCTGGTAATGGATCGTCGTATGTATTCATAAATCGTGTTTTGCCATCGACTTGAGTATAAATTGTATTTAAACGTTGATAGGTATTATTCGAACAATCTACTAAGAAGTGACTAATAATAGTCTCTAAAGGTTTATCAAAATTTAATAGTGCTTGATCGTTGATGTCGTCACTTACTTCAAATCCGTTTAGCATAACTATCTTTTCCCAATAATCTACTTTATCAGAGTCTTGATTTTCCATATTTACATTGACTACATCAGTGTACACTTCTACTTGCTCGTTACTAGCAACAAAACTCCAAAAAGGGTCTAAAGGTGGCTCATTTAACCTTATAACTTTGGACTGGTCGCTAAAATATGAGTAGACACCAAATAAGCCAGAGCAGAGTATTATGATAATTAATATTTTAAGATTATTTGGTTTAGTCTCTAAATAACTATATTTATTTGGATCAAATTCATTATTGTTCATTAGTTTATACTCGATTTAAATCCAACTTATTATCTAGGGTCTGTTGAACATATAAATATTAGGGCTGCTGATTGCTAAAATTACATCAAAATAGGCGCAAGGCGACGATAATGTCGAGACCTTAGCGAGGTTTGCAACAACGTTTGGCGAAATTGTTTCACCTAGAATAACTAGTCATCAAAAATTTCACTACATATTGTCTAAAAAATAGTGACTGCCAGAACCACATTTGAATGTTCAACAGACCCTATTCTTTTTTTGCTAATCTAAAGCTCAAACTTCCCATGTTTTAGAAAGTAAATGGCTTGTTTAGCGACTTCTTTATTAACCAGCATCCCAGTATGCGACACTGGCATAATAATATGGTCGGTGGCCGTAGTAAGCTTGGTTTCTTCCACATATACCGTCCCATCATGTGCAAGCTGCTCTTTAGATAGTGGCTTGTCCGCTTTGCGCAATTTCCGATTATGATAGGCTAGGATAGGTTGCCCTAAACCTTGCGCTTTATTGCCTGCTATGACGCCGAGTGTAATATGCGTTGGTAACGGTGCAACCGTGCCATCCAAAGCTTGCTCGTATGATTTACCGACAATCGCAGGAGCGAGTCGCCAAATATAATCGCCACTAATGCTGCCATTATGCGGCGTACCAAGCGTGACGCAGCGCCCAATTTTCCACTGGGGGTAGTGCGCTATAAAATCACGAATAATTAGCCCGCCCAAGCTGTGACCAACCAAATCTATTGGTTGATCTGGATGATGGTTTATTTCGAGCCAGCTATTAAGACGTGCACTATTGGTTTGAATACCATCGCGCATACTACGGTAGCCGTATTGATGAGTATCAAAACCTGCTGCTTGTAAACGTTTGGCCAAAGGTCGCATAATCCATGCCGTTTGGTGAAGACCGTGAATCAGAATGACGCGATTTTTCTGTTGCATGTTTACTCCAACACCATAAAAGTTATTTTATTATATCGATAAATACTATCATTATTTGCTGATGTTATTTAGGGTCTGTTGAACATTCAAATATTAGGGCTGCTGATTGCTAAAATTGCACCAAATTAGGCGCAAGCCGACGATAATGTCGAGACCTTAACTAGGATTGCAACAACGTTTGGGGTGATTTTAGCATCAGCCTTTCAGGGCAGTACTATTTTCTGCCAATATATGGCGAAATTGTTTAACCTAGAATGACTAGGCGTCAAAAATTTCACTGTATATTGTCTAAAAAATAGTGACTGCCAGCACCACATTTGAATGTTCAACAGACCCTAATAATGTACACACAAAATAAAACCTCCAAGTCAGCTACTGACTTGGAGGTTTGTGTTTAAAAATCTACTCATGGTTTATCAAAAACAATGATTACATATAGTTTTCGATACTTGGGCAAGAACACATTAGGTTCTTATCACCATAAGCGTCATCGACGCGTGCCACACTTGGCCAGAACTTGTTTGCACGGATGTAAGGCAGTGGGAATGCAGCAGTATCACGGCTGTACGGATACGTCCATTCACTACTGGTTATCATCGCAGCGGTATGCGGTGCGTTGACCAATGGATTGTTTTCTAACGTCCAGTTGTCTTCACCAGCTTTGGCTTTCAAGGCTTCCGCTTTGATAGATTTTAATGCATCAATAAAGCGATCCAGCTCTTCTTTTGACTCAGATTCTGTCGGTTCAATCATGAGCGTACCTGCTACTGGGAAACTCATGGTTGGTGAGTGGAAACCATAGTCCATCAAGCGCTTAGCAATATCGCTTTCTGTGATGCCAGTGTCTTCTTTTAATGGACGAATATCGATGATACATTCGTGCGCGACGCGGCCGTTTTTACCTGTATATAGCACAGGGTAGTGGTCTTTTAGTTGAGCGGCAACGTAGTTGGCATTTAGTAATGCAAGCTCAGTCGCTTTTAGCAAGCCATCACGGCCCATCATGGCAATATACATCCATGAGATAGGCAAGATGCTCGCTGAACCATAAGGTGCTGCTGAAACTGCTGAGCAGTCTTTTTGCGCGTTATGTACAGGGCTTAGGGTATGGTTGGCCATAAATGGTGCTAAATGTGCCTTCATGCCGATAGGACCCATACCTGGACCACCGCCACCATGTGGGATACAGAAAGTTTTATGCAAGTTCATATGCAGTACATCTGCACCAACGTCTGCAGGCTGCATCATGCCTACCTGAGCGTTCATGTTGGCACCATCCATATAGACTTGGCCGCCATGTTTATGAGTCAAATCGCAAATATGACGGATGCCTTCTTCGAACACACCATGCGTTGATGGGTAAGTGATCATCAAAGCACCTAGACGATCGCTATACTCTTCACATTTGGCCGTTAAGTCATCGATATCAACGTTGCCGTTGTCATCCGTTTTGACCACGACCACTTGCATACCCATCATCATAGCGGTAGCAGGGTTGGTGCCATGTGCCGACATTGGAATCAGGCAAATATCACGATTGGTTTCACCCAATGACTCATGATAACGGCGAATCGATAATAGACCTGCATATTCACCAGAGGCACCAGAGTTTGGCTGCATAGACACATCATCAAAACCAGTGATGGCTTTTAGTTGGTCTTGTAGGCTATCAATCATCGCGATATAACCAGTGACTTGATCGCGCGGTGCAAAAGGATGCACATTGGCGAATTCAGGCCAAGTGATTGGCAGCATTTCACTGGTGGCATTCAGCTTCATGGTACAGCTGCCCAAAGAAATCATGCTGCGGTTCATCGCCAAATCTTTGTCTTCAAGCGATTTCAGATAGCGCAGCATTTCATGCTCGGTGTGATGCGAGTTAAATACCGGATGGGTCAAGATATCATCGGTACGTAAATGTGCACTGTCGAGTGAGACGCGAGCGGTTTCAGGTAGCTCATGTGATTTATTGACGAACAGCTGAGTTAGAATGCTGAAGTCTTGCTCATCACTGATTTCACTGAAAGAAACGGCCAGTTTACTATCGCCCAGACGCCATAAGTTATAACCAACATTGTCCGCATTTTCAAAAATTTGGGTAGCAAGGCTTTCTGAACCGCAATCAACCACGACGGTATCAAAGAACTGATCATGTACCACATTCAAATTGCTGTCGTTCGCACCTTTAATCACATCAGCAAAGGCTGTGGCAAAAGCATGAATGCGAGTAGCAATACGTTTAACGCCATTTGGACCATGATAAACGGCATACATACCGGCTAAGTTGGCAAGCAATACTTGTGACGTACAGATGTTTGAATTGGCTTTTTCGCGGCGAATATGCTGCTCACGAGTTTGCAGAGCCATACGTAGCGCAGTATTGCCTTGCGAGTCTTTTGATACGCCAATGATACGGCCAGGTGCTGAGCGTTTGGCTTTATCAGAGAAAGCAAAGTATGCCGCGTGTGGACCACCAAAGCCCATTGGGATACCAAAGCGCTGCGTGCTACCTAGTGCAACGTCTGCACCCATGTCTGCTGGTGATTTTAGTAGTACCAAGCTCATGATGTCACTGACAACACTCACGTAAGTTTTGTTTTTCTTAACCTCAGCGATAACGTCTGTCAAATCTTTGACATCGCCTTCAACACCGACATATTGGAATAGGGCACCGAAGTAATCGCCTGATTTGGCGGTTTCGAAATCACCAACAACAACTTCCCAACCAAAGTATTGGGCGCGCGTTTTGATAACATCTAGGGTTTGTGGATAGATACGATCGTCAACGAAAAACTGTGTAGATTTGCTTTTGCTCACACGTTTTGACATTGCCATGGTTTCAGCAGCTGCGGTTGCTTCATCAAGCAACGATGCACCAGCCATTTCCAAACCAGTTAGATCAATACAAACTTGTTGGAAGTTAAGCAAAGCTTCTAGGCGACCTTGAGCAATTTCTGCTTGGTAAGGGGTATAAGCAGTATACCAACCTGGATTTTCAAGGACGTTACGTTGAATCACAGCAGGCATACGCACAGGTGAGTAACCTTGGCCGATATAGCTTTTCTTAACCGTGATGTCGTCTGCCATTGTACGCAATTTGGCTAAAGCCGCATGCTCACTCATGGCCACTGGCAAATCTAACTCTTTATGTAAACGTACTGGCTCAGGCACAGTATCATTGATAAAGCTTGCCATGTCTTGATAACCAACAGCGCTGAGTAGGTCAGCTTGCTTGGTTTCATTTGAGCCTAAATGGCGATAGACAAATTCAGCTTCGTTGAATAGTCCTTTGAAAGTATCAAACGTTGGGTTTTGAGAGATAGTCATGATAGTCCTTGGTTAAGGGAGTAATAGAGAAAATAACTAAAAGTAACAGCTAAAATAGTCGTTTGAATCGTGCATTAAACATAGTGCACAAATTGTGTCTGATCAAAGCGGAACTGGGTGTTATAAACGCCATTATCAGCGCGCTCACCTGCACCAATCATCATAATAATATGTTGATCGTCGCTCAAATTCAGTAATTGCTTCATGGCGGGCTCATCAAAGCCGCCCATTGCACAGCTATCAAACCCATAAGCGCGTAGTGCGAGCATCAGGTTTTCGGCCGCCAGAGCCGTGTTGTTGGTTGCCCAATTTTTGGTGTCTTCAAACGTGTAATAGGGTGACTTAATCGGACCTTTTACCCGTCTAAACACTTGAGTCGCACCCCATTTGGCCACTGAAGCCACGTTGGCAGGCCCTCGCAAAAAATCCATAGCAACGACTTTGGTGTAGTAGTCTTTGACCTGTTTTGCCACAGGTTTGTCAGGATATTCACGTAAAACTTGCTGAGCATGGTCACGCCAAACATCGGTACGAGCAACGACCGCAATCAAGCGTGCGGAGGTTTTTGCTGCATTTTGGTTCATGCAGTTTTTTACTGCGCGTTTGCGATTGTCAGCATCATCAATGACATAAAACTCCCACGGCTGTAGATTACTAGAATTAGGCGCTAGCATGGCCAAACGAAAACAGTCCGTCAACACCTCATCAGGTATCGGCGTATCGGTAAAACGACGAATTGAACGACGAGACTCCACCACTTCGCAAAACGCTTGTAGCTGCGGTGTATGAGTAGGTGTAGCGATGCTGTGTTTATTGTCAGGGTTGGGCTTCATATGCGAATCCATGCTGGTGATTGAATGATCTGTTTTCGTCATTATCGATAGCACATCTTCACTATCCTCTGACAAGTGATTGATACGAATAAACCAGGTAGCGATTGGAAGTAATAAATTGAGCGATGATCATTTTAGGATAATGTGTACAGATACCAGCTGATGCCAATATCTGTAATAACGGGTTGCATTTTTTGGTCTTATAAATAGCCATATTTAAATCAAATACGGCTTTAAGTCAGAGAACAAAGCTGATATTACAGCTCGTTTTCGTACTCATCAGCAGTCATCAATGCTTCATAATCAGCAATGTTGTCAGGCTTCATTCTAAAGAACCAACCTTCGCCATATGGGTCAGAGTTGATGATTTCTGGATCATCTTCTAATGCTTCGTTGATCGCGACCACTTCACCTGAGATAGGGGCATAGACGTCAGACGCTGCTTTTACAGACTCAACTACTGAGATTTCATCATCAAGAGCGATGATATCACCCACGTCTGGCAATTCAACAAACACCACGTCACCCAATAGGTCTTGAGCGTGGTCAGTGATACCCACAGTGATAGTACCGTCGTCTTCTAGGCGTAACCATTCGTGGCTGGCGATGTATTTTAATTCTGCTGGGATATTGCTCATGGTGTCTCTCCTAAGTGATAGAGGTTAATTAACAAGAATAGTAAAAGCTAAAGTGAATCAAGGCTAGTAATAGGATTCAGAAAGCTTATGAGTCAAACTGTTGCTTGCCATTACGGACAAAAGGTAACTTAAGAACGCGCACATCGATGAATTTACCTTTGCCGCGCAAATCGACTTGCACGCTATCATTGTCTGATACATTGGCAGGAATACGGGCAATCGCAATTGAATTTTTTAGGCTAGGGGAGAAGGTGCCACTGGTGATGATGCCAGTTTGCTCGTTGTCCGTGCCTTGATTGATGGTTACTGTCATGCCTTCACGCAATACGCCGCGAGTCGTGAGTAGTAGACCCACTTGCTTCATAGCGGTGTTGTCTTCTTTTGACTGCTTGCGTTTGCTGACAAGTGCGTCACGACCGACAAAATCACGCTCGTCTTTTAGCGCCAATGTCCAACCCATATTGCATTCATAAGGGCTAACGGATTCGTCCATATCGTGGCCATATAGGTTCATACCTGCTTCCATACGCAAGGTATCACGCGCGCCAAGACCAGCAGGTTTTACGCCATTGGCTTTTAATTGTTCAAAGAATGCTGGTGCATCGTCGGCATGCATAATGACTTCGACGCCATCTTCACCAGTATAGCCAGTACGAGCAACGAACCAATCAGCGCCTTCGATATCAGTCAAGTCAGCACCAACAAAGGGTTTTAGTCCTGCTAAAGTGTCAGCCCAGCTTGGCTTGGCATTTGCCAGTTTTTCGATGGCATTGGGGCCTTGAACCGCCAGCATAGCAAGCTCAGGACGTTCAGTAATAGTAATATCAAAGCCTTCGGCGACGGTCTTGAACTGTGCCATGTCTTTATCACGAGTGGCAGCATTTGAGACGATACGGTATTCGGTTTCTTCTGCATTCATCAGATAGACGATCAAATCATCGATGACGCCACCTTGCTCGTTGAGCATACCAGAATACAATGCTTTACCAGCGGTGGTGAGTTTGTTGACGTCGTTGGCGAGCAGCTTTTGTAGCCATGCTTTGCTGTCAGCACCTTTAACATCAGCCACAACCATATGTGAGACATCGAACATACCCGCATCAGTACGTACGGCTTCGTGCTCTTCGATTTGTGAACCGTAATGGATTGGTAATTCCCAACCAGAAAAGTCTACCAATTTGCCATCACTATCAACGTGAGACTGGTAAAGGGGTGTTCGTTTAGGGGCTTGAGTGGTGGTGTCTTGAGTGTCGGTCATAACAAATCCTTATGTGTACATCCATCGTACTCGGCAGAGTACTAAGGAATGCGCATTATCATAGTAGCAAGAGGCAATATTGCAAGGTGCAAACATTGCAACCAAGGGTAGCACAGAAAAAAAAGATAAAGCTATCAGCAAAACAGGCGCTGAACGTCGGTTTAAGCAAAAGCCCTATCTGTCCTGTGACCTGAGATTTTCAACACGAATCATCATGCATGGGCAGTTATATGAACCCTACAACTGATGATAGCGTATTTTCTCCCCTTCGGTGGGTAAGACGTTATTCGTTCTTACCGCTCTCCAGATTTGTTATGCCTTATGCTTGAGGGTGTAGTGCGCCTATGAGCGTTATACTACCAAACAAAAATGACATGTGTTTTTCAGTCCTTTTACCTGAGCGATTGGCAGGGTGGATGCGCCTTCGGTGGTTTGTAGCAGTTGATGTTTTTGTATGACCAATGCGGTTTGATACAAAACCTATGCTTACAAACGCTCTCCTGAAAAACGCTTTTATTATGAAAGGTTCAAGACGCTTTTACAAGTCATCAAAGCCATTAAAACAAATAAATTTGGCAAAAATGACTTTTTAGGAGAATAAATGGGCATGGCAACGGTAAATTGACGACCTTTATGGCTATTTTGTTGTATAGGACTCAAAGCGACTGTGCATAGAAAAACGTAAAATCACGATCGATTACTACCAATTACCATCGAAAGTGACTACTGATATTTACCTAAAATATGCTAACCTACGCGCATAGTTTCTGATAGGTGGTTTTTATGCATTGCGATATTTATAAATTTCCCAAACATGACGACATGTATATCTACATTGCGCGTCCTGATTATCCTAATGATACTGACGAAATCAAAGACTGGCTTGGCGTGTTACCAAAAGATTTTCGGGCAGGCTTAGGCCGTAGTAAGTTTGTCATGCATCTAGATTTGGCAGCTACGCCAACGCTGGCTCGAGTTGATAAAGCAGAAGTATTGGCAAAACTGGAGTCACAAGGCTATTTTGTGCAGATGCCACCGCAAGATGTCATGCGCCGCCAAGCAGAGCTGCGTGCCCGCGAAGCGCAAGATAATATTTATGATTGATAAGTTTTGGTTGATAGGTTCATTGGCAAAAGTGCGAGGCCAAATGAATTCGAATATTAGGGTCTGTTGAACATTCAAATATTAGGGCTGCTGATTGCTAAAATTGCACCAAATTAGGCGCAAGCCGACG
>NZ_JASDDJ010000061.1 GCF_030407455.1 Psychrobacter sp. 5A.1
TAATGAGCCATTTGCACCGAATTTTGTATACTCATAATTTTAGATAAATCAATCTTCTCAATTCTCTAAGACGCAATGATGACAATGAAATAGGCCAAGCAATATTTAATTTAGAGCCAATAATAAATAAGCGTGCAGGCAATTAAATTTATAAAAAATTGAGTGGTCTAAGCAGAAGTAAAATTAAGACTAAGACTAAGACTAAGACTAAGACTAAGACTAAGCACTGACTATAGCGCTGATAAAAATAGGTACCCAAACTGCAGTAACCAGCCCATTGACTGCCAATCCGAATGCGGCATAACGTCCCGCTGTATGACTGATTTGCCATGCTTCTACTGTACCAAATGCGTGAGCTGCGAGTCCAAGAGCCAGTCCTTTGGCACGGTCATCATCGATACCACGAAACAAAAAGCGAGCGACAGTACCACCAATCAGACCTGAGACGATGATGATTAAATTGGCCATTGGCAAAGGGGCTTTGATTAAGTCGGCGACACTCAGGCCAATGGGTGTGGTCACAGAGCGAGTAGCGAAAGCCAATATGGTGTCATGGTTGAGTGAAAATAAATAGGCCAATGACATAGGCAGTAACGCCCCAACCGCACTAGCAATAGCGACGATTAAAATGAGTTTTTTGACAGGTAAGCCTTTAAAATTCATCGCTGCGAGCGGTATGGCCAAGACTACCGTGACGTATCCCAACAGATGATCGAATACAGGCTTGGCCGCGCTATAATAGTTGTCGTAATCCCACTGCAAGACAAACAGGAAGACTAAAACTAGGACGAGCGCGGTAATTACCATCGGTAACCATGATAGTTTGCGTGCTAATACCCGTGCGATTACATGGGCGGCTAAGGTCAATAGCACTGCGGCTAGGGTCGCCACAAGTACGCTGTCAAAAGTCATAATGTCTCTCCGCAGCTCACGGCTGTCCCTTTTGCTCATTGGTAGTGGTGCTATCAGTATTGGTATCTTGATTCAGCCAGCGATTGGCCAGTATTGCTAGCCCCCACATTGGTATGAGCGTACTCACTATCATCGTTATCATCACACCCCACAGCTCATCTCCTAGCGCAAACAGTAATAAGCCTGCACCAGCAGAGACAGGTAAAAAAGCAAAACCACTATCGACCAACAAGGTATTACTGGCTTGTGTGATCCAGCTAGGCAGCCCTTTTAGCAGTCGCCATACGATCAAAATAGTGAACATGGCAACCAAGCCGACAATATTGGCGGCTTTTTCGATACCTGCCATTTGACAGAGAATAACGGCGGTCTCTCGGACCAAGATGACCATGGTCAAGGTTAGGATTAACGCGAGCCATAGAGGTATAGGGGAGGAGTGAGTAGGCTTCATAAGCAGTTTTGGCCAAGTCAGATACAGATGATGAGTTTACAAAAACGTGTGCGCGATCACTCTAGATTTTAACCTCTCAGTTACGAGGTTCACCTATCAGTATTTGTTGAATGTATAACAGGCGATTATATAGAGAGTAAGGCAACTAATAAAGCTTATGAGTAAGGACCCGTTGTCTCAAAATAAAAAGGACGACATCGATTGATATCGTCCTTTTTTGATCCTACTACATAGGCTTTGCAAAACTCATCCCAGTCGCACTGTATCGGGTTTAAAGTGGTTTGACTATATGTAAAAGTCGACTACCAAATATGCTGAGTCAGAGGTTTGCGCATGTATCTACTCAAGCGATCATTTTTCTGAATCAATCCCTTCAGCATTTAAGGCATCAAATTCGTCAAATGCTTTTTCTTCTGCTTCAGTCATTGTCTGCTCTTCAACCTCATCAGGCTGCTCAAATTCTTCAAGTACAGGCATCAGTAGCGTTGCTTGGGCAAGCGGCAGTACGTCTACTGGATCTAGATCCGCTTGACCAAGGAGTTGTCTCAATCTATCACTTGGCAAGCGAATCGTTAAGCACTCATGACCACTGTCATCATAGCTTTCTTCTTGAATCACGCCGAGCTCATACAAGGTATTTTTTAACTGTCCTGCATGATAAGGGAGCGTTAAATCAAAAGTGGTTAATGTGCCGGTGAGTAACTGCTGCACGGCTAATGATAATTCTTCCATGCCCAAGTTCTCTCTAGAAGACACATAGACGCGGTTAGGTTCACCTTCGCTGGCATAGCCGATACGTGCAGGTTCATCCGTCAAATCAATTTTGTTGTAGACATTGAGCACTGGTACATTGTTATCGATTTCAGCCAGTACATCTTTGACCGCTTGAATTTGCTCGTGCATGTCTTCGCTAGAGGAATCGATAACATGCAATAATAAGTCTGCCTCTAGCGTCTCTTCTAGTGTTGCATGAAACGATTCGACCAACTCATGTGGCAAATGACGGACAAAACCTACCGTATCAACCAAAACGACTCGTCCCACACCTTGCCAGTCTAAGCGGCGTAGCGTTGGATCGAGTGTCGCAAACAATTTATCAGCAGCATAGATGTTTTCATCCACCAAGCGATTGAACAAAGTGGACTTGCCCGCATTGGTATAACCAACAAGTGAAATAGTCGGCACGTCTGATTTTTGGCGGCGGGCTCGACCTTGCGCACGGGTCTGTCTGACTTTCTCAATTCTACTTTTGAGCTGCATGACGCGCACTTGTAACAAGCGACGATCCGTCTCAAGCTGGGTTTCACCTGGTCCACGCAGACCAATACCACCTTTTTGACGCTCCAAATGCGTCCAACCACGCACCAAACGCGTCGATAAATGATTCAGCTGTGCCAGCTCAACTTGGAGCTTACCTTCATAAGTACGGGCACGCTGAGCGAAAATGTCCAAGATCAAACCAGTACGATCAAGTACACGGCATTGCACCAATGCTTCGATATTACGCTCTTGTGAGGGTGACAGGCTGTGGTTAAAAAGTACGATATCCGCATCATGCTCGCGCACTAATTCTGCGATTTCTTGTGCTTTGCCGCTACCGACGAAGTATCTGGCATCAGGGCGCGCACGGGAGCCTGTGACCAGTGCCAAGCGATCTGCACCGGCTGAGTCTGCTAATAGCTCAAACTCGCCTAGATCGTCGGGATCCTGAATTTGGCGGATGTCCAAATGTACAATAATGGCGCGCTCACCACCTTCATGTCTTTCAAAATAATCCAAAGAGTATCACCTATTTAATAAAGTAAATATATCGCTATTATCAGTTCAGTATACTTTGATATAGCATTCATCTGATTGTATATATATGGTCTTATCACTTGATATTAAAGGGTATGAGCATAATTAGCGATGGTTTTATGTTACAGCACTTACTGTGGCTTATTTTTTATAAATCTGCTTTATTGCCCATTTGTATAAAAGTAAACACTCACTGAGTGAACAAGCTATCACTGAGCGTGTGAACTTTGTTATACTTAGCTCGTTTTTTGACTATTAAACACCCGTTATTTAATCATGAGGGCGAAGATGAGCCAAGCTAAATCAAGCTTTTCACTCAGACAACAGTTGGGTCGTGGCAAGCAAATTGCTGGCATGACCACGACCATGGTCGGCGGCTTGCGTGCTGCACAGCGTATCGGTGCATTTAGGCAGCCACCGCGCGAAACACTGCCGCGCTATATCCAGACGTTTTGTCGTAAGATGGCAGGCTCGTTTGGGGTAAAGGTGGTTGAGGTTGAGCCAGTAGAGCAACATCACGGCCTATGGGTATCCAACCATGTGTCATGGATGGATATTCCTGTCGTTGGTACTGTGAGCCCAGCGTTCTTTTTATCTAAAGCTGAAATTGGCGAGTGGCCTGTGTTTGGCAAGCTTGCTCATGCGGCAGGAACGCTGTTCATTGAGCGCGGCTCCGGTGATGCAGGCTCAGTATCAGCACAGATTGCAGATTTTTTAGCCAAAGGTTTTTCGGTGATTTTCTTTCCCGAAGCAACCACTACCAGTGGCAAAAAAATCAAGCGTATCCATGGCACATTGCTCCAGTCGGCGATAGACGCTGATGTCCCTATCAGACCGATTATCGTCGCTTATGTCAATAAAGATGGCACACTAAGCGAAGCATTGCCCTATTTTGGCAAGATGACGATGAAGGACAGTATGAAAAAAGTACTCGATAGCAAAGACATCACAGCATATGTATTGCCATTAGCACCGATAGATCCAAAAGGCTGCACCAAAAGTGAGCTGACCAATTTATTGCAAGCACGCATGAATGAAGGATTGGCAGAGTTGCATTCAAGAGTTCTTAGTGCACCAGTTGAAGACTGATTAACTTAGAGTTGAGCTAGTGTAGCTAATATCAGATAGTCAATAAAAGGGCGCAAATCGAAACGATTTGCGCCCTTTTTTTTGGCAGATTTAATAGAGCAAGCATAATGTCATTTATTCAGCAGTCTCTATTAATATTTACTCTCTATAAACGACCAACTATGGCGATGGATTAGGCTGCTGTGTATGCACCGCTTCAATCGCTGCTAAGACATCGGCTGTTAGCTCAATATTGACACTATCGATGTTTGATTTGAGTTGCTCGGTCGTCGTTGCCCCAATGATGTTACTGGTGACAAAGTGACGAGAGTTAACGAATGCTAGTGACATCTGCGCCATGTCCAGCCCTGCATCAGCCGCTATTTTGGCATATTGTTCAGTGGCTGATATAGCCTCTTCATTGGTATAGCGGGCAAAGCGATCGTACATCGTCAGGCGCGCGCCAGTCGGGCGCTTGCCATCGAGATATTTACCAGACAGTACGCCAAAGCCGAGTGGAGAATAGGCGAGTAAGCCAACATTCTCACGATGAGCAATCTCTGCCATATTAATTTCATATAAGCGGTTCAGCAAGCTGTATGGGTTTTGCACAGTAACAGGCGGGATTAAGCCATTTTTATCCGCCTCCCATAGGTAGCGCATCAGTCCCCAAGCAGTATCGTTCGACAGTCCATAAGACCGAATACGACCTGTTTTAATCTCATCATTCAGTGCTTGAATGGTCTCTAAAAACGGTGTCAAATCATCTAGCGGTTGCGATGCCATCTCTTCGGTATAACCAAGCTGACTAAAAAAGTTGGTCTGACGCTCAGGCCAGTGCAGCTGATAGATGTCGATATAATCTGTTTGTAGACGTTTTAGATTGTCATCAATAGCACCACTGATGTGCTCAGCGTTAAAACGCGTTTGCCCGTCACGCAAAAACCCCATCGGTGATATTTTGCTGGCGAGAATGACTTTGTCACGCTGTTTGGTCTTGTTAAACCAAGTGCCCATAAAGCGTTCAGTATCGCCTTGTTTGTCTTTATCTGGCGGTGAGGGGTACATCTCGGCGGTGTCCCAAAAGTTGACCCCTTCGCTGAGTGCCAAGTCCATTTGCTCATGTGCTTGAGTTTCCGTATTTTGCTGTCCCCATGTCATTGTACCGAGACAGATTTTAGATATTTTTTCATCGAGCTGCGGCAGCATATTGTATTGCATGCTAGTCTCCTTTTTGACGGTGTTTTATTTATAGTAATTTTTGGCTAGTGCGGGTTGATTCTGAGCTGCTTTTTGAGTGAGCACACATTTAAACAAACATGCGTTTAAATAATTATGAATTAAATGCATCCTAACTGGCTACATCAATTTGATACCAGTGACACCAGGCGGGGTGACTTTAAAGATTTTTACTTTAAACAATACGTCTTGTCCTGCAAGAGGATGGTTAAAATCTACTTCGACTTGGTCCTCATGGATGGCACTGATAGTACCAGGTAGGGTGTTTTTGCCTTTGTCTTCGAATTCAACCATCATGCCGATTTCTGGATGGTCAGCAACTAGCGCGAATTGAGGGCGGCTGAATTGTTGGATGTTTTCAGGATTCCACTCACCAAATGCCTGCTCTGGCTCAAGGTGTGCACTGCGAGTGTCACCGGCGCGTAGATTCATCAGTACTTGTTCAAAACCAGGTAACAAGCTCTCATCACCGATGGTCAAAGACACGGGTGCATCACGATTAAACGTTGAGTCGATGATAGTGCCATTTGCTAGTGAAACTTCAAAGTGTAGCTTCACAAGGCTGCCGTGAGCGATACGAGTGTCTTCGTTTGGATTGATAAATTGAGATTGAGTCATAATAAAAAGCCATCGGTTGCTAGAATAAAAGAATAGAAAATAATGCGTTTGATTACTGTCTCTTTAATTGCAGTATTATAGTGTAAGAAATAATAAGCCATCTAAGACCAGATGTAAGCGTCAATAATGTAACGCAGATGGTGTACTATAATTGGCAATTCTAAAAGATATGAGGTGTCGGTGGTGAATAAACAACAAGGCACTGTCAAAAAATGGCAGGATGATAAAGGGTTTGGCTTTATCGAAACCGAAACAGGCGAGTCTGTTTTCTTTCATGTTAGTGAGTTTAAAGCGCGTCGTCGTCCGGATGTCGGTGAGCAAGTCGTCTTTAGTATTGGACAAGATGCGGAGGGACGTAGGCGAGCCAAGCAAGTACAAGAGCTTGGGTTCGTACAGCAAAAAATGTCACAAAAAAACCAGCAGATCCGAAAACGCAATCAAAAACGCAGCCATCAGGCGGAATTTGAAGCAGGACAAAAGAAACGCTCGTTCCTTGGCTTGGCTTTTTATGGTGTCTTAGCTTTATTAGCAGCGACAGATAAACTGAGCTGGCTAGTGGTCGGCTGGTATGCGGCATTAGGGCTGATTACTTATGGGATGTATGCCAAAGACAAAGCAGCGGCACAGAATGGTGACTGGCGTACGCCTGAGTCTACACTACATCTACTCAGTACACTTGGTGGTTGGGTAGGGGCGTTAATTGCCCAAACCTATTTACGCCATAAATCACAAAAGCCTGAGTTTCGAGTTACCTATTATTTAACGGTTGTTGTTAATATGGCAGGATTGTTGTTTTTATTGGCGGGTGGTGGTTTAGAGACGTTGACTGATTTATTATCAGGGTTGCTATAGTCGGTGAACTACTAAACCGCTACGGCGCTACCCTTCTTAGATGTACTATTTGTACAATCTGCAGTCGGCTGCCTTGTACCTATTTTACAGTTCTTTGACTATATAACCATACTAACGGACAAAAAAAGGTGGGTTACGACTGCGTAACCCACCTTTTTATTTATGAATTGAACTGGTTTATCTAACTACACGCAATTATGGCCGTGGCATTTCACGCTTTTTTTCCAAAAACAGCATATCAATGACAATCATCGCCACACCAATACTGATGCCCATATCTGCAATATTGAAGATAGGATAATGCCAGATATCAGCATTATGTACATGGATAAAATCGATGACATGACCATGTAGTAGGCGGTCAATAAGGTTGCCAACTGCACCGCCAAGCACCAGTGCTAAGCCAAACGATAACAGCGTGGCTTTGCGTGGCGCTTTGATCAAATAGATAATCAAAAACAGCGACATGAGTAATGCCAGTCCTGAAAAAAACCACTTTTGCCAACCACCCGCATCCGCCAAAAAGCTAAATGCCGCACCATAGTTATAAGCCAATGTCCAATTGAGAAATGGCTCAATCACTGGTACGGGCTCATGAAAGGTCAGTTTGGTTTCAGCCAACCACTTGGTCCACTGATCAATAATAACGATAATCAGCGCCAGAAAGTACCACATAAAAGCACGACTGCCATTGGCGACCAGTTTTGGTGTCCTATTTGTTGACTTGTTCAGACGGCTTTTAGGCATGGTCGAGCTACCTGTGGTTGCATGAGCAGGTTTGGGCGAATGATCGACATCAACCAGCGGCTGCGTATTATCAGATGAGTCCGTGGAGTTAGGCATAATGGCGCACCTCACCGTCGCCACTGACATTGGTCACGCAGCGCGCGCATAGCTCAGGGTGTGTGCTATCTGTGCCGATATCATCACGGATGTGCCAGCAGCGTACACACTTAGTACCAGTAGCCGCGCTTACTTGTACCACTAAATCTACGGACGCTTCGGTATTGGTTTCGGTCGCATCATCTGTCTGTTTGATGCTATCGGCAGGGGCTTCACTCATTGGCTTTAGCGCTGCGTTGCTAGTGATGAGTACAAAGCGAAGCTCTTCATCAAGCTTGGCTAGGCTTTCATACATTGCACCGTCAGCGTACAGATTCACATCGGCAGATAAGTTTGCATTGATGATTTTTTCACCACGCGCCGTTTCGATATGTTTGTTCACCATATCTTTGGCGAACATAATGCGCTGCCAATCGTCATTACTGATCGCACTTAGCTCAAATGCTGGGAATTTATACCACTCTTGAGTGAATACATAGCCGCCTTTATCAGCATCACGTTGGTTCAGTACTTCCCAAGCCTCTTGCGCGGTGAATGACAAGATCGGTGTGATCCAGCGAATCAGTGCATGAGTGATATGATAGATAGCCGTCTGCGCAGAGCGACGCGGCTGTCCATCTGCCTGTGTGGTGTACTGACGATCTTTGATGATATCTAAGTAGAAGCTACCCAAGTCTTGTGAGCAAAACGCAGTGATGTGCTGAGTGACTTGGTGGAAATCCATTGCATCATAAGCGCTAATGATTTGCGCTTGTACGCTTTGTGCACGCTCAATGATAAACTTATCAAGACTCACTAGCTCATTGACATCAATGCTGTCAGTCACTGGATTAAAGTCGTCGGTGTTGGCAAGCAAGAAACGTAAGGTATTACGGATACGGCGATACATATCGATCGCGCCTTTAAAGACCGTTTTACCTGCGCTCATCTCATAACGATAGTCGCTCGACGCAATCCACAGGCGCAGCATGTCCGCACCCGTTTTGTTAATCTCTTCTTGCGGCGTGATGATATTGCCCAGTGATTTACTCATCTTGCGACCGTTTTCATCGACCACAAAACCATGGGTCAATACTTGCTTGAACGGTGGGCGCTCATACATGGCTTCCGATGTCAATAATGATGTTTGGAACCAGCCGCGATGTTGGTCAGAGCCTTCTAGATATATGTCTGCTGGGTTGGTCAATTCATCACGCTGATCAAGTACGGCAAAATGCGTCGTGCCTGAGTCAAACCAAACATCCAATGTGTCAGTCGCTTTGTCATAGTCAGCGGCCTCGCTGCCTAAGAAATCTTCACAGCTGGCATCAAACCACGCTTCCACGCCGCCTTCATTGATTTTTTGTGCCGCGACTTCCATCAACTCAAGCGTGTTTGGATGCAATTCGCCTGTTTCTTTGTGAGTGAAGAAAGTGATTGGCACGCCCCACGTACGCTGACGTGAGATACACCAATCAGGACGGCCTGTCATCATTGCTTCGATACGGTTTTGTCCCCATGCTGGCGTCCAGCTAACCGATGGAATGTCAGCAAGCGCGCGATCACGTAAGCCTTTGGTTTCCATATTGATAAACCACTGAGGGGTGGCACGGAAAATAATCGGTGACTTATGGCGCCAGCAATGCGGATAGCTGTGCTCAATTTTGGTATGGCTGATTAAATGCCCATTATCATGCAATGTGGCGATGATTTTTGGATTGGCTTTATAGATGTGCTCGCCTGCAAATACCGCCGCACTGTCTAAATAAACACCCGTACCGCTTACAGGGTTTTCCACCGGTAAGTTATATTTTAGACCAACGATATAATCGTCCAAACCATGACCAGGTGCGGTATGTACCAGACCAGTACCGCTATCTGTGGTTACGTGATCGCCTAAGATGAGCGGTACTTGACGGTCTTCAATCAGTGGATGCTGGGCACGTAACCCTTCAAGCTCGCTGCCTGATACGGTTGCTAGGATGCCGTTATTTTCTAGTTTGAGCTCTGTCAACGCAGTTTCTACAAGATCCGCTGCGAGTAGCAGGTTGCCTTTTTCGGTAGCAACCACGCTATAGTTATGCTCTGGATGTACTGAGATAGCTTGGTTGGCAGGTAACGTCCATGGCGTGGTGGTCCAAATAACAGCAGCGATATTACCCGCTACTTCAGCTAGTGCGGCCACTTTATCTGTACCGAGCACATCAAAACTGACATAAATCGCATCAGAGACTTTATCTTGATACTCTACTTCAGCTTCTGCTAGGGCAGAGCTACAGTCCAAGCACCAGTTGACAGGCTTCATACCGCGAGTCACATGACCGTTGTCATAGATTTTGGCAAGCGCACGTACGATATTGGCTTCTTGATGAAAGTTCATGGTCAAATAAGGATTGTCCCAATCACCAAACACACCTAAGCGTTTGAAGTCTGTTTTTTGCAGTTCAATCTGAGTGCTCGCGTATTCGCGGCACAGACCACGGAATTCGGTAGCAGAAACTTTTTGACCAACTTTACCGACCTTGGCTTCGACTTTTTGTTCGATTGGCAGACCATGACAATCCCAACCAGGGACATAAGGCGCGTCAAATCCTGACATGGTTTTTGATTTTACAATAATGTCTTTTAATACTTTATTGACCGCGTGACCCAAATGAATCTGACCATTGGCGTAGGGAGGGCCATCATGCAAAATATACTTGGTTGCACCGGCACGTGCCTGACGAATTTTGCCATACACATCGTCTGCTTCCCAAGCAGCCAGCCAATCTGGCTCGCGTTTAGCAAGGTTTGCGCGCATCGCAAATGGCGTGTCCGCAAGGTTCAGTGTGTCTTTGTAATCTTGGCTTGGCGTGTCAGTGCTTTTATCAGTCATAGAAGGTATCTTTTTAAAAGGTAGGTTTGTGTGTCGGTTCAAAACCGGATACAAGGCTCGATGTTCAATGTATTTCAATATAGTACTGAGGTTTACGCTGTGTTGAAATGTTCAATTACGAATAGTAAGTATATTGCTCATCATAGTTGGTTTATCAACCATCATGCCAATAAATAACCATTGTCGCTCATTAGTCCGTAAATAGTTACGTCAATAATAAATGGTAACGAGACGATTGCAACATAAAATATGCTTATAAAAATAATGATAAAATTTTTTTAGATCGGCAGCTATTATATGACAAAAAGGGTAGGGTAAAAAGAGCTGAGCGATATCGCCCTAATTTTGTCCAATATCAACCGTTTATCTGCGTCATATATCGTTGACTAAACCTTAAGCAGGGCCTCTCTGAGTGTCGATTGAGTGAGAGGCAAAGGATGTATGTATCAGCTGCTAAAAAACCGACGATAACCACAGTCGTAACTTCAATGACCAAAGTGGCTGAATCCCCGTCAGGCCTTGCGTCATCTCACCATCTTTTAGAATGACATACGAAGGCGTGACTTGTCCTTGCCAGTCGTCAAAGATATAACCTTCTTGATCATTTACCGTCGTAAAGTTGAAGTTTTTTTCAGTCAGGTAATTCTGCAACTCTTGGTTAGATCCTGATTGAACGGCGATAGTAACAACAGGATAATTATTTGCGGCGGCCAGCTTGTTTATCGTTGGAGAGGTAAAGCTACAGACTGAACACCACGTACCCCAAAAATATACCAGTGTCGGCTGCTCGTGACTCAGCGCGGCCAAATCAACGGCTTGCCCTTGATAGTCCATCAATTGCAACTGAGGATTGGCTGGCATGACAGGCTGTCGCCACCAGTTGACTGCGGTATAAATCACAACAAACATCAGACCGTATAACAGCACCGTCTTAAATACAGACATTACTTTTTGTCTGGTTGTTTTTGCAGGAAGGCGCTCTTTACTATTAATATCAGTCGTCATAGTGGCTGCTTGGTTATCCTACATGTTTTTGGTAGATAAAATAAACGGCTGAAATATCAGCCGTGTTATTCACAAATTTGATTACATAGTTGTTAACAGGTAAGTTATCTACCCACCTGATTAAGGCTTTTGTGCGCGATTTTGTAATGGATTGCCAATGAGTACGCTGCCTGAATTTTCACGGCGTTCTTCATCATTCAACTTGCTCGCTGGAACTTTGGCTTTGCGCTTCCACTTTAAGCTGAACAAATCATCACGGCGGTCAATCAGGTTATGTACTGAGCCTTCGTTACGCACATGGATAAGTTTGTCTAAGTTCACATCAGAGAAAAATACCATCTCCGTGTTGGCAGTGGTCTCTGCCATAATCGCATCATGCGGGAACGCAAAATCTGATGGTGAAAAAATCGACGATTGAGCGTACTGAATATCCAAACTCTCAACTTGCGGTAAGTTGCCCACTGACCCACAAATCATCACATAGCATTCGTTTTCAATCGCGCGTGCTTGCGCACAGTGACGCACACGTAAGTAGCCGTTCTTGGTATCGGTCCAGAAGGGCACGAACAAGATATCCATGTCATCAAGTGCCATAAGGCGTGCAAGTTCGGGAAATTCAACATCATAGCAGACCAAGATGCCGATACGTCCCGCATCGGTATCAAATACTTTGACCTCGTCGCCACCTTCGATTACCCAAGCGCTACGCTCATGTGGGGTAATGTGGATTTTGCGCTGCTCTTCAACTGTACCATCGCGGCGACACAAATAGCTGACATTATATAAGATATCGTCTTCATCCAATAACGGCATAGAGCCTGTAATGACATTGACGTTATAGCTGACGGCCAAATGTGATATTTCGTTTTTGAACCATTCTGTATAACCTGCCAAAAAACGAATCGCGAGATTTTGATCCGTTTCTTCGCACAAACCCATCAATGGCGCATTAAAAAATTCAGGCAAGCAGGCAAAATCAGAGTTGTAATCGGCCATGATATCGACAAAAAACTCAACCTGTTGTAGTAATTCTTCAGGTGATTCGACTTCACGCATCTGCCACTGGATACCACCAATACGCACCTCGGATTTACGCGTGTTGGGCTTATAGTCTTTGGGCTCGTAATAGATATTTGCCCACTCAAGCAAGGTAGCAAAGCCTTTTGATTGCTTGTCATCAGGTAGATATGCGGTCAAGATACGTTTGACAATAAAGCCGTTTGATAACTGGAAAGACAGGGCAGAATCATGAATTTCACGACTTTCAACCGCATCGATATATTCGCCTGGGGTCAAATCTTTATAATTATGGTAATTAGGTATGCGTCCACCCGCCAAAATAGCGCGTAAATTCAACTGTCGGCACAGCTCTTTGCGTGCATCATACAGACGACGGCCGAGACGATAGCCACGATAATCAGGATCGATGAGTGCATCCAAACCATAAATAGCATCGCCTTCAGGATTGTCTCTGATGATGTTTTTTTGTCCAATTAAGTCATCATAAGTATGTGGATTAGAAAACTTGGCATAATCGACGCGCATAGAGAGCACGATACCAATCAGCTGGTCGTGATCAAACAGTGCAATTTGACCTTCAGGAAAGGCATCGATTAAAGTATGAATGGTGGTCTTTGACCATGCGCCACCTAAGTTTACATAGACACGATCCATCAATGCTTTTAATTGTGGATAGTCTTTTTTCTTGATTTCAGCAATCGTCAAATGAAAATCATCTAGTTTTTCTATTTTGCTCATAATATTCCTGTTTTACATATCTACTGAATTTAGTGGTATCAAATAGTTGGATGGTAGCACTTGGCTGTGCCGGTTCTTGTGCAAAAAAGTAATAAAAATATTCCAATAGGAAGACATTGTCGTTACAATAATTTATTGCCGTATTTACAATAGGTTATGATGATATTTTATGTCGTTTTTCTCACTATATTTGGTATTTATTTTGACTGAATGAGATGATGATGAAACGATTATAATCGTCACATGCTATATCGCTTAATACCTATCGCACCTGTGGACAGTGACAAAAGCATCATTTAGCGCTAGTGCCACTACTGTCTTATTTGTGCAGGTTCAACACGCCTTATTTATTATCTCAATATAGAATCTAAATAATATCTATCAGTACCTTTCGTTTTGCTTGTTATGATAGCAAGCTGTTACGGTAATAACAGTCTTACGTGGTAACTATTTGCTACGTTTTTGTGAGTCAGATTTCTTGTTTAGCTCAGGCATAGTATTGTTTTGCTTGTTTTGTTTAGCCGTCTTTCATCGGCTTTTTAGGATTATTATATTATGCCCTTAAATCACACCAGTAGAATCATTAAATGGGATGAGATAGAAGACTCATCGCTGGTTCAGTTGGTCTATGTCAGTACGCTGACGGTTGGCTCACGCTTGAGCACGTCTATATTTGAGGAAGTCGAAGGCCATGCCCGTCACTACAATCAACAGCATAGCATCACCGGCACGCTATGCTATGGTAATGGCCATTTTTTGCAGTGTATCGAAGGTAAAAAGTCAGATGTTATGGCGTTGCAAAAACGTATCTTTGCCGATAGTCGTCATAAAAGTGTAGAAGTGTTGCTATTACAAGTCATCAATCATCGCAGCTTTGCCGACTGGCGTATGCGCTTGCTGTTTTTGGAGCGTTGGTTGTGGTCACCAGCGACCAAAAGGCAGGCGATGCAATTGTCACCGTATTTGCCATTTGCACCGCATGGTTGGTCGTCTGATCGAACCGAACAGTTCTTGCAAATCATCAAAACTTTTGACAGCCCGCCACATATCAAAGCAGCAGGCATTACTTATAATGCGTTGGGCAATATGTTTCGCCATATCGCGGCCCCGCATCAAGCATTTTTGATTATTCAAGGAATGTTGAGTGTACTACTGGTGGTGGCGCTGATACTACTATATTTATAAATTATCGCTTTTATAAGCCAAAAAAAGACGCTAGCCTTCATGGGTTAGCGTCTTTTTTATTGAGGGTAGGTTAAACATTTAAGATACCCTCAATCCCGTGAGCAATCAGCCCATCACATATCAAAAATCTTACCACGATTCATGATATTGTTTGGGTCAAAGACTTTTTTGACCTCTCGTAAATAATCAATCTCAGTCTCGCTGCGGCTGTATTGTAGATATGGCTTTTTAGTCATGCCCACGCCATGCTCAGCAGACACTGAACCACCATATTTCTGTACCGTCTCAAACACATATTTATTGACGACCTGACACTCAGCAAAGAAGTCATCTTTGCTCATGTTTTCAGGCTTTAAGATGTTGAGATGCAAATTGCCATCACCGATATGACCGAACCAGCACACTTCAAAGTCAGGATAGTTACTGCTGACAATGTGATCAATCTCTTCGATAAAGGTCGGTACGTGGCTTATTAGTACCGATACATCATTCTTATAAGGGGTAAACACTGAAATGGTCTCCGAGATATACTCACGCAGTTTCCACAGCTCTTCGGCCTGTGCCAAGCTCTGACTCATGACACCATCGACGACCCAACCTTGCTCCATACAATGCTCAAATATCGCCATGGCTTTGTCCATGATTGGCTCATAAGGTGCTTCAAACTCTAGCAATGTATAAAACTTGGTGCGTGATTCAAATGGCTCTTGTACTTGACCGTGTGCCATCAGTTTATCAATCGCCACATCGTCAAAGAACTCAAAAGCCGTTAAGTCAATCTGTGCCTGAAAGGCAGAGAGCACGTTCATAACATCGTTAAAGCTGTCCATGCCCAGTACCATGACGTTTAGGTCTTGCGGCTGACGTTCCAGCTTGATTTGCGCATGGGTGACTAAACCTAGTGTGCCTTCACTACCGATAAATAATTGGCGCAGATCATAACCTGTGGCGTTCTTTACCATACCGCGATTCAGCTGCAAGATATCGCCTTTACCCGTGACGACGGTCAGCCCCATGATCCATTGACGGGTCATGCCATAGCGAATGACTTTGATACCGCCAGCATTGGTACCGATATTGCCGCCGATTTGACTTGATCCTGCTGAGGCAAAGTCGACAGGATAGTACAAGTCTTTGGACTCTGCGAATTGTTGCAACTGCTGAGTGATGACACCGGCCTCAACTTCAACCATGCGATCGGCAGGATAGAACTGTCCGATATGGTTCATTTTATCCATGCTGACGACGATTTCACCGTTGGCAGCGACTGCACCAGCAGAGAGTCCTGTACGACCACCACTCGGGGTTAGGACGACATTGTTTTCATTGGCAAGCAGTACGATGGATTGCACTTGCTCAGTAGTTTTCGGAAAGACGATGGCAGCAGCCGCTGGCGCAAAATGCTTGGTCCAGTCTTTGCCCCAGTGCGCTAAGCTCTCAGCGTCGGTTTTGATTTGGCTGGGGTCGAATTGATGCACATCAACCAGTGTGCTCAAGATAGCTTGAACAGCAGTTGTATGGGTATTGGGTATGGGCTGAGCGGTAGTTGGCGTCATGATTAAATCTCAATATTGGCGTAAGCACGATGCTGGGGCTGACTATTATATAACGAAACCTCTGTCAGGTCAGTGATCAGTCAATTCGTGGCAGCAACAAGTAGGTGATACTCTCTATATATAGAATCTGTATGTATGAAAGAGGGTAAACAACAAAAAACGCTTTGGTCAATTTCAAACAGAATGATTCACTATAGCATAAAATTTTTTCAGGCTTGATAACCAATAATTCATCTAATCTGCTAACATCGGCGTCGAATTTTGTGTAAGATATCGAGACTGTTTTCGTTTCATCCATCATAGATTATCTCTCAGATAATTTTATAAGACAATTATAGGACAGTTCTCATATGGCGTTATCACTACAAAAAGACAAAATCCGGTTTTTATTGCTTGAAGGTCTACATGACAATGCCCAAAAAGTATTGGAAGGTGCTGGTTATCACAATATCGAAAATATCAGTCACGCCTTAGACAAAGACGAGCTAATCGAAAAGATCAAAGATGCGCACTTTATTGGGATTCGTTCGCGCACTCAGCTGACACGTGAAGTGCTTGAGCATGCGCACAAATTGATCGGCATTGGTTGCTTTTGTATTGGTACTAACCAAGTAGATCTAGAAGCGGCTCGTGACCTCGGGGTTCCAGTTTTTAACGCGCCATACTCGAATACTCGTTCGGTGGCTGAGCTGGTATTGGCGGAAGCGATTATGCTGTACCGCGGTATCCCTGAAAAGAATGCCACCGTGCATCGCGGCGGCTGGGGCAAGTCTGCAACCAACTCACACGAAGTGCGTGGCAAGACTATTGGTATCGTTGGCTACGGCTCTATCGGCTCACAGTTGTCTGTCTTGGCAGAAAGCTTCGGTATGAAGGTCATTTATCATGATGCCGTGACCAAACTGCCACTAGGCAACGCGGTACAAGTTGGTAGTCTAGAAGAGTTACTATCAACGGCTGATATCGTGACATTGCACGTGCCTGATGTGCCAAGCACCCGTTATATGATGAAAGCTGAGCAGTTCGCCCAAATGAAAGAAGGCAGCTACTTTATCAATGCCGCACGTGGTACTTGTGTAGAGATTGATGACCTCGCTGCTGTGCTTGAGTCTGGCAAAATATTGGGCGCGGCGATTGACGTGTTCCCAAAAGAGCCAAAATCAGCTGACGAAGAGTTTGAGTCGCCACTGCGTAAGTTTGATAATGTGATTTTGACGCCGCATATTGGTGGTTCAACGCAAGAAGCACAGGCCAATATTGGTTTAGAAGTAGCGGATAAATTCGTCAGATACTCTGATCAAGGTGATACAGCAACGGCGGTGAACTTCCCAGAAGTTTCTGTTCCGTTCAAAGAAAATTCGCATCGTCTGCTACATATTCACAAAAACGTACCAGGCGTACTGTCTCAGATTAACCGTCTGTTTGCTGAAGCAGGCATTAACATTTTAGCCCAGAGTCTTATGACAGAGGGCGATGTTGGTTATTTGATTATGGATGTGGATTATAGTGACTCAACCGCTGCGTTAGACCAATTAAAAGACGTAGAAGAAACCATCCGCGTACGTATTTTATTTTAGTATAGTCAGTCCACTATAAAAGCGTTGCAGCGTTAACCTCGCTTGAAGTATTACACAGACATCTGCACTTGGTTGCCTTGTGCCACTTTTAAATTGGATCAACTCTATCAGCACTGATTGTTTCGATAAGTGCTGATAATTTGTCATAAAAAAAGAGAGGCTCTATTAATGAGAGCCTCTCTTTTTTATTTTGCTAAATCTAAATCTAGTTAGCTTTGGCGTTGTTTGCGGCTTCCGCTTGCAGACGTGCTTCAGTTTTAGCGGCTTTGCGTTTCTCTATCACATCTATCACGTCGCTGCCGATATGCGCTTCACCACGTTTTTTCGCTAGCTGCATTTGATGCTCGCGTTCACGGAAACGGGCTTTTTGCTCTTCAGTTGCTTTATCGATACAATGCGGGCATGACTCGCCTTTAATATAGGCGCTGCTTTGCATCTCTTCTTGAGTAATCGGCATGCGGCATGCGAAACATTGCTCGTAGCTGCCTTTTTCTAAGTTGTGATTGACCGATACACGGTTGTCAAAGACAAAGCAGTCACCTTCCCACATAGAGTCGCTAGCAGGCACTTCTTCTAGATATTTTAGGATGCCGCCTTCTAAGTGATAAACCTCTTCAAACCCTTGTTCACGCATATAGGCAGTGGATTTTTCGCAGCGGATACCACCAGTACAGAACATCGCGACTTTTTTATGCTTAGCTGGATCCATCTCTTTTGCTACGTATTCTGGGAACTCGCGGAAGGTCTCAGTATTTGGATTGACGGCATTTTTAAAGGTACCGATTTGCACTTCATAATCGTTACGAGTATCAATAAGAATGACATCAGGATCAGAGATTAGTGCATTCCATTCGCTTGGTTTTACATAACGGCCGACCGATTGCAAAGGATCGATATTTTCGACACCCATGGTGACGATTTCTTTTTTGAGTTTTACCTTAGTACGATAAAATGGCTGTTCGTTGGTATATGACTCTTTAAAGGTAAATGTGCCAATCGCTTCGATACTACGCAGATAGTCGAGGACAGTATCAATACTTTGGCGTGTACCAGAAATCGTACCGTTAATGCCTTCAGCGGCAATCAATAAAGTACCTTTTACATCGTTATCGAGCATGGTATTTAAGATTGGCTCACGGTATTGCTTAAAATCACTAAAGCGTGTGAATTTATAGAGTGCCGCAACGACGATATTATTGGTCACGCTATCGTAGACGGGGGCTGACTTGTTATCAGCTGTAGTGGTGCTATCTTGGATATTGCTACTTTGAGTGGTACTCATGTTTTTCTCCTGCTGGCTAGGTCGTAAACCTAGTGCGTTGGGTTAGTAGTCTGGTGCAAATAAATACGCTATTGTGTCATCCTCGCTTGATGTACGCTGGGTACAATCTGCGCTCGGCTTCCTTATATCGCATGCATTTGAAATAGACTTTATTAGTTCAAAATGGGTGATAACACTAGTCTAATTGTGGAATTTGCTAATGCGCGTGTAGTGTAGCAAGTTTTAGTAGGATTTTGAATGGAAGAAAAATATTAGTACATATTTATCTTTGGTCTAATATTTTTAATTGGTCCAGTAGTTCTCTCTGAGAACTCACTTGTGCTTTTATCTATGTAAGAATTATCAAAATTTAATTTATATATATCAGGCATTAGGATAAATTCTAACCACTTATTTTTCATCCATGACTCAACAATATCTTTACCCAAAATTGCTATTAGATTAGCCATCTGTATATGTGGATGATGGTATAGTCGATCCACAATAAAACTAGTACAACCCATATCATAGAACAGTTTAGGTAAATTATTCTCCATCCAGCC
>NZ_JASDDJ010000062.1 GCF_030407455.1 Psychrobacter sp. 5A.1
GGTTAAATTATCACTTAAACCATTCTATACAATATGAAATATAAGCACTATTTATTTTAAAAATAAATATATGAAGTCGATAACCAAACGTGATGGTCGCAAGTCACTGAATATCTATATTATGCACATGTTGTTTTGGTATCGGACATTTCGCGCAGAACCTTTCAAGGTTTTGACGAATCAAAATCCGATATCAATGTGAAATTTAAGTAAAGTATATAAAGAATGAATAAGGAATCCATATGAACGAAGGGATAGCAGGTTGGTTTAATAGCATCGTAAACTATGGTGTCGGTATTATCTGGGGTAACAATGACTGGTTGATCGCTAGTAACCCTTGGTATGGGCTACTGATGTTCTTACTGATTGGTGCAGGTCTTTACTTCACCGTCGCTACACGTTTTATTCAGTTTCGTCATTTTGGCCATATGTGGAAGTTGCTGCGCGTGTCGAATCAAGGGCGTAAAGATGGTGGTATCAGCTCGTTTGAAGCATTGATGACGTCATTGGCCGCGCGTGTTGGCACTGGTAACTTGGCAGGGGTAGCGATTGCGATTTATTTAGGTGGTCCAGGTGCTGTGTTTTGGATGTGGATGACGGCAATCGTCGGTATGTCGACAAGCTTTATCGAATCAACATTGGCACAGGCATATAAAGTGCCGCACAATGATAATGTGTACCGTGGCGGACCGGCTTACTATATTGAAAAAGGTCTGGGCAAGCGCTGGCTAGCAGTGTTTTTCTCATTATGTTTGCTAGTGGCTTTTGGTCTGGCATTCAACGGTGTACAGTCAAATACGATTGCTCAAGCAACCAATGAAGCCTTTGGCATCCCAACATGGATGACAGGCTTGATATTGGTAGTACTGGTGGCACCTGTGGTATTCGGTGGCTTGCGCTCAGTGGCGCGTATTGCGGGTAAAATCGTACCCGTTATGGCTATTTTGTATATCTTGTTGGCGCTATTTATTATCGTCACTAACTTTAGCCAATTCCCAGCTGCGATTGTGTTGATTGTAAAATCAGCATTTGGTTTTGAGCAAGCAGCAGGCGGTGTGATCGGTTATGGTATTGCGCAGGCGATGATTAACGGTATCAAACGTGGTCTGTTTTCAAACGAAGCAGGTATGGGTTCTGCGCCTAACGCAGCGGCAACGGCGAAGAGCCATCCTGACCATCCAGCAGTGCAAGGGTTTATGCAAATGCTAGGCGTGTTTATGGATACGCTTGTCATCTGTACCGCAACTGCATCGATTATTATTTTGTCAGGGGTGGTCGATCCCAATGTCGAGCAAGAAGGCATTCAGCTGACGCAGCTAGCATTATCACAGTATGTGGGTGATCTGGGTGTGGTGTTTGTGGCAATTGCTATTTTCTTCTTTTCATTCACTTCTATCATTGCCAACTACAGCTATGGTGAGTCAAATCTTGAGTTTATTTCTGGTGCCAAAAACGCTAAAGTGATGATCATGATTTTCCGCTTTATGGTATTGGGTATGGTATTTATTGGCTCTGTTGCCAGTCTACCTGCCATATGGAACTTTGCTGATTTATCCATGGGTCTAATGGCCTTGGTCAACTTAGTGGCTATTTTACTCTTGTCTCCAGTCGCACTCAGAATACTGCGTGATTATGAGCGTCAGATTAAAGAAGGCAAAACAGGTGACCAGATTAAATTTAACCCTGATGATTTTGTGAAGTTGAAAGACGAAGCCAATCGTGATGCGTGGACAGATTAAGCAGCATGGACTAAGAAAAATTGCTTGTTTTAAGCATTAAAAAACCGCCCGACTCTTATAAAGAGCAGGGCGGTTTTTTTATTAGCGCATGGTTTTGATGAGGTTAACTGTCATCGCTCAAACCAGAAATATCCTGATTTACATGTTTGGATAGTTAGGACCGCCGCCACCTTCTGGCGTTACCCAAGTGATATTCTGTGAAGGGTCTTTGATATCACAGGTCTTACAATGCACACAGTTCTGCGCATTGATAACAAACTTGGCACCTTCAGCATCTTTGACCACTTCGTATACACCCGCTGGGCAATATAAACGCGCAGGCTCAGCATACAACGGTAAGTTGATCGAAACAGGCACCGTTGGGTCAGTGAGTTTTAGATGCGTTGGTTGGTCTTCAGCGTGGTTGGTATTAGAGATAAATACCGACGACAATTTATCAAATACCAGCTTGCCATCAGGTTTGAGGTAAGTTGGTTGATAAGCATGGTTGGCACGCTCTAATTGATCGTAATCTGGGATGTTGTCATGTAAGGTAAGTGGCATTTTACCTTTTAATAGATTGTGCTCAATAAAGGTGAACGCACCGCCCATAAACAGACCCATGCGATGTATCGCAGGCGAGAAGTTACGTGACTCATAGTTGTCTTGATACAACCATGACTCTTTGTACATCGTGCTATAAGCAACGACTTCGTCATGCTGACGATCAGCTTGTAAGGCTTCAAAGATAGCTTCGGCTGCCAACATACCTGATTTCATCGAGGTATGAGTCCCTTTGATTTTGGCAGGGTTCAAGAAGCCAGCGTCGTCACCGACCAAAACACCACCTGGGAAAGTAAACTTCGGTAGTGAGTTTAGACCACCTTTGGTCAAAGCCCGTGCGCCGTAAGAAATACGCTTACCGCCTTCTAGTACGTTTTTAATGACAGGATGCGTCTTCAAACGCTGCATCTCATCAAATGGCGACATATATGGATTGTGGTAAGACAAGTCAGCGACGAGACCAAAGCTTACTTGGTTGTTTTCATCAAAGTACAACCACCAGCCACCAGTAGAACCCGTTTCGGTCAATGGCCAGCCAAGACCATGCATCACTACGCCTTGCTCATGCTTTTCAGGCGCAACGTCCCACAGCTCTTTTAAGCCAAGACCATAATGCTGAGGATCAGAATCTTTATCAAGATCAAAACGGCTGATCAAGCGTTTGCCTAGGTGACCGCGGCTACCTTCAGCAAAGATAGTATATTTGGCAAGCAGCTCATAACCAGGCTCAAAGCTTGGCTTGGCTTCGCCATTAGCAGCCACGCCCATATCACCCGTTAAGACACCGCGTACAGAGCCATCGTCATTATATAAAATGTCATCAGCAGGGAAGCCTGGGAACATCATGACTTCTAATTCTTCCGCTTGTACGGCCAACCAACGAACCACATTACCCAAGGAGACGATATAGTTGCCGTCATTATGCATTGGCCCTGGAATCAAAGCGTCAGGCACTTTAGTAGAGCGTGTGGCTGAGTTTAAATAATAGAAGCGATCTTCGGTCGCTGGCACGTTAAGCGGTGCGCCTTTTTCTTTCCAATCTGGAATCAGCTCGTTCAACGCACGTGGTTCGATGACTGCGCCAGATAAGGTATGAGCACCAAACTCAGAGCCTTTTTCGACCACACAAATCATGAATTCATCGTTACCAGCTGCAATAGCAAGCTGGCGCAGACGAATGGCAGCAGACAGACCTGCAGGTCCGCCACCGACGATGATAACATCAAACTCCATTGACTCACGTTCGATCTCAGGCTCCGCTGCAACAGGCTCTACGACTGGTTTTGCTTTTTCTAACTTTGTTGTCTCTGTCGCTACTGGTGCATCAGCATTCACAGTATTACCATCAATAACTGGCGTTTGATTGTCTTGCTCTTGCATACCTACTCCTAAACTTTTAGTGGCTTATCTCAGGGCATCATTAGCTTAACAACTGAATAATAGACTTGCGGCGCTAATGTCACTCAGACATATGGCTGCCCGATAAAACTGTCTTTGCGGCATCAATTGACATGTCATGGTTGGCATCAATTTATTCAAAGATATCAACACATAACGTAAAATGTGTCATCAATACAACACCCACTTGACCATTTCAATAAAAAATCGTTACTCATTATAAAAGAAAAGTCCTACAAACACGATACGCATTTATGAGTATCGGTGCTAAGGTAATGTTAAGGAAATGAGGTTGTTATAACGATGAAGTTTCATCATACCTGAAACAAAAATTTATAGTAATAGTAGATATGCCAAACTTTGAATACTGAATAAAGGATTGAGTGATGAATAACGATAATAATAGAGTTGATGACATCAGTAATAATCATGCCCAAGCCCTAAATGGTAAGCCCTCTGGCCTAAACAATATGGATGCCCTGAGCCAGTACCTTAAGTCTACTGCTGGGATGCGCGAAGGGCGGGCAATACCACCGCTCGAAAAGTGGCATCCTACAGATATTGCTGATATCGATTTGACCATCAAAGCAAATGGCGAATGGTGGCACGAAGGAGGCCAAATGACCAGAGAGTCATTGGTCAGTTTGTTCGCTACTATCTTGTGGAAGGAAGAAAATAATGGCGTTATTGAATACTTTTTAAAGACCCCTGTACAAAAAATTCGTATCCAAGTAGAGGACGCACCACTTCTGATTAATGATGTCGGCATTGTGTATGAAAACGATATAAGTTGGTTGGAGTTTACAACGATGACAGGCGACGTCGTTCGTTTGGACAATGAGCATCCAATCACATTAAAGGCGTATAATCCTAACATCAACCATACAGCAAATCGGATGGGCATGGTGGATACTGCTGACCACGGTCAAGAGTCAGCTTTTACAGAGTCAGCCTCTACAGAACAAGTGCGCCCATATATGACCGTTAGAAATGGTTTGACCGCACTTATTGGTCGCAATACTTTTTATCATTTGACCGAAATTGGCGAATTAACAGAGCAAAATGGTGAGACGATACTGACTTTACAAAGTGGTGGACAGTCTTATTCCCTGTCGATGCCTGCTAACTGATTATTATTGTCTATTGATTGCTATCTCTTGATGAATGCTATAATTTTATAATGTTGTCTAAGCGTGAGCTTGAAGTGTTTTTATTGTATAAAAATGACAGAAAGTTGACATAGAGTAGTGCACTATATACAACGTGCCTATATCGAAATGTAACTGAGTAACGAGACCAATGAATCATATAATAACGGTGTTAGTGTAAAGATGGATATCACGGCAAACCAAACAGTCAAAAAGCTCAAAGCAGATATCTCTGAGGATAAGGGTTTTAGCGCCATTACGATGACGCTAGCTGAAATGGAGCTGTCTGGCACCACAATTATAAACGGTAAAAATCGTAGCGCCCCAATTGGACTGTTTGATTCAGGCATTGGTGGTTTGTCTGTTTATTTGCATTTAGCACAGCAACTGCCCACTGAGCGTTATATATATTATGCTGATACGCTAAATGTGCCCTATGGCAATCGGGATAGTGAAGATATTGAAGCGCTAACGCTAAAAGCAGTAGAGTGGTTGCATGAGCAAGGTTGCAAATTGATCGTCATTGCTTGTAATAGCGCTTCAGCCTATGCGCTGGACACCGCAAGACGTTGCTATCCGCATCTGCCTATTGTGGGCCTAGTACCTGCATTGAAACCTGCCGTACTGGCCAGCAAGAGTGGTCATGTGGCGGTGCTCGCAACCAAGGCGACTTTAAACGGCGCTTTATTAAATGATGTTATTATCAATTTTGCCAATCCTAATGGTACAGTAGTTACCAAGCATTTTGATCCGCAATTGGTTCCTTGGGTAGAGGCGGGTATGTCAGAAGATGATGAGACCGCCCAAAAATTGCGTCAGCAGATACAGGTATTTGCCAATGCAGGTGTTGATCAGCTGGTGTTGGGGTGTACGCATTATCCGTTTTTTAAGACATTTTTATTAGACGAAATCAAACATCAGCAATTGCCGATACAGGTGGTCGACTCTGGACAGGCGATTGCTGAACGAGTCAAACAGTTATTGATTGCAAATCAGCTGTCTGCATTGTTTGTTACTGAAAAACGAGAATATCGTGCGGACACTATTAATAAGATAGATACCAAAACATCAGATACCAATATTAGACCGCCATTAACTTTTCATGCTACCAAATATAGTGATAAACTATGCGCTTTAGTTGAGCGATTGCTTGGCGAAGAGAGAGCGTTGCAATACTATTCGACTGATTGTTGTCAGACCCATTGATCCAATACTCTTTTCAAAACAATGGTTCAGTTAAAATAAATTGAGTGCGTCTTTTAAAGTAAAGACTATGCTAATCTTTGCAAAACAAGATTTTTGTGCCCTACTTTAGATCTTATCCTTTTTATGCCACGACCTACGCTTAGAGGTAATTGTGCCGAATCGCCGCTATCATATTCATGTTATATGTGCTGACAATGACCAATTGTTGGTCTTAGACAGCTTAGCGATATTTTTTCAAACCCGCGCATTCCTGACCTATGATGTTTCTAGTCGGTTATCAAAAGCATCTTTGTACGGTCGCCAATGTATTGACTCTTGTGATTATGCAGTCATGATCGTCGGCGACAGTTATGGGACCGTACAGAAAAACGGTGTTAGTCAGATGCATTTGAGTTATCTGAACACCAAAGCAAAGCTCAAGCCTCTGATTATTTTGGTCAAAAACCACCATCAAGAGACGGTCATCAGCCGTCAATTGCAAGAGTTCATTAAGTTAGTGACTAAGCAAGACAATCTATTGCAATATTATGATACAGAAGAGGATATCGAACCATTACTCATACAGGCTCACTATAATGCAGTGGCCAATAATAAAATGACGGGTGGTTGGGTTAGAGCTAGTGAGGACGTGACTATCACCAGCAACAACATCAGCAACAAGACGACCAACGAGAAACCTATTGATGTATCGCCAAGCAGTAATAATATAAAAGAAGACCGTCATATTGATGAGGATTTGGCATCGGATGAAGTCAGTGAACCACTGGTATTGACAGAGATTTTTGATATCCAATATAGTGCTCAAGCTTATGAAGGTGGGAATTTAACAGATGTCACCAGATCATTAACCTTGTCTTGGCAGCAAATACTAATAGTACTAATAAAAATGCCGTCTACCTTCTCCAGCTATGGTCTGCAAAATGCCATCAATCGCTTGATTACCGCCAAAGCTGAAATAGAAATCAAGAGAGTCATGCCAAATGTGCATGCTGTGTCGCGTTGCCAAATCTCTCAAGCTGATATCAATGATTTGCAACGTCAGCTGGTCGGTGCAAACTGGATACAGTTGATGACTTATAGTACTCGAGTATCACAAGAGCTTTGGAAGTTAACCTTTTACGCAAAAAATTTACTGCAAGAGCATACCTCCAACACGAATAAGCAAGACTGATTTCTAGGGCGTGTCCTCATTTTAAAAATGGTGATAAAAATGAGATAAATCGCAGTCAAACAAGAAAAATAGCGCAGATAATATCGAGATATTAGTCAGCTATTTGACGCCGTTTGGCAAGATTTAGCCATTTTTAACCCATTTAGATGACTATCGATTGAATTGAGGACACGCCCTGATCATTGTTATTTGTTGATGTGCTCAATAACAATCAACGATAAACCCCTCTTTGAAATCACGACTACGTTTTGTAATACAAAGCATACGTGCAATGCTTGTGAATCTGCTTAAGACCCGTAATAATAAAGCCAGTCAGTTAACAATATTAACAACGTTAGCTGTTTTAGAATGATAACTATAATATTAATAAGTAGGGAGAGCGTACGATGAACAATGCTAAAAATGATGAGCTAAAACGAGAAATTGAGGGTTTAGAAACAACGATGCATGATGCTGAGCAGTTTCATACATTAGAAGAGCAAGTGGCAGATATGAAACGTCGCGGTATTGATCCTAGCCAAGCTTACAAAGATTTGGATAGAAAGGAAGAAGATGCAGACTGGGGCGATACAACCTGGAAAGAAAATGGCAAGTGGGAACCAAAAACTGCCGCTGATTTAGATGACAAAGCGCGTGAAAATTGGGATGGAGATAACGGCAAACCGAACCCACCACCTATCGTTTAAGTTGCTATTCTAGCTTTCAAAAAACTATATAATTTTCTGAAAAACCAAAAAAGCCACGCTAATCATAGCGTGGCTTTTTTATGTTCTAAAGATCAGATTATTTAATCCTACGAACCTTCATCAACACGGACGAGTTTGATAGTGCCATCAGCATCAGTGACGCGGCGATAACGTGTATTGCCAGTCGTTGAAGGTTGAGCAGCGGGCTGTGTCGAGTAGCTATTAGGAATCGTCGTTTGCTGCTGGATCAGCTGTCCCATTCGGTCGGCAGAGGCAGGGTTTAAGGGTTGGCTATTTGCTGGCTGACCATATTGGACTTGGCTAGGCGCAGCATTACCGATAATGGCTCGATAGAATGTTTGTCCTGCGCGGCCATCGGCTGGAAAAATCCCTTTGCTCGTCTGATACTGCTGAATAGCGGTACGGGTATTGTCTCCTATGATGCCATCCACACCACCAATATCGTAACCAGCATTTAGCAGTGCTTGTTGAATCTCTTTAGATTGCTGGCGACTGATACCTGGATCATTTGTTGGCCAAGCCGTAACAAAGTCAGTTTTGCTGCTGTCTTCATAAGTGATCAAGTCTGATAAATGAGCAATGGCCAGTGCATAGTTTTCTGAGGCATTGTATGAATAAAACGTCTCGAAGTTTTTACCGACCAAAAAGGCAGGGCCGTCTATTCCAGCAGGCAATAATAGACCTGCGCTGCTCAAATCAGACGGTAAAGAGCCGCCATTAGCAAGTGTCAGCCCTTGATTGCGCCAGTGGCTAATGGATTTTTTATTTTTACGATTAGAGGCTGCCCAAAATCCATCAGGCAATTTGACTTCGTAACCCCATGGCTCGCCAGTACGATAGCCACGATTGTCCAAGAAGTTGGCCGTAGAGGCCAGTGCATCGGGCACGCTATTGACCAAGTCGCGACGACCATCACCATCGAAATCCACTGCCAACTCTAAAAAAGTACTTGGCATAAACTGTGTTTGCCCAAAAGCACCTGCCCAAGAGCCAGTCATATCACTCGGTGCAATATCGCCATTTTGGACGATTTTTAGGGCATTGGCATACTCGCCTTGGAAGTAGCTCTGGCGACGATCAAAGCAAGATAGGGTCGCCAAAGACTCAAACAATGGTTTTGTACCTAACGTCTGACCAAAGTTTGATTCTACGCCCCAAACGCCAAGTACATGCTCAGCTTTTACACCATAACGTGACTCGATTTGGCGCAGTGTATCGCTCCATTGGCGCTTGGCACGGATACCGTCTTCTACGCGCTCTTTGTCCACTAGCACTGATAAATAATCCCAAACGTCTTTTTGAAACTCTGGCTGATAATTGAGTGACTGAATCACGCTAGGATCAGGCTGAGTAGGGCGATAGTTGTTAAAGGTAAAACTGTCGACGCCACGAAATTTGCTAGAATTTTTTAGCCCGTCTAGACATTGTTGAAATTCGGCGTTAGATAAGTTCGGGGCCTCTGGTCTGGCTGCTTGGGCGGTGCTCGCAAAACTTAGCCCGACAGCAATACTGAGTAGCGATAAAGTAGAAAAGGGAGTCAAACGCATGAAAATATCCTATAAACATCGAAACGGTCATTGAGAAGTAAAACAAAGTGGATAAAAGCAGTATTGACCTAGAGTAACCAATCTAAACAGTAAAGAAAAGCTATCGAAGGACTAAGATTATGAATGGTTACTATAAATTGACGCTGGCGCAAGATTAGAAGAGGGTTTTAAGTAAAAATGTCGAGATGAATAGAGTGATGAAATCAGTACGGCTTCGGTCATTCACACCCTATCCAAACCTCATTATTTTGACAGTACACTATCTAACTCGTCAATCAACGCATGAATACGTGCCGCGTTTTTACCTAGGTCACTTTTACCAATTCTTGATTTACTGCGGATATCAACCAAGCGTTCGCTATCGTTGTCAGTCACACGAATGATGACGTCATCTTTAAAGCCGAACCAAGCAGTGGTCTCTGTTGCTTCAACGATGCCTTTATCTGCATCAGTATTGACAAGCTCCCAACCTAAATTCTCAACGGCTTTTTTGGATGCTTCAACCAATTCAGGCTTTGATTGAGAGTAGGTCAACGTCTGTAGATCAGGATAGGCCGTGCGTTGTTGTTCAGCCGCTTCTGCACCTGCGTACTCTACTGGATTTGGCGCATCTGTACGTAGTGGCGCAATCGCGACAAACTCAGGTGGATTCACTACATCAGTTGAAATATCATGAATCGGTGGTACGTTTTTGGCAGTAGTCATCATACCCAGTGGAAGGGCTATAGCAATCGCAGAAAATATAACGGCTATTGCTGCGCTAGCTATGCTGACCGTTTTACGTTTAAATAACACTTGGATTGCCAAGAGTACGAGTGCCGCAATACCAACAACCAGACCAAATTTAAATCCTGCAAAGGCCGTGCCTAACTCTACAACTCCAAATCTATAAAGCGGTGCTGGCAGTGCAACCAATAAAAATGCGATTAAACTTATCATACTGACTAAAACTTTCATGAGAACGCTCCGTTATTTTTTTAATAGCTGCTTAATCGCTGTGCTCAGCATTTTAGTTATTATTTAACAGCCAGACATGCTCTGTCACCGTTAATTCAGGCGTCGATCCTATAGAAGTAGGTTCGCTGGCGAGTTCGCTGATTTGATAATGCTGGCCGTAATACTGTTGTATTTGTTCATCGTCAATTGAGAAGGGTGGCCCGTTTCTTTTACTCTGATCATAATTGAGCGTTATTAATAGTTGCGGTGCATATCCTTTATCAGCAGTATCAAGAAGCTGTAGAACGTGCTCGCTATACCTCACACGCATATCGGCTGGCAGGGCAATCAATGCAGCTTTATCATATACGGCATCGATGGTGCCAATATCTTTAGGTGTCAGCGCAAAAATATCAGCGACCCATAAAGTGATGGTTTGTCCCGACAACTGACCTCGATAATATTTGAGAGTAGAAGTAGTAGTGTGCTTATGTACGGTGGGCACGATATTTTGTTCAGCGAAGAATTCCTGTACGGCTGTTTCTACCAACTCAACACCCATCACATCATAGCCTTGCGCTGCTAGCCAAACCATATCTATCGACTTGCCGCATAAAGGTACAAAGATGCAGCCACCAGCTGGCACGCTTAAATGGCTCAAGTATTTCACTAATAATGGATTCACCGCAGACTGATTAAAGCCAATGCGTTTCTCCTGCCAGCGTGTTTGCCAAAATTCTGGATTCATGAGGTTAGCCTTTATTTTACGCTTGTTGCGATAGCGATTTAATGGATACTACTGACAACATTAAAAAGCCAAACGCTTGCAATATAGGCGTTTGGCTTTTATCAAATATGGCGCTAAGCATTTATTCTAAACACATAAATGCTGATGCAATTCGCTATTTAGCTTACCATGTACTGACTGAATTCTTTACGTAGTTTCGCAAGCTTTGGCGGGATTGCAAAGTTGCAATAGCCTTGTCCTGGGTTTCTATTAAAGAAGTCTTGATGTGCCTCTTCAGCTTTGTAGAAATCAACGGCAGGATGTACTTCAGTGACCACGCTGACACCCATATCACGCAATTTATTAATAGTACGGTCGACAGTTGGTTTTTGATTTTCATCAGTATAAAACACAACACTGCGGTACTGGCTACCGATATCATTGCCTTGACGATCCATCGTGGTGGGGTCATGAGTCGCAAAGAAAGCATCTAAGATAACTTCTAACGGTACGATAGTGTCATCAAATTCGACTTTGATCACTTCAACGTGTCCTGTCGTTCCGCTACAGACATCTTCGTAATTGGCTGATACGGCATCGCCGCCCATATAACCTGATACAACAGATTGCACGCCTTTCACTGATAAAAATATGGATTCGGTACACCAGAAGCAGCCACCGCCTAATATAATGGTTTGCATAATTTTTCCTATTATTATAGATATGAGTTAAGTGCTGTACTTGGTTGTGATGTTTTCATTTTTCAATGTTTCTTTTCAATGTCTCACTACCTTTAGCACTACTTATTCAGCTTAGCAGGCGAGCCAAACGCGATAAGTAACAAACAGTAATGTTATAATGGATTTTTGCTATAGGACATTCACTATAAACAAATTACAGCGTTAACCTCGCTTGAAATATTTCATATATATCTGCACTCGGTTGCCTTGTACCTTTGTTAAATTGAATGACCTATACGTTGCTTTGTCTCGCTTCATAATGACGAGCAAAATCGCCAAATATTTCCTAATTTAAGTTCTATTATCCAAAAACGAGTCGCACCATGAGCCAATCCAAGCCTACCATCAAACATGACACCCTATTTGACAAACCGTTTACCACACCGCTGGATAAAGCGTCGCGCTTTTCATTTGATGAGCAGGTAGTGGCTTGTTTTCCCGATATGATACGTCGCAGTGTGCCCGGTTATGGTCAAGTGCTCGCGATGCTCCCTATCTTTGCCCGTCGACATTGTAAGTATCGTCAGCAAGGTAATAATGGACAACGCGTCAGCCGTATCTATGATTTGGGCTGCTCACTTGGCGGGGCTACAATGGCGCTAGCAGGCGAATTTGAGGCGCAAGACTTGCAGATTAAGGCGATTGATATCTCACCAGCGATGACGACAGAGGCGACCACGCTGCTAAGTGAAAACTATCCTGAGCACGATATCGAAGTAATCACTGCTGATATCCGCGATATTGAGCTTGAGCCATGCGATATGGTGATTTTGAATTTAACGCTACAGTTTTTACCAGCTGCCGATAGAGTCGCGGTGCTAGAGAAGATTTATGCAGCATTAAGTGAAGGCGGCATATTGGTACTGACTGAAAAAACCCATGCCTTTGACGAGCAGTATGATGCCTGGTTGGTTGAGCGTTATTATGATTTTAAACGTGCCAATGGTTATACTGAAATGGAAATTAGCGGCAAGCGCAATGCGTTAGAAAATGTCCTCATTACTGATACTTTAGATGAGCATCATGCACGATTGAGCGATGTTGGCTTTAAACGTCATCTAACGTGGTTTCAGTTTTTGAATTTTGTTTCTGTGGTGGCGTTTAAATAGGATTTATTTTGGGAGCTAACAAGGCACTAATATGATTCCATCTATAGCTGAACAAAATATTCATCAAGTATTAACAAAAAAAATGAGCATACAATCATTTGAGCAATGGTTGTATGAAGATGATGTATTAGAGTCTAGCAGCCCTGATTTGTATCTTGAGCTGATTTCATTTGATTATAGTTCTGAAAATGGTTTTTATGATGGTTTTGCGAAATATGTCCATTTTTATAAATTTGAAGCTGACCGAATAACAGAATATCTACACTCAATTATCAATAAAGATGAAAGTTGTGGTAATGCGATTTGGGTGATGTACGAGTTATATTGTGACGGTTATGGGTTTCTCGGCAAGCTAGGAATTATATATGGGCTCTGCCTAGTAGACTACGAAACTTCGGAATCAAACCATAATATAGATAATATCTTAGATAAGTTATATCCCGAGATTATTGATGATGCTAAAAATGTCTTAAATTGGTTAGAAGAGGGTAAAATTGTTTTCAAGAGTCAGGACAATGGCTATGGTGTTTTTGAATATGAAGACTTTCGTAGTGAAGCGGAAATTCTACAAGGAAATGCGTAGTTCACAAGAACTTATATATCAAAACTTATCTTTCTTTGTTCTAACTCTTTTAATTTTATTCATTTAAATAACAATCAACACGGTAACCTGCTTTTATGCTCAACGACACTATCATCAATGCTGAACGCGAACTGTACTTAACCTTGCTAGAGCTGGCACAGCAGCAGCCGATCGCTTATGAGTGGCTTAAGCAATTGCCAACATGGCTAAATGCTATCAAGGACAAAGCCAATTATGCGCACGCGCCTGCCTACCAAGCATCAGTCGCTCGTTTGCCAAACTTGACCGTCAATAATGTCGATCTAAACAGTGATACATTGACGATTGACGCGAGACTTAATGAGTCTGAGCGCAAACAAACAATGGCATTATTAAAGCAGCTGATGCCGTGGCGTAAAGGGCCATTTCAGATTGGTGGTCAAATCGGCAGTCAGATCGGTAATGATGAATCAGGTATTAAGATTGATACCGAGTGGCACAGTGACTGGAAGTGGCAACGAGTTGCGCCTCATTTGGGTGAGTTAAAAGGCCGTCGTGTATTAGATGTGGGCGGTGGCTCTGGTTATCATGGCTGGCGTATGGCAGGTGCTGGCGCGGATACGGTCATTATCATTGATCCGTCATGCTTGTTTTATCATCAGTTTATGGCGATTCGCCATTTCGTTGGGGCGGCAGATGCTCATACTTATGCTCATGCTCATGCTAAGGACAGGGGCCGTTATCGTACGCATTATATCCCCGTACCGCTAGAAGCGTTACCTGCGCACAGCCAGTTGTTTGACACCGTATTTAGTATGGGTGTGCTTTATCATCGTCAGTCGCCTTTTGAGCATCTACAGCAGCTCAGAGGTCAATTGGTCAAAGGCGGTGAGTTAGTGCTTGAGACGTTAGTTGTTGAAGGCGATGCCAATACCGTACTGGTACCGCACGACCGTTATGCGCAGATGAATAACGTGTATTTCTTGCCGTCAGTGGCAGCATTAGTTGGTTGGTTAGAAAAAGCGGGATTCTCAGACGTGCGCTGCGTCGATGTGGCCGTGACTTCGACGGAAGAGCAGCGTAAAACGGAATGGATGACTTATCATTCGCTAGCAGACTTCTTGGATCCTAATGACTCGACTAAAACCATGGAAGGGTATCCTGCCCCAATGCGCGCGACATTGATTGCCAAAAGATAATTTTTTAGGGTAGTAGAGACGCCATCAGTCAATATAAATAATCGCTATAACGAACAGCAATTAACACAAGGATGAGAGATTGTGAAACTAGTAATGGCTTTGATGACGTTCAGTTTGTTTTCGCTACCCGCTGTAGCATCAGATGCGTATGGTGATCCCTTTGAAGGCTGGGGTTTTGTCAAAGATGATTGGCAAGTGGTTTGTGACAACACTTTGACTTGTCGAGCAGCAGGTTATGCTGAAGAAGGTGTTGGTAGCGGTCCAGTCTCGATATTAATGGTTGTAGAGCCGAAGAAAGCTTTGCCAAAAGTATATGTAGACTTTATATATTCAGATGATGAGTTTTACCAGTCATCATCTGATGATAGTTTGAATACTGGTAATGAATCTAGCCATACCGAGTTATGGCTAAATGACAAAAGTTACGGTGCTATCAATAGTAGAAGTGATGATGATTCTAGGCATATGCTAGATGAAAATCAAACCAAGCAATTGCTTCGTCACGCTCGCCTGAATACAAAAATAGAAGTAAGAGTAGGTAGTGATCGCTGGACGATTAGTGACAAAGGTATGGGAGCGGTGTTGCTTAAACTTGATGAAGTACAAGGCAGAGTGGGTACGTCAATAGCATTGGTGAGTAAGAACCATGCTAGTAAGCAAACACCAAAATCTGCTAAGCCAACACCTGTGATAAAAAAAGCATTCGCTTATTCAGACAAAGACAATAAACAGTTAAATGCTTTAAGGTTGGCTTATTTTCAGAAAAATATTAATACGTGGGTAGATATCAACTCTGAGCAGTTAATAGGTTCGGAGGATGTGATGGGAGATTGTGAACTGGTCAACCCGAAAACTGAGGCATATCAACAGATGGCTGAGTATGGTTCTAGTATGCTTGATTGGGAGTTTATACCAGTAGATGCTACTCATACTTTAGCTATCCATAGCTGTTGGATGGGTGCTTACAACGCAGCTAGTGGATATTGGCTTATAGATAATGCAAAACCTCGTAACCCTCAGCTAATTACCACCGCAGGCAATGACTATTTTGATGGTGAGATTTGGGCAGTGCATAAAAGTCGAGGATTGGGTGACTGCTGGAGTCGTTTGGTTTGGGTTTGGAATGGTGAAACATTTGCCAAATCAGAAGATTCCAGCACAGGCATGTGTCGCGGTTTTGCTGGTGGCGCATGGGATTTACCAAGCTACGTCAGTGAAGTCATAGAAAGTGATAAGCCCTAATTAAATTAACCACTTTTTGAAAGCAACTTCCATGATAATCTTGATGATGAAGCCAACACAGCCTGCGCCAAGCGCGACGAAAATCCAAAATGTACCGGCGCGTCCAGCTTGAGATTCTTTAGAGATATCCCACATAATAAAAAACAAGAAAGCGATAAAGATTGGCAATAAAATGTATAGTCCCCAACTAGTGACAGTACTGGCAGCAATAGCAAACATGGCATGATCCTATAAGAAAAAAATAGTAACGCCTCTTCTATATCTGAGAAGCGCAGTACAAACCATTATTATAACGTGGAAGCAGGCAGGTATAAACGACTGCCCAGTATCGAGCAACAGTAACGCTACAATTCACGTTGTGACTTATTTATCAGTTTCACATCATTGATATTATTCAGCCCAAATTTTGATAACCGTAAGATTTTAGTACTAATTTCGGTGTAAATGGTGCAATAAAGTGCAAAGATTGTTATATTTACAGGTTACTTATCTTTTTGTATGATTTATACCCCCTATAATAAGCAGTTATCGACTGCTCATACTCGTCACATTTTCGCACCGTTTTTGTTGTTTATTTAATTGAGTTCAAATCCCTATGTCACAATCCCAGATTGATACACTTGCATCCCTATTTAACGATGCTATTCAAACCCTACAAGCAGATGGCACACTGCCTACTGATTGGCAAAACAACAGCCAAATCACCCGTACTAAAGATCTTAGTCATGGTGATTTTGCCAGTAATATCGCGCTGACTGCCGCCAAAGCTGCCAAGGCTAATCCACGTCAGCTTGCCGAAAAAATCGTCAACGCGCTACCTGAAAACCAAGACATTCGCCAAGTAGAAATCGCAGGGCCAGGGTTTATCAATGTCTTTTTAAACGCTGAAGCCAAATTTGCGGTATTGGACGATATTTTTACCTTACAAGACCGTTTTGGTTTAAGCGATCAGTTTGAAGGGCAAAAAATCCAAGTTGAGTTTGTCTCTGCCAATCCAACGTCGAGCCTGCATGTCGGTCATGGTCGCGGTGCTGCATTTGGCATGAGCGTATCAAACCTACTAGAAGCGATTGGCTATGACGTCACGCGTGAGTATTATGTCAACGACGCTGGCCGTCAAATGGACATCTTGGCAACCAGTACGTATTTGCGTTATTTAGAAGCCAATGGCGAGCAAGTGACCTTTCCTGTCAATGCCTATCAAGGCGACTATGTCAGCGATATTGCCAACACGCTAAAAGTACAACATGGCGATAGCTATGTGCATAGCTTTGCAGACGTTGCCAAAGATGTCGCAGAGGATGCTCAGTTTGAGATCAATGCAGACGGCGAAAAGACTGTCATCTCAGGCGATAAAGAAGCACACATTGATGGATTGATTGCCAACAGTAAAGCCTTGCTTGGTGATGGTTATGAGCTGTTTTTAAATGCGGCATTGAGCAGTATTTTGGCGGATATCAAAGACGATCTAAACGACTTTGGCGTACGTTATGAATGCTGGTTCAGTGAAAGATCTATCGATAGCGAGATTGAGCCAGTATTACAAGTACTAGAGGACAAAGGCTATCTCTACAAAAAAGACGGCAATACTTGGTTCAAATCGACCGATTTTGGCGATGAAAAAGACCGTGTGGTACGCCGTGCCAATGGTCAGTCGACGTACTTTGCTTCTGATATTGCGTATCATAAAAACAAGTTCGATCGTGGTTTTGATAAAGTTGTTAACGTTTGGGGTGCAGACCACCATGGTTATGTCCCACGTGTAAAAGCGGCGCTATTAGCACTTGGTATCGATGCCGAACGTCTTGATGTGGTGCTCGTACAGTTTGTGGCATTGTGGCGCGGTTCTGAAAAAGTACAAATGTCCTCGCGTTCAGGTCAGTTTGTTACCTTGCGTGAGCTGCGCCAAGAAGTTGGCAATGATGCTGCGAGATTCTACTATGTCGCACGTAAGCCTGAAGTGCATGTGGATTTTGATCTAGAGCTTGCCAAATCACAAAGCAAAGACAATCAAGTGTATTACATTCAGTATGCGCATGCCCGTGTTTGCCGTGTACTAGAAAAACTGGCAACCTATGATTTGACAGTAGATGATGCCGTTGGTTTGGCGCATCAGAATCTGCTTAGTGCACCCAATGAAGATGAGCTGATTAAACTGTTAGCAGGGTATCCTGCGACACTGTTACGTGCAGCGACAGGCTATGAGCCGCATGTACTGACCAACTATCTAAAAGAATTGGCAGCGTTGTTCCATGGTTGGTATGATACCAATCGCATCTTGCCAGTGAGCTTGACCTCAGGTGAGACACCAAGCTCGGACGAGATGGCGTTGATGCAAGCCCGTCTGCGCTTGTCTAAAGCCGTGCGCCAAGTATTGGTCAATGGGCTTGGTTTGTTAGGATTGTCTGCACCGTCTAGCATGTAGTGGCTGTCTAACATGTGGTAATTTTTTAACATGTAGAATGAATATAGACGATTGATAGCAATAATGTGATTATGATAGTTAAATACAGTAGGGAGAACGAGATCCATGCTAGCCAAAAAACCTAAAGGTGCGACTGAAAAGCGCAAATCAAGTAGCGTCTCAGGCTTATTATGGATGTTTGTTGGGGCCGTATTGACCCTTATGATTGGGGTATTTATCTACCTCTCACCATTGTTCGACTTTAGTCCTGCTAGTAGCAGCGCTGACAATGACCCTGATCGTCAGGTACAGCAACGCGTCGAGACGGATACCGATAATGGCGATTATGAGTTTTATGATATTTTACCCAATCAAGAGATGGCGACCATCCCTGATGAAGATTTTGGTGAAATAAACAATGATCGCATCGGTGGTATCGAAGCTTTTGAGCCTGATATCGTTGTGACCCAGCCAGAGAGCAATACGGCCAGTGCAGACAGCACGGATAGCTCAGAAAATGCTGCTGTCGAATCTGCTAGTGGTAACAATGCGGCATCTGGCGATGATATTGTGATCGTTGAAGAAGATGCGACTTACGACGGCTCAGCACCGACTGGCACTAGCAACTCTACGACACGTAACAACAATGCAGGAGCAGGTACGGCAAATATTCAAGCTGCCAAGCCTGCTGCCACTTACATTTTGCAGATAAACAGCTTTGGTGATGCAGATGAAGCGGATCGTCGCCGTGCGCAAGTGCTAATGGCGGGTGTCGATGCTAGAGTGGTCAAAAATACGACGGGTAACGGCTTGCCAATTTATCAAGTCATCTCACGTCCTTTGAGTAACCGCCAAGCAGTGACGACGGCACAGCAGCGCTTACAAAACAATGGTATTGACTCCATCATCGTTGAGCAGCGCCGTTAAATTGAGTTGCTGTATTAGGGCGTGTCCTCAATTCAAACGAGTGTCCTCTAAATGGGCTAAAAATAGCTAAATTTTGCCAAACATCGTCAAA
>NZ_JASDDJ010000063.1 GCF_030407455.1 Psychrobacter sp. 5A.1
ATACGTTTAATAAGCACATAAGTTAATAAATCATAAAATAAAGACAATAAAATACCGTATTTCTATTCATTAAAAAATCAATAAAAATGCATGGTTAATTTATGATGGACGTTTTAAAGAAAGCTTTTACCATACCAAAATTGAGAGCATAAATATTATGCACGCAGAAAGGCATACGCCAAACAATAGCGTGAATCGCCTCATTAGCAATAATGGTAAAGAAAAATGTGAGGTAAACAGATAACAGCAAGCGCAATATGGCTTAGCACGATCGCAGAGCGATTTTGGCACGGTAGACTTAGAAGAGGGTTAGCGCAAGTAGATACAGAAGGCTATGCGTTGATATCATTCAATAGGATATCACTCAGCAGCTTACATATAAATTTAGCCAAACCTTTTCGAAGTCGTCATTGCTGTCATATGGTTTACACATTCAATCTTTAAAAACGTCTTGATATTTAAATAGGACACGATGATTCCTCCATAGGTTATGGCCAATGTCAGGGTGACAGTAGCAGGTTAATTGGAATGACTTATCACTTATCACTTATAAAAGATAAGCGATATAAATCAATGCGCCAATAATAACGGTTTAAAAATAAATGTCAACTTTTAATTTAAAAAATACTAAACAATGAATGTAATAAAAAAACCACCTAATAAAATAGTGATTTAAAACAATCATGGATAATTATTTATACCATAAAACTATTGATGACTTCAGCCAATAAAGCAGCGGCAATAAGGATAAATATCACCCCGCAACCACGATTGAGCCAAGCCAAGCGATGACCGACATCTAGCCAACTTGCCAGCTTTTTACCACCTAGGGTATAAACAACCTGCCAAATCGTCTCGCTAAAAAACAAGCCGATGGTCAATAAGATATATTGTGGCCATAGTGGCGCACTAAAATTGATGAACTTAGGAAAAAAGGCAGCAAAGAACAAAATAGCTTTAGGATTAGATAGTGATACCCAAACCCCCGTACGAAACAAAATCAGGTTACTTGGCGCTGTTTTCACGGCAGCACTAGAGAGCGAGCGTGACGGCGGTGTGGCAGCCACACCTTCAGAGGCAGGATAATCAGCTGCCACCTCAGCACTCAACTCACGAGCATCGCTCATCAAGCTACCATCACCCGCATCGCGCCATGAGCTGATACCCAAATAAATCAAGTATGCCGCGCCCACGGCTTTGATGATCGTCAACAGCCAAGGTGACTGGCGACTGATCACATCGAGCCCAAGTAGAGTCGATAGCAGCAACACAAACAAGCCAAGACTCAGGCCTGCCAGCGTCCACAGCGTTCGTTTTACGCCATAGTTCATGCCATACTGAAACGCCAGTAGCATATTAGGACCAGGGGTCGCTGAGATAAAAAAAGTACTTGCGAAAAACACTGCAAACAGATGCCAAGACATCAACCCACCCCTACGTCATTATGTGTAAGCGGTTCTAATACGAACGGCTCTGCCACTAAAAAATAAACACCGCCATTGAGACGGTGCACTTTGTATAGTTGATCCAATTTAAAAGTGGTACAAGGCAACCGAGTGCAGATGTATATGCAATAATTCAAGCGAGGTTAATGCTGTAACTCTTTTATAGTGGGTTGACTATACTCATTTATCGTAAAAATAAAACGTCTGCTACTGCGTAGATTCCTGAGTGGTACAGCTATCTAGCAACTTCTGTAAAAACTCATCACAACGGGCAATTTCGCTAAGCACCACATACTCATCTACCTTGTGTGCCTGTTCAATACTACCCGGGCCACAGATAATCGTTGGAATGCCAGCATTGGTAAACTGTCCACCTTCCGTCGCATAAGCGACTTTATGACGCTCATCATCCCCTGTCAGCGCAGCGATTAATGATTGCAGCTCGGCACTATCATTATCAGTCATTGCGGGTACGCCTACTGCTTGCACCAGCTCAATACCAGTCTCTGGTGCTCGTGCTTGCATTTGAGCATTTAACTCTGCCACCTTTGCCTGAATAGGCGCTAATATGTCGTCTTGTGTCATGTGTGGCAGGTTGCGATAATCAAAGGTAAACTCGCACAGATTGGGGACGATATTGGTCGCGGTACCGCCCTGTATCGTGCCCACCGAAAGTGTTGAGTAAGGCACATCAAACAGCGCATCCCCATCACCAAGAGCATCATCGCGACGACTTATCTCTTCTGCCAGCTCATCGACATAACCAATTAAACGACTGGCATAGCTAATGGCATTAACCCCTTGCGCCGTCAATGACGAATGCGCAGACTTACCATGCACGCGGCAACGATATATGGCAATACCTTTATGTGCCACCACCATCGTCATATTGGTCGGCTCACCGACGATGCAATAATCAGGCGTGATACCGCGTGCCTTTAAATCTGCCAATATGAGTGGCGCACCCAAGCAACCAATCTCTTCATCGAACGACAGTGCCAAATGCAATGGGCGACGCAGCTGACCGCTGTTCGACCGTTTCACCGCTTGCGGCAATAATGTCAGCGCACAGCCGATAAAGCCTTTCATATCACACGCACCGCGACCATATAGCTTATCACCACGAATCGTCGCCGTAAATGGCTCTGATGACCACGCTTGGCCATCGACGGGTACAACGTCAGTGTGACCCGATAAGACCAGACCATGATTGACGATATCGGCATTTTCGCCAGCGGGTACTGTCACAAACAAATTGGCCTTGGTTTTGGCCTCATTAAAGGTCAAGTCGACTGTCAAACCTAATTGCTCACAGTAAGCTTTTACATCGTCAATCAAAGCCAAATTGGAATGCCGACTGACGGTATCAAAAGCAATGAGGCGTGTCAGCCAATCAATGCTGTTTGCCGGATAAGTGACAGTATCTATGGCTTGACTGTCACTATCCATATGGTTATTTATGCTCATAAAACATCCTTATTATGATACGTGATACTCGTATTATGAAGGGTTATTTTGATTCATGATATCAATAACTGGCGGCATTGGTTTTGGTAGCTTACCTTCTGCTTGTAACTCTTTTGTCGTCTTGGCATCAATAGCGAGTCCAGCGATCAGAGCGATGTCTTTGACTGCTTTGCGCTTACGGGTCGCAAAACTGACTGGCACCATACGCGCAAACTCATAGATATAAAGATAAGACTCTTCACCACCTTCGAATATTTCATCTTCCTCTAAACGAATGCCGCCAATCTTGGCCAAATCCGATAGCATCTCATTTTCTTCACTGGTCAAACCGCAATCAGTAATACCAAAGCCCGTCATAAAACCATTGGCCCACTGTTTCAACGCCATCACACGCTCGTACAAGTCATGTTCATCATCAGGGATCAGCGGCATATAAGAGTAAGCATCATCTTTATCCTTCAGCTGAAACACGATATCTTCCGCTTCTTCTGTCAGTAATGTCAATGCAGGCTCTGGTAGTGGTGCAAAGCTTAGCTCTTCAAACACTTTTGCCCATGTTGCTTCATCAGGGGCATTACAGGCCGTCATAAGCCCTGTCATGAAGCCATGCACTTCACTGATAGACACGTCCGTCCAATCATCAAACGCGGTCAGCCAAGTATTCCAGCCAGAGATGTTATCATTCATAATAGATGTCCTAGTAATTGATTGCTGCTTATAAAATAAAAATGATCACGATAAAATGTCATGGACATATCATCGATACATAAAAGTAAAAAGATAAAGCCACATGCTTGTAATTACTCTGTTGATATAGATATTATGCGGTCACCTATGGCATTATTAAACGCAGAGAACAAAATTCATTTACGCTTACTTGTGAAGGATAAAAACTGACTATGTACGATCAACTTAGAATATTAGAAAAAATGGTACTCGACATCAAAAAACAGTATCAGCTTGTCAGTGCTGAACTTAGCAGCCTAAAACAACACCCTGTTACTGATTCAAAAGAATTTGCCGCACTAAAAGCCAAGCTCAATACCAGCCATAACGAACGTGACAGTGCCAAAAAACAACTGAACGATCTCGACAAGCGCTATCAAAGTCTAGCCGAAGCGCACCATATGATCGGTGAAGAGCAAGACAAGCTGCAAAAACAAGTCAGCCAATTACAACAACAGAACGACGAGCTGCATCAACATAATAATGAACTGAAGCAGCAGTACAGCGATATCAAACAACAAAACAGTGAGCTGCAAAAAAAGAACCAACTGGCAGCCGAGCGCACTCAAGTAGTATTAAAACGCCTAACCCATATCGATCAAGCCGAAGGCTAACGCGTCTCCATGACAGCTGGCAAAGGCATACCGTTTATTAAGCCGCCCAATGCTACTTGTAACCTCTTATATCACTCATTTCATTGACCAGACATTGTAGGATTTATCATGACCGATGACCAAAACAAATCGATAGCAAAGCTGCCAAAAACCAATCAAGTACAAAATACTCAAACTCAACGCCCTCAAGTGCAAAGCACTCAAACACAAAATACAGCATTAACATCGCAAAAAACTGCCCCAGTCGCGCCAAGCACATCAAGTACGATGGTTCAATCGAATCCCAAAATAGCAAAGGCTCCTGAACCACAAATCAAAAAAGTCGATATCGCGATTGCTGGCGTTACTTATCCAATTTTTTGTCCAGTACATGAGCAAGAAGAGCTTTTATCAGCCGTCTCGTATATTAATAATCATGCACTCGAACTAAAAAGAGAGGCACCTAGCCTCAGTCAAGAGAGCATACTGGTACTGTGCTGCTTGAACTTATATGAAAAAATCCATGCCAGTCAAAAAAATGATGAAGATCGCATTCAGCAAGACAAACAATCTGAAGCATTGCTCAATAAAATCATGAAAGATGCCCATTCTATTCTATAGATGCATCGTACTGTATTAAACACATAAGCGCCTAGCCAATAAAGTTAGGCGCTTTTTTATGGTCAATCATTTATCTATTTATGCATAAGGCGTGTAGGTCTTGCCTGCATGAAAGTCTGCCTGATGCTCATAATTGCAAAAGAACAACTCTTGGTTCGCTTCAACATTGCCATCGGTAGCTGTACTTGGTTTGGTTTCAAGTACGCCGCGATATTCAGCCAAACTATTGCCACAAAAATTGCACTGACGCGGTGTGGTGATATCACCTTCTTTTGGCATCATGCTCTTGGGTGCGCGCGGGTACATAAACTTATAAAAAGCCCACATTGACGCCCAGATAATGAGGATTACAATAATAACGGCAAACACGGCAGTGCTCCTTCAATTACGGATAAACGCGAAGAATAATACAAGCGACAAAGCTAACGATTATTCAATACATTTTAATAGCATAAATTTTACCGCCTATAATAGCGATAATACAATGCCTTTACCGTTTAATTGCTTATTTTGCTAGCTAATATAACGCCATACCCTCATAAAAAAAACTGGCCACGTTGAGCCAGTTTTTTGCGTCAAAAGTAATAATCAGGTTTTAGCAGAATTACAGCTGCAACTCGCTGATATCCGCCACTGTTAAGAACAAGGCGCGGACCTGTTTTAACAATGCTAAGCGGTTGTTCTTCAGCGCATCATCTTCGCTATTCACCATCACATTATCGAAGAACTGTGTCAACGGCTCGTCTAGACTGGCAAGCGTTTGCAATACTTGCGTATAGTCAGCCTGCTCGAGTAATGGTTGCACCGCTGTTTGCGCTTGCTGCACACTCGCATATAGGCTCTGCTCAGCAGGCTCAGACAATAATATCTCATCAACATTATCAGCCACGCTCACTTCTGACTTGGCCAAAATGTTGGCAACGCGCTTGTTTGAATCGGCTAGCATTGACGCTTGTGACAACTCGCTAAACGCTTGCACGGCACGGATACGCTGATCAAAATCTAGCGGCATATGCGGGTTAATCGCTTGTACGGCTTGGATCGTATCAACACTGACACCTTGCTCGGTATACATCGCACGATAACGCGAGTTCAAGAACGCCATAACTTGGGTAAAGGTATCGCCCATTTTGGCAATCTTGCTGCCTTCTTCCGTAGTATAGTTCTTAATTGCCTGCTCAACGAGTGCTACCAAGTTAATTGGTAGCTGTTTTTCGATCAAAATACGCAAGATACCAATAGCAGAACGACGTAAGCTAAACGGATCCTTTGAACCCGTTGGCGCTTGGTCAATCGCAAAAATACCAACCAATGTATCCAAACGATCCGCTAATGCCAAACAGATACCAATCGGCGTCTGCGGCAATACATCACCACTGAATTTCGGCAGATACTGCTCTTCTAAACTGGCTGCGACCGCTTCTGGCTCATCATTCAAACGTGCATAATAAGTACCTGCGATACCTTGTAATTCAGGGTACTCGCCGACGAGCGAGCTGGCCAAATCTGCTTTAGACAAAATGCCCGCACGTACGGTTTCATCAACATTGATATCGTGGCCTTGCTGCTGCATCAACGTGGCAATGAATGCTGCCAGCTTAGCAATACGCTCAGACTTCTCCCAAATCGTCCCCAACTTATCTTGGAATACGCGATTTTTTAGGCTTTCTGTGAGTGCAAACAATGGCTGCTTTTGATCTTGTAAGAAGAAAAACTCTGCATCAGCCAAACGTGGACGTACAACTTTTTCATTACCTTCGATAATCTGGTTAGGATCTTTTGATTCAATATTGGTAATAAAAATAAAGTACGGCTGCAATTTGCCAGTTTTATCAGTTAAGCAGAAATACTTTTGATCCGCTTGCATGGTCGAGATAAGCGCTTCTTGTGGCACTTGTAAGAAGCGCGCCTCAAAGCTTGCTCGTAGCGCAATGGGAAAATCAACCAGTGCAGTGACTTCATCTAACAATGCCTGCGGTACGATGGCATCTGAGTTAACTTCATCAGCCAAGGCTTTGACTTGATTTTTGATCAGCATTTGACGCTTGTCAAAATCTACTACTACTTTTAAGCCGTCTAACAGCTGCTCATAATCATTGGCATGAGCAATGTTATGGTAGTCAGGACTGTGGAAACGATGACCACGCGTTTGCGTGCCAGTTTGATGACCTTGGATAGTGGCATCAATGACAGCGCTATCTTGCATCAATACCGCCCACTGTACTGGACGCACGAACTCATTACGGCTAGCGCCTGAGCGCATACGCTTGGCAATCGGCAACTTATCAAGCGCCGTTTGAAAAATAGCAGGCAGTAGCTCAGTGGTCGATTGGCCCTGAATGGTCTGCTCAAAGCCAACATAATCACCTTTATCGGTGTTAATCGTCGTAAGTTCGCTGGCTTCAATCCCTAAGCCTTTAGCAAAGCCCATCGCCGCACGCGTTGGATTGCCCTCTGCATCAAACGCCGCTTTAATCGCAGGTCCTCGTTTTTGCTCAGTGCGATCCGGCTGTTTATCACTGATACCTTGAATCTGAATTGCCAAACGACGTGGAGCCGCAAAGGCTTTGATGCCATCAAAGGTAATATCAGCGTCAGCTAATTGCTCAGTGACACTTGCTTGTAGCGCATCACGTAATGGTTTGAGACTCTTTGGAGGTAGCTCTTCACACCCCAGTTCAAATAGAATAGTACTCATGGGATGCTCCTATTTATCGTTAGTAGATTGGTTAGTATCAGTAGTTTCTTTTGCTGAGTTGTCTGCTACTAAGCTGTCTTTTGACACGTCTTCTTTTGGCAAATACTTATCGAGCGCCGCTTGGCGATGTTCTTCATCAGCCAATGGGAAGCCCAATTTCGCACGAGCTTCGACATAACCAATAGCAACCTTACGAGCAAGCGTACGCACACGTAGGATAAAACGCTGACGTTCGGTCACTGAAATGGCACCGCGCGCATCTAGTAAGTTAAACGCATGTGAGGCTTTTAATACCATCTCATAAGCAGGCAATGGCAGTCCTACATCGACCAATTTGTCTGCTTGCTGCTCATAAAAGTCAAACATCTCGCCCATCATCGGCACATCAGCGTGCTCAAAGTTATAGGTAGATTGCTCCACTTCATTTTGATGAAAGACATCGCCATAAGTCACACGACCAAATTCACCATCTGCCCACACCAAGTCGTATACGCTATCGACGCCTTGCACATACATCGCCAAGCGCTCGAGACCATAAGTAATCTCGCCAGTGACTGGGAAGCATTCGAGACCGCCCACTTGCTGGAAGTAGGTAAACTGCGTCACTTCCATACCGTTTAGCCAAATCTCCCAACCAAGTCCCCACGCACCTAGTGTTGGCGACTCCCAGTTGTCTTCGACGAAACGCACATCATGCACCAATGGATCAATACCAATGGCTCTCAATGAATCCAAATACAACTCTTGAATATTAGGCGGATTCGGCTTTAGCACCACTTGAAATTGATAATAATGCTGCAAGCGGTTTGGATTGTCACCATAACGCCCATCAGTAGGACGACGAGATGGCTGTACATAGGCAGCATTCCAACGCTCAGGGCCTAACGAACGTAAAAAGGTCGCCGTGTGGAAAGTACCTGCGCCAACTTCCATATCATAAGGCTGCAAGATAACACAGCCCTTATCAGCCCAATAGTTCTGTAGGGTTAGGATTAAATCTTGAAACGTCATCGGTTGAGCATCTTTATCTTGTGTCATCGGGGTTGTCGCTTCGGATGTCATAGTTTGGGTTTTCATAGTAAAGCCATTGTGGGATGAGTATTATTAAATAAATCTCTGATAGCACTCGTTTGACCAATATGGCAACGATTCTATCTGCCTGCTCACCTTACTAAAAATTGACTATTTTATCCATATTTACATCAACTAAATTTACATTGCAGGCTGAAATACTCGATTGTATAGCTGACTCATGAGCAAAGTGGCATCAAAGAAGTACGGAAATAATGAATAAAAAATACCCAAATGCGCTAGCATTCGGGCAGGAGGAAAATTGTGTCTTGGGCATCCTGATTGGTCAGGCTTTTTATTTTTTGGAGGAATACTGTCTTAAATAACTACACTTAACGTCAATTTGGTTCTTTAATTAGCTTTAAAAGAACTGGTCTTAAAATATAACTATCAGATCCCTTTTATTGATAAGACTGACTGTTGGCTTTTGGCATGACTATCCATAAGATGATATAAATCAAAATACCTGGCACTGCTACACTCAACGATGAGATAATCACGAACAACACTCTCACCCACGTCGGCGACCAACCAACATACTCTGCAACGCCGCCCATCACTCCTGCTATCATACGGTTGTTCTGTGAGCGATGTAATTTCGCTAACTTAGCCAAATCAGATACCTCTCTATTATTTGTATTTTCTTATATTTTTTATACTTGTTTGCTATATTCAATCAAAATGCTATTTAGCCCTCTTGACTTACGAATAAGTATATCAACTATTCCGCTCCTATCTGTTGAAGGTATAGACGTACTTTGTGAGTTTATGCTACTCAAGCTTACCCTAATCTGTCATAGCACCATGCAAGCCCCTGATTTTAAATAATTATTTCAAAATGTTTCGAAACTAGGTTTATTGCTAAAACCTTACGCTAATAATTCATCCGCTCAGTCTTTTTTAATACTATCAAATAGATAAGCATTATTTATGTAGTAATAAAGCTGGTAAAATTCAGCTTGATTAGCATAAAACTGGTCACTAATTATCTTCTAAAAAGACGAATAATCTATATAAAATTCTGCATCAAACTTGTGTTTACAATAACCTACCTGCAAATCAACCAAAACCTTTATATAGTCAAACTTATATCAGTCGGTACAAGTCAGAAAAACAAAATAAATATAAAGCCAAGATGAGGATAATTATGTACGACACTGGATTGATGATTGGACATTTTGAACCTCTACATTTGGGGCAGATACGCAGTATATTGGATGCAGCAGGACAAGCCAAAACCTTACATATTGTCATTATGGCGCATCCATCGCCGCATCCTGATTTTACCATTACCCTACAAGACAAAGCGCGTTGGCTACAGATGGCCTGTGCCGACTTGCCATTTATTCATATTCATACGACTCATGAGATAGAGCTACCGCTGCACGAACATCTGTATAGCACTAGCAATGATGTCAGTATCGATGTCGCTGCTAGCAATGCCAAATTGCAACGTTTAATAGACGCATTATCACTGTCAGCAGAGACTGTATTGTTTATGGCTGAAGACCATCCACTCACGAGAAACGACATTCAAGAGCAGCTACTTTTGCGAGTGGTCACTACGCCACTACAGCCTGAGTTTGACTCTTATGCGATTGCTCGTGATCCAGTCACCCATTGGTCAGCCATTCATCCGCAAGCGCGCGTTGACTATACCAAGACTGTCGCTATCGTCGGCGGTGAAAGCTCAGGCAAGACAACGCTAGTCCATAAGCTTGCCAATTATTATGGTGCCAGCTTTGCTCTAGAGATGGGTCGCCTATATGTCGGTACGGATTTGGGTGGTAGCGAGGTTGGACTACAGTACAGTGATTATGGCCCTATTTGTCTTGATCATGCTGAGGCAATCCGAGAAGCTAAAGCCAATGCAACTGCCCCTATCACCATCGTTGATACTGACTTTGTCACTACGCAAGCATTTTGTGAAGAATACGAGGGTCGCACGCATCCTTTTGTGGCTGCTTGTATTGATGAGTTTCGTTTAGACCACACCATCATGCTAGACAATAATACGCCATGGGTTGACGATGGTATGCGATCTTTGGGTACGCCTGAAGCACGTGGACGCTTTGAGCAGCGTCTGATAGATATTTTCGCGCGTCACGATATTACGCCGCATATGATCGATCAGCCCGACTATGATGCTCGCTATCAGCAAGCGTTACTATTGATTGAGCAATATATCTATGGCAAAAAATCATAAACGGCACGCATACATGAAATATTTATAATAATAATTTATTCAGCTAGTGCCCTTAGTTAGCACTTTGTTGACATTAGCATTTACTGTAGGGGAAAAGCGATGCGTATTCAGCTATTGGACAACATCACCGGAAAATGGGCGATGCAATGGATTATCATTTGGTTTATTTGCGGTGTCATTGCTTTATCCGCAGGTTTTTGGCTCACGACAGACCATACCACGCTTGATTGGTTTTATTTAGCGGTCTCATTTATTGGTTTGGTTTGCGTGGTCTCGCTATCATTCCGCAAAAACGTCATGGGCAATGGCTTTGGTATGGGGGCGACCGCAGGGGAGGTCATCGTGCAGGCAACGTCTGGCGCAGTAGGCTTAATGCTTGCTCCACTATTTAACTTTTTTACCCATGTTTATGGTATTTTTTATTGGTCGAAACATACCGATCCTGATGGCGACATGATACCCAAGTCAGCGAGTAAGGCTGTTTGGTTGATTACCGCTGCCTTCATCATCGTTGGACTTGCCCTTTTTCCAACGATGAATGACTTATTAGCAAGCTATGGTTATGCAGTGGTAGAAGATGATAACAGCCTGTTTCTAGGGTTTATCTCCTTCTTTTGGATTAACGTGATTGCGTTTGTGCTGTCTATTACGGCACAGGCCGCTATGATTTTGCGCTATTCATTTAACTGGTGGCTATGGATTATCGTTAACTTTGTCTGGCTCATCGTGAATCTCATGTCAGGTAATTACATATTCGCTATTCAGACCATGGTATATCAAGTAAACGCCTTTATCGGTCTTTATGAATGGCATCGCAGTGAGCAAGTATAACGCGTCTTTTATAGGTAAAATCTCTTAAGTATTTGAATAAAATCTTGCTGACATAGTGCTATTAGTACGAATGAGTTTGACTGAGCCGTCTATCAGATAAAATGGTAGACAGGCTCAATTAGTGCTACAACTGACATTAGGCATTGTATTGATATTTAGATCAGCAGCGAATATCCGTTACTCATTTCAATTACTAACAGGGAGGTTAGTATGTCTCGTCATCGTCAACCGAAAATGTCTAAACGCACGCTAGAGCAATGGCTCAGCGAGTACTCTGTCAGTCACCAAAACTTGGTCAATAAGAAAATCCACTGGCTATGTGTCCCAACAATCTTCGTCAGCCTACTAGGCATGGGCATGTCGCTATCTGTTTGGTTTACCTTAGTGCTTAGCGCATTGGTCTTATTATTCTACATGCGTTTATCTACGCCACTGTTTTTAGCGATGGGGATGTTTATTCTCATTTGTCTATCAGTGATGGCAGCGATGCCATGGGGATTCAAAGCGTGGGCAACGGTTTTTGTCGTTGCGTGGATTGGACAATTCATCGGGCATAAAATCGAAGGGAAAAAGCCCTCTTTCTTTAAAGACTTACAGTTTTTATTAATTGGCCCAGCATGGGTCGCTAACAGTTTGATGCAACGTAAGGCTGGTTAGCGATATTCATAAGGTTTACTATTTTTGATAAAAAAAAGCGCCACCCAATTTATAGTTGAGTGGCGCTTTTTAGTCTAAATACACATCGGCTTAAATACTACCAACCAAATTATATTTCTAGCTTGTCTTCTATCGTTTGTACTTTGCGGCGTGCTAGTGCAAGGTTCGCTTTTGACTTATCAAGCACCAAGTAAATAAACAAATCTTCGTGGTTATGTGTAGGACGAATGATATGTATTTGAGACTCTAGCGTGATTAACATATCGTCAATCTCACCTTTGATCCCAAGTGATCTCATCGTAGCAACTTTCGCTTTTACTACTTGTGCATTACCGGCTGCGGCAAGCTCTAAGTCTATACTACCGCCGTTACCAGTCATATCTAGTACCATACCTGACATGTAATCAACAACGCAGGCACCCATAGCACCATCAAGATTCATTAATTCTTGCAAAGACTCTTTGATATTTGACATTTTTTTCCTATCTACTTGGTTGTGGTTCAATAGAGTAACGCTAAAATTGTGAGATGTTTTTGATCAGGAAACATCAACAATGAAATATATTTTTAGCGAAGATAATGTGTTTTATTCATTAATAAAACTAACATAACTTAGTATGTCGGCATTATACGCCTTGTATTACAAGGGAGGCGTTTTTGAACCAACCGGTCATGACAAAATAACTGCCGTCGGACCTGAAAAATAAAAAACTAAAAGATATTACATATGGTGTTGCTATAAATGAGCTCTATTAAATCCGTAATCACCAATTTTTATGGCTAAACCTTATATTAATTTTATAAATAAAAATAGAAATGAAAATAGAAATAGAAATGATATAAATTACCGTTAAATGAAAAACAGCACAGACAATATCAGGGTATTAATCAATTATTTGATGACGACTGACAAAATTCAGCTATTTTTAGCCCATTCCAATGCCTATCGATTTAATGAAGGTCATATCCTAGTTTAACGATCCTCAACTCGGTACTTTCTACAATCTTTATCATCAATAAAAAAACGCCGCCCAGAAATGACTGAGTGGCGTCTTTTATTTTACGAACGTTTTTGAGCCTATACAGAATAGATTACCCTATCTTAAGCACCAAAAACTTTTATCCGTTCGTCAACTGACTTGAATGCTTTTTCGCCTGCTGGTTGCTCAATCGCACCAAATACCAATTGTGCGTTTAGTGTCCAATCTTTATCAATGTTCCAAGCGCTAGCCACCTTTTGATCGATGACTGGATTGTAGTGCTGTAAATTTGCGCCAACATTGATACTGGCTAGTGCCGTCCAGATGACGTATTGATGGATGGCGCTGGTTTGACTTGCCCAAATTGGGAAGTTGTCCGCATATAATGGCGCGGCTGCTTGCATACCTCTCACCACCGCCTGATCTTCAAAGAACAATACCGTACCAGCCCCATTACGGAAACCGCTGACGCGCTCTTTGGTAGATTTGAATGCTTCTTCGTCACCAACGATTTCGCGTAATACATCTTCGGTCATATCCCACAATTTACGATGGTCATCACCGAACAATACAACGATGCGTGTTGACTGAGAATTAAACGATGATGGCGTGTGCAAAATAGCATGTTCAACCAGTTTGACGATTTCGCCATTAGATACTGGCAGTTGGTCGCTGAGCGCATAGACAGAACGACGTTTTTCTGCGAGCTGCTGTAGTGTTGTTAAATCTGACATTGCGTTTCTCCACGTTATTAATACAAATAATTGTTGGTATAAATGTTCTGATTAATGACACGCTCTAGCTATTTCATGACTGTTATTCAGCTATAGAGAAAGCGGCACTTCCATTACTAGGACGTTCGCAGCCTCTTCTACATCCATGGTAAAGCGCTTAGTCTCCCAAACCCCAAGACCATCACGAGTGGATAAAGTATTGCCATTTATCACGACTTTGCCGCCGATAATGAAAATGTAGACGCCATTACTAGGGTCATTCAACTGATAAATTTGCGTCACACCTTTATCAAAATCACCCATGCTAAACCACGCATTTTGATGAATCCAAACGCCTGCATCATCAGCATGAGGTGATAGTACCTGACTGAATTCGTTGGGCTGCATGATTTTGCCCATATGCACCTGCTGATAACGCGGCGTGACATTCATCTTGTTTGGTATGACCCAAATTTGTAAAAACCTCACAGCCTCTGTATTGTCGCCATTCATCTCACTGTGATTAATGCCTGTACCCGCTGACATGACTTGGATTTCACCAGTTTTTATTATTCCCTCGTTGCCGATACTGTCGCCATGAGCAAGCGTACCAGATAAAGGAATACTGATAATCTCCATATCACGGTGCGAGTGTCTACCAAACCCTTGACCACCAATGACAAAATCATCATTAATGACGCGTAAAACACCAAAGCCCATACGCTCAGGATTGTGATAATTGGCAAAGCTAAAAGTATGCTTGCTTTTGAGCCAGCCATGACTGGCATCACCACGGGAATCTGCTGCATGATAAATTGTTTTCATTATTTGATCCTTAGCTATCAATAGATTAACCACCTATATATTTATTGTCGATTAATCTATTTAAACAATAGATCTATTATAATTGTTGACCATACATAGATAAACAACGATAAATGCAAATAACTATTCTTTTTTATAGAACAATCATAAGGCATCGATAATGGGTCAATTAGAAGACATGGCGATGTTTGTACGCATTGTTGAAGCGGGCAGTATCACGAAAGCAGCTGAGCAATTAAACATTGCAAAGTCAGCTGTCAGTCGCCGTCTTAAAGAGCTGGAGTCACGTCTTGGCAGTCAATTGATCAGCCGTACTACCCGCCAATCCAAATTGACACAGGCGGGTGAACAGTATTATCAGCAAGTCACTAATATACTAAGTGCCGTTGATGTCATCAATGAGCATGCCAGTGATGCTCCCATGCGTATCGAAGGCACGCTAAAGATGACAGCGCCGTTATCCTTTGGGCTCATGCACCTAAACGATGTGATTGATGCGTATGCCAATCAGCACCCCAATCTAAAATTTGAGCTGGATTTTTCTGATCGACGTATCGATTTGATTGAAGAAGGCTATGAATTGGCCATTCGAATTGGAGAGCTGCGTGATTCAAGCTATCAAGCCAAGCAGCTGGCATTGATTCGTTGTGTCATTTGCGCCAGTCCCGACTATTTAGCAAAAACGGGCACACCTGAAACACCAGAAGATTTAGCAGATCATGATTTTTTACAATACAGTCTTGGGCAAACCAATAGTATAGAATTGATGGACACGCACGGAAAAAAGCATCGTCATACGATCGATGCCAAAATAAAAGCCACTAATGGTGAGTTCTTAGTTGATTTGGCGGTAAAGGGGCAAGGAATTACCTTTGTGCCGACCTTTATTGCGTATAAAAGACTGGCGACAGGTGAGCTCGTACCTATCTTACAGCAGTACCAGCTGCCAATACTGAAAGCCTATGCCGTTTATCCAAAAAATCGTTTTTTATCGCAGCGTTGCCGTTACTTGATTGACTTGATTGCAGAGCAGTTTGGTGATCACCCATACTGGGATCAATTTTGATAGGTGCTGACTCAGTAATTGGTCTGCACCGTTTGTCTAAAAACTATGGACGATATCATAGCTGAGCGAATCGAGCTAAGATATCGTGATTGGATCACACAGACGATATAGCACGCATGTCACAGTCGAATCATCGGCTATCACAGACTAAATGGCTTCGGTATGCTACTCAGTGATAGCAGAGATTACGCCGATCAGCTTTTTGGTCTTATATCTTACTTCTGCTAATGCCATTTTGTTTTGTGCCACGACGGTCAACACACATGGCTTTCCAATATAATTCGTTTTGACAAAGAGTATGTTTCCAAAAGTGGCTTCAACGATAGTGATATCGCATTTGCCCTGCTTCATTTGGCTCGCTGATGAATCACTTAACGCTGACAGCGTGCTACTCATTGCCGCAAATTTATCCGTTTGATTACTCAACTCACTAATCGAAAAGCAACTAATAGGAAAGCCATCTGTAGTACATAAGCTGACCAATGTAATGTCTCTATTGGCTTCGCACAATACTTTTATGTGACTTAATAGCGCTTTTTTCGCTGGTGACTTTTCGTCTGTTTTTTCGTTTAATGTAGTCATATCTAATACTAATCTTGGTTATTAAGCGTATTGAATAATGATAATAGAGACACAGCCGACTCTCTACTTCTAGGATCTGTATTGATGATTGGTGCCACAACATTATGCTGCATCAACATAATTCTTATTTCTTGGCCCAGCACTGCGATGCTATCTTTGTCAGCGCCTTCGCAATGAGTAATACCAATGATACATGTGGTCTGATTTTTTTCAGGCGCAAAAAAATGTAGCAATTTATCTAAATTGGCATAATCCGGTGTCTCACCATATTTTATCAAAATGAGTAGTCCCCATAAAGATTGGTTGACAAATTCCCATAAAAAAGAAAAACGCTCTTGGCCTGGCACGCCATATATACCTAATGCCATGTCTTCAGATAGCGTAATTCGCCCATAGTCTATACCTACGGTGGTGAACTCTTTGCCGATATCAACACTAGATTTTGCTTCTGTTTCGATAGGGTTTATCTCACTTAGCGTCTTAACCAGTTGAGTTTTTCCGGCGGCCACCTCACCAATGATAGCTAACTTTTGATAGTTCAATTTTTTACCCCATTCCTAAGAATTTTTTGATTGCACCATAAAACCTATTAGGTTTTTTCTCGTCGGCAGCTGGCGCAGTTTCTGCTGGCGCAGTTTCCGTTGGTGCAGCTTCCGTTGGCTCATCTAATGGCTCATGTACCGTAACACTCAATAAACCCAATCGGTCAAATTCTTTGATAGTTTGTGTGACTTCATCGTGCGTGCCAAACTCACCACTACTTACCAATGCATTAAATGGATAAGGTTTTTTAGTCAATCTGATACAGAGGTTCATAATCATTTGAGGTTGGCTTTCATTATTTAGATCAGGCCAAGCCATTAATCTCAAATCTTTATTTTCATAAAAATTCTCAGGAATAGTATCAGGTTTTTTTATGTCAATAAACGGTTGAATCCGGTTTTTCTGATATTCGTTAAAGCGATCAAAAACATCGCTATTCTTTTCAATAAAAGCATCAAAAAAGCTACCTTGATCCACAAAATCGAAAATACTAACACCCCAATTATGAAAGGTACGCTCAGTAATGTCCGTGTCCATAAAAACCCAAAGGTCTTCATGTCTAGGGTCAGTGGCTATCTTTGCCATCAATTGGTCCACTTCTAGAGAAGGGCCTTCTAGTACTTGAAGGTATTGACCGTCACGATAAGAAATGATACCAGTGATTGTAGATCTTGGATTATTTTTACGAGAGATTTTAACAATATCTGATAACCCAGAAGGCATACGAATACTACGATCACTAATAGATACTCTACTGACATATGCGATACATTTCATTTGGTCACCACTTGATGAGACATTCAAAGCTCGTTAAGTTGCCATAGCTATATATAAAACAATCATTCGCTATGTATAATACATATATGTTAATTAGACCTTATTGCTAGGCAAAACTAGCAATAAGGTATGTTCTATTAATTATTTTTTGGCTTAAGTTTTGCCAATCAACTTATACTGATAAGTTTTTTTCTATTGACTGTACTTTACGACGTGCTAATGCAAGATTGGCTTTTGATTTATCAAGCACTAAATAGATAAACAAATCTTCATGACCGGCGGTAGGACGAATGATGTGTAACTGAGTTTCCAATGTGATCAAGATATCTTCAATTTCACCTTTGATACCCAGTGATTGCATCGTAGCAACTTTCGCTTTTACTACTTGTGAGTTACCTGCTGCTGCAAGCTCTAAGTCTACACCGCCACCAATCATACCAAGTACCATACCTGACATATAATCGACGATACAGCCACCCATTGCGCCATCAAGACTCATTAAATCCTGTAAAGACTCATTAATATTTGACATATTTTTTTCCTATTTACATTAGTTATGTTTAATTAAAATAGTCCTAAGATAGAACTACTTTCTTAGCTTGACAATGCCAACCTAAATTGGCCTTGTTGATCAACGACTTAATTATTATTAACTTATCTTAATAAATCTTTATAAATTCTAAGATGGTTGTAAAAATAAAATATCAATAATTAATTCTGGTTTCACTATAGTACATCCTTTATAAAAGTGGTACAGTTCTTTTAAAATAAGCGAAAAGTAAAAAGATTATGACTTATTCAG
>NZ_JASDDJ010000064.1 GCF_030407455.1 Psychrobacter sp. 5A.1
CGTCAAAAATTTCACTGCATATTGTCTAAAAAATAGTGACTGCCAGCACCACATTTGAATGTTCAACAGACCCTAATGTCAAAATGGCACTGATAAAAAGCCTACGACACATTTGCTCACATGCATTTGGGTAGAAAGTCGTGATAAACTAGCGGTCTATCAAGTGTGCATGTCGATGATGTATTCGTTGTTGTTTATAGTAAGGCGGTATCTATTGTCTGCCTGCAAAAACGAAAAGACGCACAATTTATAAACGCAAATAGTGAAACGCGTATGGACTGGTTAAAAAATATCGTACATCTCTTACCGTTAGAAGCCATCAGTGATATTCTCGGTGAGGTTGCTATTTGGTGGGGGCAGATGGTCAAAGACGTGCCACCTGCCGATTTGCCAATGTATGCTTACCTTGGCGGTGTCGTTATCGTATTGATATTATGGTTGTTGGTCGCTCGTATGCTGCCGCGGCCGCTGGGTGGCATGAGTTGGATGATACTACTGGCTGTTTTGGTCGCACCAAGTACGGCACTTGGCGATCCTAGCGTACTTGCACCAGCCAGCATCAGCGTGGTCTACGCGATTATGATGAAAGATTTTACTGGCGCGATTGTGAACATGCTGCCGATACTGGTGGTATTAGTCGCAGGATTGTTTGTCGGTTTTATTTGGCAGCTCATTCGCAGTGCGTTTGCATCCAGTCTAGACAAAGCCCGTAGCCGTACCGCTGAGGATACACAGGCGACGATGCAGTTAACCACCGGCAGCTATTTGCCAGAAAGTGTGCCCGTAACAGAATCGGCTGAATCTGACGTGAGCTTAAAAAAAGACAGCACGTTGGCGAAAAAAACTGACAGCGATACGTCTAATAAGTGATAAAAGCCTAGGGCGTGTCTTCAATTCACTCGATAGTCATCTAAATGGGCTAAAGATGGCTAAATCTTGCCAAATGGCGTCAAATAGCTGACTAATATCTCGATATTATCTGCGCTATTTTTCTTGTTTGATGGCAATTTATCTCATTTTTATCACCATTTTTGAAATGAAGACACGGCCTAGAAGTGGTAACACAGAGTCGTTATTTTAAAACATACAATTATCTTAAAACACATGGCTATCTTAAGAGCCGTTTGATACCTGAATAAAAAGACACCAATGAGTGTCTTTTTTTTTGAGATTTTTTATGCGAGATGGTTTACCAACCATATGAATAATTGAGAACTGTAAAATATTCATAACAATTGTTAATAATGGCGAACGCATGAGTATTTTGGCAATACGTCAGGCTGTGCTAATCTAATTTATTATTTATCACCCATCGCTGTTTTAGACCCACTCATTTATAACAACTCATCTATAACAACAATCGAGATTTGATTATGACCAAAAAAACCTTTACTGGCACACAAAGCTATATCGCCACCGATGATTTGCAACTGGCAGTGAATGCCGCCATGACTTTACAAAAGCCACTACTGATCAAAGGTGAGCCTGGTACGGGTAAGACGTTACTGGCAGAAGAAGTTGCCGAGAGTTTAGGTATGCCGCTCATCACGTGGCACGTAAAATCGACGACTAAGGCTGAGCAAGGTCTGTATGAGTATGATGCAGTGTCGCGCTTACGTGACTCACAGTTAGGTGATGATAAGGTCTATGACATTGCCAACTATATCAAACCAGGTAAGCTATGGGATGCCTTTACCAGTAAAGAGCGTACGGTATTATTGATTGATGAGATTGATAAAGCCGATATCGAGTTCCCAAATGACTTGCTACATGAACTTGATAAGATGTCTTTTTATGTTTATGAGACGGGCGAAACCATCACTGCAGCGCAGCGTCCAGTGGTTATTATTACCTCAAACAATGAAAAAGAGCTGCCAGATGCATTTTTGCGTCGTTGTTTCTTTCATTATATTGACTTTCCTGAAGAAGAAACCATGCGCCAAATTATCGGAGTGCATTTCCCTGACATTCAAGAAAAGCTGGTCAATGATGCATTGGATATCTTTTATAAGCTGCGTGGTATTCAGGGTCTCAAAAAGCCACCATCAACGTCTGAGCTGGTCGATTGGTTGACCTTGTTACTCGCTGACGACATGGCACAAGCAGAATTAGAAGAAAACCTGCGTGGTGAAAAGTCTATTCCGCCACTATATGGTGCATTATTGAAAAACGAAGCCGATGTGAGTCTATTGCAGCGCTTTGCCAATATGATGCGTCGCTAGCCTGTCAGCATTAGAAGGCGACTTAACTGCCTTGTTATCATGGTTTGAGCTTATAAACACTAGGCTCAGTCATAACCCAATCAGCCAATAAGTGATGCGTAGCTTATGTTCATAAAACTGTTTTACACCTTGCGTACTTACGGCGTACCAGTCAGTACACGTGAGCTGCTCGATCTAAATGCCGCGTTAGAGCAGGGGTTGATGATGCAGCCGCACCCAGAAGATCCAACATTGACCACCTTTGCCAGTCGCGAAGACATGTATCGTTTGATTCGATTGTGCATGGTCAAAGATGAGCGTCATTTTGATAAATTCGATCGGGCAATGGCGGATTATTTCGAAGGCGTCGACAGTTTAGATCTGGATGAATTATTGGCCAAGCTGACGGACGTGCCTAAAGAATGGCTGGATTTAAAACTAGACCCAAAAAATCTGACAGAAGAGCAACGTCGATTACTCAAAAAATATGGTTCGCTAGAGGAGCTAATGAAGGCGTTAGAAGAGCGTCTAAAAGAGCAAAAAGAACGTCATCAAGGTGGTAGTAAATGGGTGGGGACGGGCGGCACTTCACCATTTGGTGCCTACGGCGATCATCCAGAAGGCGTACGGGTCGGCGGTGAGTCACGAAAACGTAGTGCAGCCAAAGTCTGGGAGCAGCGCAAATATCGCAATCTCGATGATGATAACTTGCTAGGTACACGTCAAATTCAGATGGCGCTGCGTAATCTGCGCCAGTTTGCACGTACAGGTAGTGCCGATGAGCTTGATATTAAAGAGACCATCAGGCGAACCGCAAAAAAAGGCGTGCTTGATATTCATATGCAGGCGGAACGCCGAAACCGTGTCAAAGTATTGATGTTGTTTGATGTAGGCGGCAGTATGGATGTCCATGTCGAAGCGCTTGAAAAACTATTCTCTGCGGCAAAAAATGAGTTTAAAACCTTAGAGTTCTTTTATTTTCACAACTGTCTTTATGATTATGTGTGGAAAGATAATAACCGTCGCCATAGCGCACCAATGCCAACGTATGAGCTGCTGAATAAATATGGTCGAGAGTATCGGGTGATATTCGTTGGTGATGCATCGATGTCGCCATATGAGTTGATGACAGTGGGCGGTAGCGTTGAGTATATGAATAATGAGGCGGGTATCGTATGGCTGAAACGGGTACTTGATCATTTTGATAAAGTTGCTTGGCTCAATCCGGAAAATCCTACATATTGGCAATATACTCAAACCATCGTTGAGATCAAAAAACTCGTGGATAACAAGATGTATCCCATGACCTTGCATGGCGTGGAAGAGATGACCGGTTACTTAGCACGATAGTTTTGACGTTTATGCTATAGTCAGTCCTCTATCAACTGGATACGGTGTCAGTCTACTACTTGTAGTACTTTCACTCGCTTTCCTTGTATCCAAATTATATTGAATCGACTATCACTTATAAAATCTATTAAGTCTGATTGAATCCTTATGAAAGCAGCCGTTATGACAACATAACGGCTGCTTTTTTTGTTTAAGAAATAGACGATATGACAATTCGGCATTGGTATACTCAGTAAAATGTGATAACATTCATTTCAAATGAATCTTATAGGTGGATAGATAGCAAGCGCTGACCGCTTGTTGGCGCTATCTAGGATACTTATTTTAAAATATCGCGCTTTCATTCTTTAATACACCAAACCGATAACTTATTAAGAGAAACAACATGGCCTCACCAAAGACTTTAGAAATCGTCACAGCAACCGTTCCTGTACTTGAAGAACATGGCGTTGCAATTACCACCGTATTTTATAGAAACATGTTTAATGAGCATCCTGAGCTGTTAGATATTTTTAATGAGACCAATCAAAAACTGGGACGTCAACAGACCGCTCTGGCTACAACAGTATTAGCCGCTGCCAAGCATTTGGACAAATTGGCGACGCTATTGCCACAAGTGACCCAGATTAGCCATAAACATAGAGCCTTACAGATTTTGCCTGAGCATTATCCTATCGTCGGTAAGCATTTGATCGGTGCGATAAAAGAAGTGCTAGGAGAGGCAGCCACTGACGACATCATTACCGCTTGGACAGAAGCTTATGATGAGATCGCCTCGGTATTTATTCAGATTGAACATGGCATGTATAAAGAGGCAATGTGGCAAGGATTTGCGCCTTTTATAGTGACTGAAAAGGTAGCGGCTGCTACAGATATCGCAGCCTTTACAGTAGTGCCAGTGAACGATAATGAAGACAGTAATCAAGATATTGACCTGAGTAAACTGAAGTTAACCGCTGGTCAATATATTACGGTGAAAACAGATCCAGCAGACAGCGATCATATTGCGCTGCGTCATTATTCTTTATACTCTGCCAGTACCGATGCAGGCATTCAGTTTGCTGTTCGACGTGATAACCGTAATGAGCATCATGGGTTAGTCTCTAACTATATGCATGACCAATTAGAAGTCGGTGACACGGTTTTACTATCGGCACCAGCGGGTGACTTTGCGCTTAATCAAGATTTGGTACAGCAGAACGAGATTCCGTTGGTATTGATGAGTGCTGGGGTCGGAGTTACACCTGTGCTATCTATGTTAGAGGCGCAAGTACTGGCCAATCCGAAACGACCTATTATCTGGGTTTATGCGTGCCAAAATGCCACACATCATGCTTTTTCTGCTCAGGTAGAGGCCTTACTCGCAAAAGCTGAAAACGTAGAAAAGCATATTTTTTACTTTGAGTCAGGACAGTTATTAGATGCCACATGGCTTGAAACATTGCCTAAGCCTGCTGATATCTATGTGTGCGGATCAATGCCATTTATGGAAAGTATGATTGATGGGTTAGTGGGATTAGATCATGGTGTCGATAGTGTCCATTATGAACCGTTTGGCCCTAAGATGAGCTTGGGTGGTTAGTTTTTAGCGATTGTTAGCCATTAATTATTACCAATAACAAAAAAAGCACTTGGATGACAACGTCATTTCAAGTGCTTTTTATTGAACGTAATATGAGAAGCAATAGGAGTTAGATATTAACATTGAAATGTAGATGCGTATTACTCTTTATTTTCAACCACACCAATCATGACGCCCATCTCTTTTTTATCATGCTTATCGATGCTAGGCGCATATAGTGCCGATGCAATTCCGCCATCTAAAAACAGTGCATTCGGGCAGCTCAAGTTGTCTTTAAATAGGGATGCAAATTGATAAAACGTGACGGGTTCATCGCTATTCACGAATTGTATGCTGCCATCACTACAAACGCCTGCACCATTACGAATTTTTAGTGAGGTACTATCAGGTTTGAATTGTGGATGTATCTCGTTATTGATGACGAGCATCGGGCCTGATTGGGTCGCATACCAAGGCTGTGCTTTGCCCTCTGCAAGCAACTCATTTAAGGCATTACTTTCTGTAATCTGTACCTTCCCAGACTTATCCCACCACATGACCCCATTGGGTAGCAGGTGAAAATTACCGCCGCCTTCATTGAGGTTTAATGCACGAACTTCTTTACCTTCAATGATGGTGTAGCCAATCGGTGCATAGTCTTTATTGTACATACCCGCATTCATGGCAAAGCTAAGCGCTTGATTGCTTGGTAATGTCGACATCAAATTATCAAAAGTTAGCAAGGGTTGCGCACTCTCAGACTGTTGCCAAAACAACTTTAATGAGTAACGGCCATCAATCAATGCTTCCGCTTTAATACGACAGGCACTATAAGAAAAAGGGGCATCCTGAGACTGGCACGACCAGTTTTCTGTGTCGCTATGAGTGGCAGTAGTCTCTATTGGCTGGCAAGCGCTGATACTAAATGAGAGCAGGGCGACTGTGCATAAAGGTAAAGTATGAGAAAAACTTGGCATTAATTATAGGTCTTTTATCATAAGGAAAGAGATATCAGTGGTCATGGCTCACCGATGATGAATCGCTAATGCTTACTCACTGTTAGGTGGAAAGTCGCGAAAGGTATTATTGACATTGCCCATCATGATACCAGTAGTATTATTGTTTGCTTGATCGTTTGTTGCTTGATCGCCCGCTTTTAAAGTTGGCGCTTGCGTTTGTTTACCTGTATCACGCGAGTCCTTATTGTATGCAATCAATGCATCATTATCGGCAAGGAAACTATCCGCTGTCGACATTACCCACATCTGATTAAATACGTCTGCACGGGCACTTTGATCAAGTAATGCACCTCTATCTGTAAAGTAAAAGAACTTAGATAGCAGTTTTATTTGTCCATCTTCTAAACGACGCGCAATGTGATAAGGCTGTAGTTGGCTTGGATGCTGTAAACCGACTGCACCAACGATACTGGCAAGTGATTTTAGCGTATTCTTATGGAAGCTTGCGACGCGCTCGGCTTTACTTGGGACATCAAGCGCTTTTTGGCGATAAGGATCTTGGGTCGCCACACCGGTCGGACAAGTGTTGGTATGACAAGAGCGGGATTGAATACAACCGACGGCAAACATAAAGCCACGTGCCGAGTTACACCAGTCTGCACCCAAGGCAATCATACGAGCGATATCAAAACCAGAGACGATTTTGCCACTCACACCCAGTCTCACTTTGTCACGGATGCCTGCACCGACTAAAGTGTTATGAACCAATAAAAACCCATCAACCATCGGCATACCAACATTATCCATAAACTCGACAGGTGCGGCACCAGTACCACCCTCAGCACCATCAATGACGATAAAATCAGGATAGTTATCCATCTCAATCATGGCTTTGACAATCGCCATAAACTGCCATGGCTGACCAATACATAGCTTAAACCCAACAGGTTTGCCACCAGATAATTCACGTAACTGCTGCCAAAAAGCCACGAGCTCACGCGGGGTACTAAAAGCAGTATGTGAAGAGGGTGAAATGCAATCTTGACCAAGTGGTACTTGACGCGTGTCAGCAATCTCTTGGGTAATTTTCTCCGCTGGTAGCACGCCGCCTTTACCCGGTTTGGCGCCTTGAGACAGTTTGATTTCGATCATTTTTACTTGTGGATCGACGGCTTTTTCAGCAAAAGACTGTGCATCAAAATTACCATTGGCATCGCGGCAACCGAAATAACCCGTACCCAATTCCCAAATTAAATCGCCACCGAACTTACGATGATGAGGGCTGATCGCACCTTCGCCAGTATCATGGGTAAAGCCGCCTATTTTAGCACCTTGATTGAGTGCCATAATAGCGTTGGCAGACAAGCTACCAAAGCTCATTGCTGAGATATTAAATACCGACATCTCATGCGGCTGCTGACAACGTTCACCACCGACCATAATTTTAAAGTCTTTATTCTCTAAAGGTTGGCTGACCGCTGATTGCAAAAACCACTCTTTGCCATGCGCATATAGGTCATCTAGCGTACCAAACGCATTGGTATCACTGACGTTCTTAGCACGCTGATAGACCAAGGCACGCTGCTGGCGCGAAAACGGTACTTGTTCTTTATCATCCTCGAGCAAATACTGCCGAATCTCGGGGCGAAAGTCCTCCAACACATAGCGAACATGTCCCGCGATAGGATAGTTATTCAAGATGGCATGTTTGGATTGAATGACATCGTAAATGCCCAAAGCTACCCCAAATCCACCAATAAGAATCAGCCACCAGTTCAATAATAACAACCCTGCTAAAAACAGAAAAACGGCTGCGGCAAAGGTGCTATAGCGCAACAATACACCGATTAAATAGGGCGAATTACTTTTTGGTTCAGGATTTAGATTGGTACGAGATTGGGGCATAGCGAGGCTCGGTAATAAAACATGGAAATTAAAAAACGCGGTAATTATATATAACAGATAAAAAGAATATGTCTCAAGCATCAATACATATGATGTCGAGAGCAAATAATATTTATCTTAACTTATAATTAACGCGCATATTGTACGGTTATGATATCACGGCTTAGTGATAATTGAGTACACAGTGTTTTTTGTTAAAGTTGACTTGATTAAAAATAAACATGAAATTGCCTACATTTGCTCATTAAAAATTTGTCAGAGCTTTATTGCAAAGGTAAGCTGTACGCTAAATTATTGGAAACCATCATATGATAAACCGCACGATTACAGGTCTTTTACTAGCTTGTGTATGCTCCAGTCCTTTAGCTGCTTTAGATGTACAAGAAAATAGCACGTTAGAAACCGATAGTTTTCTTTTAGGGAAAAGCTTTGTAGATAAAACTGGTGAGGTTAGATATATCACTGCAGATGACTATGTGGAGAGAGTTGAAGGCAAGCCCGCTTTGATTATTTGGTGCAGTATTGAGGCGCCTAATGGACTGTGTGGCATAGTCGATTTAGCCGATCAAAAACTGGTATTAGATGCTGTCTATGAGGACATAGTAGCTATTGAGTATAAAGACTCAGTAAGTTACTTGGTCAAGGACACAGGTAGTAAGGTGGGCATCGTCGGCAGTGACTTTCAGATTAAGGTTCCTGTTAAATATCGATATGCTCTTCATAACGTTATTTATCCGCATAGTGTTATGGGGAGGGATTATGTTTTTGGTTGCTCTACCGCCGAATGTGAACGCTACATATATGACAGCTCTAGAGATAAAGAGGAAGATACCACCTATTATTCAATGGAAAGAGAAGAGCCTTATTTATTGGTTACAGAGGCTGGTAAGTTTGGTCTATTGCGATTTGATAATACTGTGAAGCAGCCTACGATTTTTAATCGTATTAATACCGACTATCCCTCTCTTAACAAAAGAATATTGTTTGAGGTGACAAATAATAGTGGCGATAAAAAATATGGTTATTTTGATGAAATACTGGATACTGCTATTCCTGCTGAATACGATGATGCTTATCGTTTTAGTTTTGGCGTGGCTAATGTGCGTAAAGGTAATAAGTTTGGTTTTATCAATGCTGATAACGATACGGTGTTACCTTTTAATTATGATCAGGCCGATGGCATGCTATGGCATACAGGCTTTGACGAGCCTACCGCTAAGGTCACCTATCAGGGCATAAATAGACTTGTGGGACTATCAGGACAGTATTACGATTATGATGAGTTGCAGCCGTTAACTTACTATCATGGCCGAGCACTGATTAATAATGGAAAAGGTAAATACAGCTTCGTCAAAGGTACTGGAAAGCTGCTCGTCCCGTTTAAATATGAGAAAGCAGAAGATTTTACCGTGTATTATGACAGTGAAGTAAAAGAAGTGATTTCAGCCAAAGTGGTGGAGAATGGTAAAATATTCTTTATAGATACAGCAGGCGAGGTGATTGACGATACTTTGTATGAAAGAAGAAATATACCTACGCTGGATGGTTACACTACTTATGATAGAGCTTGTAGCGTATGCCACCAATCGGGACTATTAGGCTCGCCAAAGTTTGGTAATGCCAAAGCATGGAAGGATAGAGTTAAAAAGGGAAAAGCCGTTTTGTATGAGCATGCCATTAATGGCTACAATGCTATGCCTGCGAAAGGTGGTGCTACCATTAACGATGAAAGTGTAAAAAATGCTGTCGATTATATGATGTCAAAAGTACAATAAATAGATCGTATTTAAACAATCACTTGCACCAAAGTATTCTGCTCATTGATAGCCTCAAATTTTATCTCAACGGGCAAAAATTGCTCAATCAGCCATGCTTGGGTTTCGGTATGCTGACTGATGACTCGTGCCGTAAATTCACCACCACCGGATAACGCCAGTGGTAATAGCAACTGGTCTGTTAAATACTCATCAACCAGCGCATCGGTTTTAAACAGATAGCGTTTGACTAAGCCTGCTAAGCGATTGCCCATTTTCTCAGCTGACATGCGTTTTTCACCCAATAGCGTAAATATTTCGTGATGCAGATGATCGCCACATTCATGAGTAACCTGCGCATAGCAAGTATTGCCTTCACCGATACCGTCTAGCTTATTAGCTCTAGTAGTAATAAGTGAGGCATCCACTCCGCTTTCAAGCAGTACGGATTTAGCGCTGGCAAGTTCACGTTTGCCAATGTCATATTCTAAATTTAGGACACTGGCTACTAATGCGATATTTGTCAGCGCTCCACGTTTGGTGAGCGCCAATGGCTTGGCATCCGCACGGCGCATGAATGGTGTAATGGTTGCCTTAATCACGCCACCACCGATGGGCGCAAAGCCTGCTTGCACGCATTCAATATCAACGTGCATGCCTAATTTCGCTAATGCAGGGACAAATGCCTGCTGCAAAAAGTCCGTGGTTGGCGCTAGAGGGTTGTGCGTACCGCCTTTTATACTCACTGTTGAGTTGATGTTTTGATCTGTATTAGCAAAAAGCAGAGCAGGAAGTAGCGTTTGTAGCACCAAACTGGTACTGCCAGCCGAGCCAATATCAAAATGGTAATCACCTGATCGAATCGCACTCGGCGCAAAGCGAAACGATGTGCTGCCCAACGCTGCGCCTGATACGCTAGCGTTCGATATCTGTTGTGACGCTTGCACGCACATCAAGTGCTGCCGCATTAATCCTGATTTGGCTCGCCCAGCGCGGATATTAAACATTTCAATGGGTATGCCTGTCAGCATCGATAATGAGAGAGCGGTACGAATGATTTGTCCGCCACCTTCGCCAGTGCTGCCATCTATTTTTAGGGTCGCACGCTTGGTGCTCGAAGTATGGGCACTGGCATTACTGGCGCTTTGGTTGGACATAAAGCTCATTGGTGCACTCTCAAAGTTTAATTTTTTGTAAAGCGGGATGTGATTGTTTTATCGTGCGTGCTTAAGTTGCTATCAATTACTATCAAATAAAAGAGCCTAAAAAATACGGTATGACGCATATTTTTTAGGCCCTGTTCATCTATCAATTTATCAAGGTTTAGCTTTAGATATCAACGTTTAGCCGTTGAATTTCTTCGCTATTAGATCTTTGATAAATGCCACAACAGCAGCGCTGTGCTCAGAGTTTTTGATCTCATCTAATAGCTCAGCTTTTGACATGCTTTGGTATCTTTGTATGTCTTCGCTGCTGATGTTTTTTGCGCTGTCGATCAAGCCTGATAGGCCATTTTCATCGTTATCACCGCCTGTTACAGCGCCTAACATATCGTTCATGTTCATCATGGGTATTTCCTCGTATAAAAGTCATTATCAAATTTTCAATGTGAAAGTGATTATAAAGTAGCGCCGTGGTCACATACCACGCACACTTTAGTTTACCGCATCTATATTCGTTTAGGGGTATTAAAGTCGCCCTTTTTAGATGATAATTATTCATAGAAAAGATGGGTTTTAGCCAAAATTTTCACATGGCTTATGATCAATGGTTTTAAAAATAAGATTGAAACCGACTGTCAGTGTCTGGTGATAAGGTCTAAATAGTGCGGTGTAGCAAGTGACGAGTAGGGGCATAAATAGTAAAAAAGACGTTTGCCCGCAACGTCAAGTAGCCACTGCAGTATTTGTTCAACCCCCTGTTGTGGAGTGCGGGGTCTTAACACTCGCTCAGTCGGTTCCAAAAGGGTGTTCTATAGTCATTCGACTATAAAAGTAGTGATTTAAAAGTAGTGATTTAAAAGTAGTGATTTAAAAGAAACTACTCTGCTAAATCGATTTGCCAATTATTGGACTGAATCACAATATTGATTTGCCGCAGTTTCATGGCAATATCATCCGCTTGCTTTTGTAAACTAGCAACCGACACCATGACATTATATTTAATCTCACGATGGCTATAACGGTCTGTTTCGGTATGCGTGGCTGATATGGCATCGATCAATAGTTTATGGCGCATCTCTAAGGTATCGCGCTCTACCAACAGCGTTAGCATCGATTGACCGTTATCCGTCTTGGCAATTGCATTGGTATGGTGAATACGTTCAATCAGGTTGGACAATTCATTGATGATTTGGCTGGCATCAACCATCAATGTGTTTGGGTCCTCAGATGGCGTATCGCCTTCTTGGACTTTAATGTTGGCGTTGATACGGCCCTTAAGCTGAGCCAGTTTCTTTTGCATATCGCTACGGATAAGTAGAGCTTCTGCGAGTTTCATTTTGGTTTTCCTTAAGAGGTTAAAATGTTTAACCTCTGTTATCTCTTTCAGGCTTTCTATTAGTTTGGAGTAACGGGATTACTTTTCATTTTTCGCTGGACGTCTTTATCCTGTCCTAATTGCTTAATTTGAGCTAAACGCTGTTTACGTTCATAACGGCTGACATACCATTCTTCTATGAGCATTTCTATCAAACCAATTAGCAGACTTGCTTCGTTTTCATCAACTTCAACAATTTGGTTGATATCCTTCTCCATATGAGCACCGATATTACCTACTTTTCTAACTACATCAATAGCTTCCCAAGTATCTGGTTCTACTTTATCTTTGATAGATTCGATTTCTTGAAAAAGGTTTTGAGGCTTTACTTCCCAAAAGTTTCTAATCATTCCTTGTAAACAGCGTCTTGCTAAAGTTGCCGATGCTTTGGGGCTTAAATTTAAGATTGAGCATGCTTCTTTATAATCTGCCTTTATAGCTGTAGGGATATAATCAGGTAAAGGTTTTGCAGTAGACTGTGGATGAAGCTTCCAACTGTAAATTAAACTTCCATCTACATAGGATGAACCAAAGTTTGAATTTTTAATCACACTTTCAAATAGATGTGCTTCCAATACAAACTCTCTGCAATCTGGATTTGGACAGGTAATAGACTCTATTTTCAAATTCAATCTGCCAAGTTTATTCTCATTATCAAAAAATAAATCGCCTGAAGACATATTCTGATTATTTACAGTTGAATGATTATTACAAAAAGGGCATTGCCAAGATTTACTCATTTTATTTACCTTGTGTTATTTAATTTGAAGATACATGTTTGGTTTTTTACTTTACTATACATTGTTTTGTATCAGCCCAGCATAGCTTGGCTTTTGCGAAGCTAAAAACATCTATCAAATTTTTTTCAACGCTTCTCACCCTTTAACACAAACCACCTGACGCAGTGTATGTACCACTTCTACCAAATCACTTTGCGCTTGCATCACGTCATCAATATTTTTATAAGCTGCTGGAATCTCATCAATCACATCCGCGTCCTTTCGGCATTCTACGCCCTCAGTCTGCGCGATTTGATCGGCTACCGTAAATACCTTTTTGGCTTCGGTACGTGACATGATACGACCTGCACCATGCGAGCAAGAGCAAAATGATTCTTCGTTTCCTTTACCGCGTACGATGAACGATTTGGCACCCATTGACCCCGGAATGATGCCGTACTCACCAACGCGGGCACGGACAGCACCTTTGCGGGTCACAAATACTTCCTCGCCATAATGTTGCTCTTTTTCCACATAGTTATGATGACAGTTCACCGCTTTTACCGCAGCATCAAACGGCTTAGGTATGATGTGGCGTAGCGCTTTGATGGCTTTTTCCATCATGATTTCACGGTTTTTAAAAGCAAAACGCTGCGCCCAACCCACCGCAAACCAATAATCATCGAAGTGCTCTGTACCCTCGGCAAAGTAGGCCAAATCTTTATCAGGCAAGTTGATGAACCACTTGCGCATGTCCTCACGTGCCAGCTCAATAAAGTAGCGACCAATGGCATTACCCACACCGCGTGAGCCTGAGTGCAGCATGATCCAAACTTGATTGGTTTCATCAAGGCACACCTCGACGAAATGGTTACCCGTACCCAGCGTACCCAAATGGTTAAGGTTGTTGGTGTTTTTTAGGCGAGGGTGCTTTTGGGTTATATAGTTAAAGTCATCAACCAGCGTTCCCCAACCGTTCATTACGGTGTCATCAGGGTTTGCCCATGCGCCAACATCACGGCGTGACCCGCGACCACGCGTTTTACTACGACCATGTGGAATGGCTTTTTCTAGTTCGGTACGCAGACCAAGCAAACTGTCTGGCAAATCGTTTGCAGTTAGCGTGGTTTGTACTGCCATCATTCCGCAGCCAATATCGACGCCAACGGCAGCCGGAATAATCGCTTCTTTGGTTGGCAGTACCGTACCGATAGTCGCGCCAATACCGACATGTACGTCGGGCATCACCGCAAGCCATTTATAAACAAACGGCATTTTTGAGGCTTTGATCAATTGGTCGTGCGCTTTTGGATCAACAGGCACGCCCTTGGTCCAAAGTCTGATAGGCGTTCCACCGTCTTGAATGATGTTATGAGTGGTTGGTTGCATGTCGTTGTCCTTAGCAGTGCAAAGTTTGTTTATTATGAAAGATGATGCTTACTTTATATAATGCTAAGGGTGTGCCAAGTTTTTATCATATTTGGAATTTATTTATAAGTAGTTGATATTAATGGTTTAAATAATATTTTTTAAAGTGGTTTTAGTATTTAAGATATAATGGTTTATGAGAAGTAATAGAATATATTCTATAATTATAGAGATAATAATATTTAATGAGATAATAGGTATAAGATGTTTTTGAATGTTTCCTAAATTAATTAGAGTTCTCACCGCAAGAAAATGAGAAGAGTGAATAAATGACAGATACAGCCAGAGTACTAAAATCGCCATTAGCACCTATCCAACATTTAATGAGTAGGCTATCAACAAGCACAAGAATGATCGTAGCATGTATGTTGGGTTTAGTCGCAGGAATGACTATGCATAGCGGGTTCTTTAATATTTCACACGTATTTTTATTTTTCATGACATTTACAGTTGCGCTGACTGTAAGGCTATCAGAGCGATTTATAAAAATAGGTACGTTTATCAGCTTTTTATTTGGGGCTTTATTAGTAGGTTTATATCCTTATTCAGGCTTGGGACCTAAGATATATATCTTAATAGTCATGGCAATCATCGCTTGGGCATTCATTATAGGTTGTGCTAAGTATGCACTATCCAGACCAGAGACATATTTCAACTATTTTAATAATACAGTTCTGTGGGTATTGATATTTACAGTATCGTGGCTGGTGAAAGCAATGATAATCATCAATATCGCGATAACGGTGACCGTCATTGTAAAAATATTTCAACTACTACTGACGAATGATTGGACAGTTAAGCATGCTAAAGCTTATGCCTTTAGCGTACTACTACCAAGTATGTTGACTGTTAGCTTTTTCGCATATTCTCATAAAGCTCAAAATACTGATTTAGGCAGTAGTTATAATAAGACTGCTAGGCAAATGATTATAAACACAGTTGAATAGAAATGTAGAACCGAAAGACTGTCAAAAAACTTGATTTACTTATCAGCGTTTTCTTTGCGAATCAAAAAGTGAAAAACATGCCAAATAAAACCCAGTACAACCAAAACACAGCCAACAAAACCGCCGTCATCGGCTTCCTCGGCACTACTTTAGACAATGGCTTTAATGATAAGCGTTGGCAACGATGGCGGCCAACCGTGAGTCTAGGTCTGCATGACGAGCTACTGGTCGATGAGCTGCATATCTTATATAGCAAGCGCGATAAACGGCTGTTTAAAATAATTGTCGATGACGTGGCACAAGTTAGTCCGAACACTACCGTTATTGGTCATCATCTGACATTGACTAGTCCGTGGGATTTTGCCGACGTTTATGCTGAGCTGTATGACTTTGCCGCAGGGTTTGATTTTCAGGACAGCACCGATTACTTACTTCATCTGACCACAGGTACGCACGTGGCACAGATTTGCTGGTTCTTATTGGTAGAGGCGGGATTTATTCCCGCTGATTTGATTCAGACTTCGCCTTGCACAAGACCCGACCAAGCTGATCCACAAGGGCGCTATCAAGTGATTGACTTGGACGTCTCGCGCTATGATGGTTTACGTGAACGCTTTGAAGCAGAAAAACAGCAACATTGGCAAACCTTGCAAGCCAATCTAGTCACCCAAAATGCCGCTTATCAAAAGCTCATCTCCGATATCGAAAAGGTCGCCACTCGCTCAACCGCACCCATACTACTGATGGGCGCAACAGGGGCGGGCAAGTCGCAACTGGCAGGCCAAATCTACGCGCTCAAAAAAGCCAAAGCCAGCAGCACGCAAGGCAAAAACACGCTTGAACAATTCGTCGAGGTCAACTGCGCCACGCTGCGTGGTGACACTGCCATGAGTGTGTTATTTGGTCATGTCAAAGGTGCCTTCACGGGAGCTGCGACGAGTCGAGATGGGCTGCTAAAATCAGCTGATGGTGGATTGTTGTTTTTAGATGAAATCGGTGAGTTGGGGCTTGATGAGCAAGCGATGCTATTAACCGCACTGGAGGAGCAGCGCTTTTATCCGCTCGGTAGTGATACGCCGATTAGCGTGTCGTTTCAGCTAATGGCAGGCACCAATAAAGACTTGCGGCAAGCGGTCGCTAAAGGCGAGTTTCGGGCAGATTTATTTGCGCGTCTTAATACATGGACGTTCTTTTTGCCATCACTCAAAGATAGGCTAGAGGATTTACCTGCCAATATCGATTATGAGCTAGCGCGCTTGGGTAGCGAACAACAGCAGCAGTATCGATTTACGTCAGAAGCAAGGCAGTTGTACGAAGCTTTTGCGATGAGTGCGGATGCGACATGGCAAGGCAACTTCCGTGATTTGACGGCCAGTATGATTCGTCTGACCACGCTGGCTGAGAGTAAAGTGATTCGCAATGATGACGTACAAGCGGAGATTGAACGCTTAACGCATCTTTGGGAATTACCTGATCGTTTAAATGGTTCGAATAGGTTAGGTAGTGATAGTAAAGGCAATAACGCGAATAAAAATAGCCTAAGTAATAACAGTTCTAATACTGCTTTAGATAGCGAAACCATCGAACAGGGTAGCCATCACATTTTACGCCAATATCTTGATGAAGACATGCTAATAACTATTGATCCGTTTGATGCGGTGCAACTGGCATATGTGATTGAGGTATGTATGAATCATAAAAACCAAGCGGCGGCTGGGCGCTATCTATATGCGAACTCCCGCGATAAATTAAAAAGCCCGAACGATAGCGATAGATTGCGTAAGTATCTGATGAAATTTGGGCTTAGGTTCGATGAGTTAAGTTCACATTATGCATGATGATTAAATAATAGTTTTTAAAAAAGGAAACTCGATGAATAACAAAGGATTTGTCGCGGGAACGCTCGTTCATACGGATAAAGGGTTAGTGCCGATTCAGGATATTAAAGTTGGTGATATGGTGTTGTCACGTCCTGAGTGGGGCGGCAACAATGCGCCAACTGAATATAAACGCGTGAGTAGAGCATTTTGTTCAGGTAAAAGTGCAATATATAGAGTTGTTTACATAGATAATGACGAAGAATATATAGATGGAGAGAAAATTAAAGCTAAGGCAATGTTTGTTTCTAAGAATCATCATGTTTGGATCGAGAAAAGAGAAGAGTGGATAACAGTTAGGGACTTAAAAGATTACGAAACAGTATTATCTTCATTTGACTCAAGTAAAGATTATACTGTTGTATCTGTTTATCCAATATTTGAAATAGAAGTATCTAGTACATACTTGGCTAATATAGCTATCTCATTACCTTTAAATAAATTTGGACACTGCACACAAAGTGATATTAGACCTGATATTGATGCAATAATATTTTCTACTTCAAATGAGTTGCAATGTCATAAAATAGAAGAGTGGGGCGACCTTTATGATATAAATTATGGAAAAAACTCAATTCCTGAAGAAATTATCAAAGAGTTCGATACTTTAGATGTCAATACAAGTAATAATTTTTTTAATACTAAAGTATATAATATTGAACTAAAAGATTTTCATACCTACTTCATTGGTCACGCAGGACTATGGGTACATAACACCAACGTGGTCAACCAGTCCCATAAATAATAAAAACAGTAAAAGGAAAGTTAATGAATAACAAAGGATTTGTGGCAGGGACGCTCGTACATACCGATAAAGGTCTAGTGCCCATTCAGGAGTTAAAAATCGGTGATAAAGTACTCTCTAAAGACGAAAGTGGTAAAGGAGAGCTTGTCTACAAACCCGTACTAAGAACGATTAAGTCTGCGACCAAGCAAAAAATAATGACATCAGTCAATGGTATTTACTGTACTGAGAACCACCCCTTTTTTACTCATGTTTATGGAGAAGATAAACCGAGATGGCTAGCTGCTGAATTCATTACCTCTAATGATACGGTTCATCATATTTTTCCAGAAAAAGGTCTTGGAGGTGGGATATATGACATAGATGGTAGATATCTGACCCCTGCCGTCAAATCCGTATACATAAACTTGGGAGATTTTAGTTACGCAGCCTGACGATAATAATCAAACCAC
>NZ_JASDDJ010000065.1 GCF_030407455.1 Psychrobacter sp. 5A.1
GTCAGGATAGGTAGCCACATCTTCTATAAGTTTTTGGTTGTCAATTTTTAAGGGACGAAAAACACGTTGCTTGCGCTCAGGGTTTTTCTTCCAACGTTGTATAGTCGCTGGGCTAAGTTGATATTCTGCTGCAAGTTCTCGAAAGCTATCACCTTCCTCAAGCTTGCTTAGTATCATTTGTCTGTAATCTTTTGAGTATGCCATTTGATTAGTGTACTTGTTCTATTTTGCTTTTACTATACCTGATAGTTTATAATGAATGAGCAAATAAAAAACGCCAAGTGTTAAACACTTAGCGTTTTCTTATCAATACGGCTTTAGATTAAAGCAGCTTAGACATTATTTACCGTAAACGCATAAATAGGCTGTTTCTACATCCACTTTTACTTGGAACTTTTGATTGGCCTCAACCGTAAATTGCTCGCCAGCTTTAAAATTCTGCCACTCGTCACTTTCTGGCAGCTTAACGGTCAACGCGCCACTTACCACACTCATAATTTCAAACTCGCTAGTACCAAACTCATACTCGCCAATTTCCATGACGCCGACAGTCGCAGGCTTAGTCGCTGTCTGAAAGGCGATAGAAGTCACTTTATCATCAAAATAATTATTAACGCTTGGCATAATTTTCCTTAATTAAATATTAGTTGCTAGTTTAAAACGGCTTCTTATTTAAAACGGCCTTTTACAGTCCAGCTTTTAAACTCGCTTCAATAAACTGATCAAGGTCACCATCTAGCACCGCCCCAGTGTTAAAGGTCTCAACGCCAGTACGCAAGTCTTTGATACGTGAATCATCAAGTACGTATGAGCGAATTTGACTGCCCCAGCCGACGTCAGACTTACCGTCTTCAACTGCTTGCTGTGATTCCATGCGCTTTTGCATTTCCAGCTCATACAGCTTAGCACGTAGCATTTTCATCGCAGTGGCTTTGTTACCATGTTGACTACGCTCATTCTGACAAGTGACGACCACACCGCTTGGCTCATGGGTAATACGTACCGCAGAATCTGTCGTGTTCACATGCTGACCACCCGCGCCAGATGAGCGATAGGTATCGATACGCAAGTCCGCTGGATTGATATCAATCTCGACATTGTCATCGATTTCAGGTGAGACAAACACCGCAGCAAACGACGTATGACGACCATTATTACTATCAAATGGTGATTTACGTACCAAACGGTGGACACCAATCTCGGTACGCAACCAGCCAAAGGCATAATCGCCCTTAATCTCAATCGTAGCTGACTTAATACCCGCGACGCTACCAGATGACACTTCAATCACGTCAACTTTGAAATTATGCGCCTCTGCCCAGCGTGTATACATACGCAGCAGTATCTCAGCCCAATCCTGTGCTTCTGTACCACCACTACCTGATTGGATATCCAAGTAGCAGTTGTTTGGATCCATCTCACCACTGAACATCCGGCGAAACTCTAAGTCAGCCACACGTTTTTCAGCATTATCCAATTCAGTCTGCACATCAGCGAGCAGTGATTCATCGTCTTCTTCTACCGCCAGCTCTAGCATGGCAGACGCATCTTCTAGCGTAGTTTCAAGTGACACTACCACATCGATGACGCCATCAAGATGGCTTTTTTCTTTGTTAATTTTAGTTGCGCGCTCTGGATCGTTCCATAGCTCGGGGTTTTCTAACTCTAAATTGACTTCTTCTAAGCGCTCTTGCTTACCATCGAAGTCAAAGATACCTCCGCAAGTCCTGCCCACGCTCTGATAAATCTTTAATCTGTTCTTGATACGGATTGATTTCCATAAATGTTCCTGTATATTTCTAATAAAAATAAATAACGAATGTGGCGCTATTTTAAATGAGATTGAGGCTAAATGGTTCGCTAATTATCACTATTGTTAATGTGATGACTATTTTGGCTTAAGCAACCTAAATACTCCAATCCTCTACTGCCCAGCGATGCGCTAAAGCGTGCGCATGCAGTGCATCGTCGGGCGACACACAGATTGCCACATCCGCCCATTCGAGCAACGGAATATCGTTTTTAGAATCTGAATACGCATACGTTTTTTCAAACGTGATGCCAGCGACTTGTTGCTTACTCAGCCATTTATCTAAATGGTATATTTTGCCCGCTTGAAAGTTTGGCTTATCAGCCAGCTTACCTGTATAGCGCTCATCTTTGATCTCTAACGGCGTTGCCAATACATTGGCTTCTACGATGCCAAAGCGTTTGGCAATGGCGGATACCACGAAATCATTGGTCGCAGAAATAATCACCACATCGTGCCCTTGCTCAATGTGCTGACACAACACTTCCATCGCTTTTGGACGGATATGTGGCTCGATTTCGCTTTTGATATAGTCTTCTCTTAGTTCATCAAGTCTATCGAGCGGTAGACTACTCAAAAACTGCGCGACAAATTCATTATACTCTGTGGCATCGAGCGTACCTTCTATATAGTCGTTATAAAATTTCTGGTTGGCCGTGCGGTACTGCGCCTCATCGACAAGGTCATGCTTCACGATATACTCACCCCAGAGATAATCACTATCGACATCGATTAACGTATGGTCTAAATCAAATAACGCCAATGTACGTACGTTGCCTTGTGTATCAGTAAATGCTTTATTCATTTTATAGTCACTCATATTACCTAGCTATTGTTGATTCACTGTTATTGGTTAAAATGGCGATTGACCACACGATACTCATTTAATCTGGCATCGCTATTTCAGTCAGACCTTCCTTATAAGTCTCACAGAGTTCAGCATAGTGGTGTGCTGACATTTTTAGCATGGCGGCTTGCTCATCGGTCAGCGTCTTGACGACTTTTGCAGGCGCGCCCATCACCAGTGAATTGTCTGGAATAATCTGACCTTCAGTAATCAAGGCTTTGGCCCCAATGAGACAGTTTTTGCCGATTTTGGCATTATTAAGTATCACAGCACCAATGCCAATCAAACTGTTATCACCAATATCGCAACCATGTAGCATGGCTAGATGACCAACAGTGACATAATCGCCAATGTTGGCTTCGATGCCTAAATCAGTATGAATAACGCTGTTTTCTTGCACATTGCTATAATCACCAATATGAATGTGACCAACGTCGCCGCGTATCACTGCACCAAACCACACACTGGCTTTATGCCCTAAATATACATCACCGATCACTTGTGCTGAGTCTGCCACCCAACCGTTGAATGGCACTGCAAACTTAGGGGTTTTGTCTAAATATTGATAAATCATAACGATTCCTTGTCATCTTCATTATAGTTATAAAAATTGGGTTTATCGCTGTGCTGTCCATTGTGGCAAAGCCAACTGCGAAAATCCAGCGCTATTAATATACGCTTGATTTCTAATCTGATAAAAGAAGCAGTAATTTATGATTACTTAGGCTATTTACTGATCTGCTATTTACTGATCTATTGTTATAACCTATATAATGACTATTAATCCGAGAAATCGGCTGGCTATAACCGTCTATTTTGTATATAATACGCAAAATCTGTGCTTAAGCGAGCGGACATGATGCAAGTTACCTATTCACTATCTAGTGGGTTTTGTAGTTTTCATCAATAATGTCTTCTCGCTTTTTTGTGGAAAATTTTTGTGTATCGCCCTTTTACTACCTTTATATGACAGCAGTCAAATGCCGTAAATAAAAGGATACGGAGCAATTTTAGACCAACAAAACATGATGGCACTCACCAATAACAGCGGAGGCAATCCTTGAATTCATCGGCAGAAATACAAGCAATTTTGGCACTAGCAGACGGTACAATCTTTCGCGGTGTCAGTATCGGCAGCCTAGGTCATCGTATTGGTGAAGTGGTATTTAACACAGCCATGACAGGGTATCAAGAAATCCTAACCGATCCAAGTTATGCCCGCCAGCTGGTGACTTTGACTTACCCTCATATCGGTAATACAGGCACCAATAGCGAGGATACAGAATCTGGCAACGGTCACAAAGTATGGGCAGACGGCCTTATCATCCGTGATGCGACCATGGCGACCTCTAACTTCCGTAACACAGAATCACTCAGCGACTATTTACAACGTAACGAAACAGTCGCTATCGCTGAGATTGACACCCGTCAATTGACTCGTCTATTACGTGATAAAGGCGCTCAAAATGGCTGTATCATGACCGCCTCTAACGGCGAGACGATCAGCGCTGCTGATGAACAAAAAGCGATTGAGCTAGCCCAAGGGTTTGCAGGCCTAAAAGGCATGGACTTGGCAAAAGAATGCTGTACCAAAGAAAATTTCGAATGGACAGCAGGTACGTGGGATTTGTCAGACACCTTACTCAACCGTGATATCCCTGGTAGTCATGATAGCGGTACTGGCGGCTTCTTTAAGCAACTCGGCACTCACATCGATACTAAATACAACGTCGTCGCTTATGACTTTGGTAGCAAGACCAACATCCTACGCATGCTCGTCGACCGTGGCTGTCACGTAACGGTCGTCCCAGCACAGACCCCTATCGCTGACGTGCTAGCGATGAACCCAGATGGCATCTTCTTATCAAACGGCCCTGGTGATCCTGCAGCTTGTGATTACGCAATCGATGCGGTACGTCACATCATTGAGCAAACTGACGTGCCAACGTTTGGCATCTGCTTAGGTCATCAGCTGATTGGTCTTGCCAGCGGTGCAAATACTATCAAAATGAAAACAGGCCATCATGGTGCCAACCATCCAGTACAGGATTTAGCGACTGGCACGGTGATGATTACCAGTCAGAACCATGGTTTTGCGGTTGATGAAGACACCCTACCTGACAACGTTAAATCTACCCATCGTTCATTATTCGATGGTACCAACCAAGGTATCGAACTGACCGATAAGCCAGTCTTTAGCTTCCAAGGTCACCCAGAAGCCAGCCCTGGTCCACATGACTGTGCGCCATTGTTTGATAAGTTTGCGGATATGATGGAAAAGGCGAAATCGTGAACTTTTTCTCTAGTTTTTTAAGTGAGAAAAATGATACCAAATTAGAAAATGCTTTATCAGATCATAAAGCGTTTTCTAAAAAAATGAGTGATGAGAACAAGCAGAAATTTAAGAAATCATGGAACATTTTTCTAGAAGACTTTCAGACTCAATACTTACGAAAACTATTAAAGCTATCTGCTAAACAACGTTGGTACTTTGCATTCAGTCTTTTAGATGATTTTAATATAAACCTTCCATTTGATTTATTAAAAGATATTGTTTCTGATATTCCAGGAATACATGACAGCACTCTGGACTCAGACATTATTAAAATAATGTTGGAGGATATAGAAATAGCAAGGTATGAATACGGCTTTACTATTAGTGAACTAGGAGAGTTTGCTGAGCTTTTAGCTAAAAACGCTGAGTTATCCCTAGAACAGTCTTCTGACGTCCTTAAACATGTATTAGAAATCGGATTGTCTAACTATTCATACTCATTGGATGAATTTAAAGAGTTCTTAACTTGTTTAGATAGGGCTTTTGAAAAAATTAACGTTAAGTGAAACAGATGCTATTTTCTTAGATAAAACATACTTCTAATGGCATCCACGATCATTAAGCCCGAATTTTTCTATTATTTTTAACTTTTGCTAATAATATAAAACATCTTAAAATCCCAACCCGCCAAAATAGGACTTAAAAATATTATGCCAAAACGTACCGACATAAAAAGCATTCTTATCATTGGCGCAGGCCCTATCGTCATCGGCCAAGCATGTGAGTTTGACTATTCAGGCGCACAGGCGTGTAAAGCACTAAAAGAAGAGGGTTACCGCGTCATCTTGGTCAATTCAAACCCTGCGACCATCATGACTGACCCTGTCATGGCTGACGCGACCTACATCGAGCCGATTACTTGGCAGACTGTTGAACAAATCATTGCCAAAGAGCGTCCAGATGTAATCTTACCAACGATGGGCGGACAGACCGCTCTAAACTGTGCATTAGATCTAGACAAACATGGCGTGTTGACCAAGTATAATTGTGAGTTGATTGGCGCAACCAAAGATTCAATCGAAATGGCAGAAGATCGCAACTTGTTTGATAAAGCCATGAAGCGTATCGGTCTTGAGTGTCCACGTGCTGAAACTGCTGAAACCATGGAAGAAGCGTTTGCTACCCAAGAAAAAATGGGCTACCCATGTATCATTCGTCCATCATTCACGATGGGCGGTTCAGGTGGCGGTATTGCCTATAACCGTGATGAATTCATTGAAATCTGTGAGCGCGGTTTTGACTTGTCTCCAAACCATCAATTGCTTATCGATGAGTCATTAATCGGTTGGAAAGAGTACGAGATGGAAGTGGTTCGTGACAAAAACGACAACTGCATCATCATCTGTGCCATCGAAAACTTTGATCCCATGGGCGTGCACACAGGCGACTCAATCACCGTCGCGCCAGCACAGACCTTGACCGACAAAGAATACCAAATCATGCGTAATGCTTCATTGGCAGTACTGCGTGAGATCGGTGTGGAAACGGGCGGCTCAAACGTACAGTTCGGTATCAACCCTGATACAGGTCGCATGGTCGTCATCGAGATGAACCCACGCGTATCACGTTCATCAGCATTGGCATCAAAAGCCACTGGTTTCCCGATTGCTAAAATCGCGGCAAAACTGGCCATTGGTTATACGCTAGATGAATTGCAAAATGACATCACTGGCGGCAAAACGCCAGCGAGCTTTGAGCCTGCGCTTGATTATGTTGTGACCAAGATACCTCGTTTCAACTTTGAAAAATTCGCTCAAGCTGATAGTGTTTTATCAACGCAGATGAAATCAGTTGGTGAAGTCATGGCGATTGGTCGTAACTTCCAAGAGTCGATGCAAAAAGCACTGCGCGGCATGGAAACTGGCAATGATGGTTTTGATGAGCAGATTGACTTTGCCGCTATCAAAGACGGTAATCTTAGCGCTGAAAAGGCTCGTAGCGAGATCGTTAATCGCCTAACCATTCCAACGCCTGAACGCATTTATTATATTGCGGATGCTTTCCGTATCGGGATGAGTGTCGATGAAGTATTTAACTTCACTAAAATCGATCCATGGTTCTTGGTACAGATCGAAGACATCGTGAAAGCTGAAGCACAAGTTAAAGACTTGGGTTTTGGCGGTTTAACTGAAGACAACCTACGTCGCTTTAAACGTAAAGGCTTGTCAGATTTGCGTTTGGCCAAATTACTTGGTGTCTCACAAAAGCAACTACGCACGAAACGTTGGGATCTAAACGTCTATCCAGTCTATAAGCGTGTGGATACCTGTGCAGCAGAGTTTGCCACCAGTACCGCTTATATGTACTCAACGTATGACAGCGAGTGTGAAGCCAACCCAACCAACAACAAGAAAATCATGGTCATCGGTGGCGGTCCTAACCGTATCGGTCAAGGTATCGAGTTTGATTACTGTTGTGTTCACGCCGCGCTTGCCATGCGTGAAGACGGCTACGAGACCATCATGGTCAACTGTAATCCAGAAACGGTTTCAACCGATTATGACACCTCAGACCGTCTATACTTTGAGCCTATCACATTAGAGGACGTGCTAGAGATTGTCCGTATCGAAAATCCTGATGGTGTTATCGTACAGTTCGGTGGTCAAACGCCATTGAAACTGGCTCGTGCGCTAGAGTCAGCAGGCGTGAAAATTATCGGTACTAGCCCTGATGCAATCGACCGTGCCGAAGACCGTGAGCGCTTCCAGCACATGATTCAGCAGCTAAACCTAGTACAACCATCGAACGCACTAGCAACCAGCTTAGAAGACGGCGTGGTTAAAGCTAAAGACGTGGGCTATCCATTGGTCGTACGTCCCTCTTATGTGCTCGGTGGCCGCGCGATGGAAATCGTCTATAACGAAGACGAGCTAAGACATTACCTGCGCACCGCGGTACAAGCATCAAACGAAGCACCTGTATTGCTAGATCGCTTCTTAGATGATGCTATCGAAGTCGATGTTGACTGCGTCTGCGATGGCACTGATGTCGTCATCGGCGGTATCATGCAGCATATCGAACAAGCTGGCGTCCACTCAGGTGACTCAGCATGCTCACTACCGCCTTACTCACTATCTAAAGAGCTATGTGATGTGATGCGCGCGCAAACGGTCGCTATGGCAAAAGAGCTTGGCGTGATCGGTCTGATGAACGTACAGTTCGCTGTAAAAGGTGAAACCGTATATATTCTGGAAGTGAACCCACGTGCCGCACGTACGGTACCGTTTGTTTCTAAGTGTATCGGTACTTCATTAGCACAGGTTGCGGCTCGCTGTATGGCTGGCACATCATTAAAAGACCAAGGCTTTACCACTGAAATCGTTCCAGCATTTTTTGCGGTCAAAGAAGCGGTATTCCCATTTGCTAAGTTCCCAGGTGTTGACCCAATCTTGAGCCCTGAGATGAAATCAACGGGCGAAGTCATGGGCGTGGGCAAAACCTTTGGTGAAGCGTTCTATAAAGCCATCATCGGTAGTAACGAACGTCTACCAGGTCTACCAATCGAAGGCGAGACCAAAACCGTCTTTATCTCAGTACGTGATAGTGACAAAGCGCAAATCACTCCTATCGCTCGTCAGCTTGTAGCGTTTGGCTTTAAGATTGTCTCAACCACTGGCACGCAAAAAATATTGAGCGATGCTGGTATCGAATGTAAGCAAATCAATAAAGTCACCGAAGGTCGCCCTCATATCGTTGACGCCTTGAAAAATGGCAATATTGACCTTATCATCAATACCACTGAAGGCAAACAGGCTCAAGAGGATTCGTTCTCTATCCGCCGCAGTGCGCTACAAGGCAAAGTATTTTATGTCACCACATTAGGTGCCGCTGATGCCATCTGCAAATCTTATGCGATTGACTTGCCGTTTGAAGTGTATAAGCTACAAGATTTACATGAGCAAGCAAAGACTATTGCTTAGCTCTATTGACTTGGCTGAATAATTTCAGTAGATTAAGCATAACAGTCAAACTTACGTAAAAGCTTATGCAGAATTTGTGATTGGTTTTCGTATGACAGTAGTGCTTTAACACAACCATACCTTGAAAAGATAGACCCAAAAAGCATAGTGGCTAAACTGCGACTATGCTTTTTATTACGTAAGGTTAAGTGTGTAGTAATTGAGGACAAATACACTCATACGTGACCACCTGTTTGCTTGTTACGCAGTCTGAACGTCACTCTTTTTTATATTTCATACCCATTGCAACAACACTGACACCATCTCATCATGAGGTGGTGTGGTGTTATTGGTTTAAGGAAAAAACATGCAACGTTACCCAATGACTCCGCAAGGACATGCGGCTCTAGAAGCCGAATTAAAACAGTTAAAAAGTATCGATCGTCCACGCATCACGGCTTCTATTGCTGAGGCACGCGAACACGGCGATTTGAAAGAAAACGCTGAATACCATGCTGCTCGTGAGCAACAAGGATTTTGTGAAGCACGTATTCGTGATATCGAAGCCAAACTTGGTGGCGCGCAAGTCATCGATCCTGCCACTTTGCCAAAAGAAGGCCGTATCGTGTTTGGCGTCAGTGTCGTGATCGAAAACATGGACACTGAGGAAGAAAAACAGTACAAAATCGTCGGTGATGATGAGGCTGATTTCAAAGCGGGTAAAATCTCAGTCAACTCACCGATCGCTCGTGGTCTGATTGGTAAGTTCGAAGGCGACGAAGTACGCATCGAAACACCAAAAGGCGTGGTTGAATACGAAGTCATGAAAGTCATATACGACTAGGGCGTGTCTTCATTTTGAGCCTCACAATCTAATTGATATAGTTAGTGGTCTTAAAACGGCTGAATGATTGACCTTGGCTATTACAAATACTGATACCCTCGTTATTTGACATGCGCTATAGTGTCAAATAACGAGGGTTTTTTGTTTGAGTGTTATCTAGGGCGTGTCATCAATTAGCACATTAATAAATTTAGTGGCCTTAAAATGGCTAAATTTTGCTAAACATCGTCAGCAATTTTGCCAATATGTTCATATTGACGGCAATTTCTTCCTTGTTTATCTATAATTTTTCTCATTTTAAGCCTCACAATCTAATTGATGACACGCCCTAATATTGCTTCATTTATTATTACTTTAAAGGAATTTTTTATGAATATGGATTTTACAACATCGATGCTTATCACCAAAAAAATTGCGGTTCAAAAAACATCAATGGTCACTGCTATCGCTTCGATTATCGCAGGCAGCTTACTTGCCGTATCCTCAGCCCATGCTACGCATGAGATTGTCATCAACTCATCTGCTGACAGTAGCGCCACTGTGGTCGAGCAACACTCTGACGGCAACACAGCCACTATCACTGCGACGCCGAACGGTATCACTATGCAAGACGGTATGCCTTATGCGGTGACTAAAGTGACGACTGTGCCTCGCTATGTGGTTCGCCAAGGTGGCAATAACCCTGTGGTTCAAGGCAACACCACTATCACTAGCGTGCCTGTGACGGATCAAGCGACCAATACAGTCACCAAAGTTGATGTTATCACTACACCACTCAGCAACATAAGACAAGTACTGCCTGTCGCGCCAGCCACTCAATTGCCAGAGCTGAAAGCATCAGCGCCAGAAACCATTCAAGTAATGACTAGCTCATCGGTGGTTAATCAATCGGTGGTTAATCAATCGGTGGTTAATCAGTCCGTGCTTAGCCAATCCATGATTAATCAATCCGTTATTCTCCCAACCTTCGTCGATCAGAAAGCCACGGCAACGTCTCTAACAGCCTTGCAACTGACGCCAACCTTTAGCACGCCTGATATTATCACCGCACAAACCAAAGTCATGAAGATATTAAAAAATAAAGAAGGGCGTGAGATGGCAGTACCTGCCAATCATATCGCTCAAGGTGATGTCATTGAGTATCATACGACTTATACCAATATCACCGCGCAGCCAGTGACTGGCATCAATGCGATGGTGTCATTACCAAGTGGCATTCAATTGGTATCACTGAACAGTCTGTTACCCACGCTTGCCACCACGGACGGCAACAGCTATCAAACCATTCAGCCAATGAGTAATAGCATAGCCACTCAAGCGAACTACTCTGGTCTGAAATGGAACTTGATTAACCTTGATGCCAATGCAGTAGAAACTGTGGTGATACGCGCTAAGGTTCAATAAAAACTAGATTGTAGAGTATGGTTGTTTAATAAATTTCATGAGGTCTTGCTGGCTAATTCTCTAGTCAGCAAGACCTTTTTTTAAATTGCCAAGTTTTCAATCATTGAGGAAGATAAATGATGAGCATACTGTCCATTAAAATACTCCTATTCCTCATTATTCCTGTAGGCATATTCACGGTATTCAAAGCGATAAAACTGCTGAGAAATGCATTCAATGGTGACGTATTATTAGCACTGCCCTACCATGATAACGTGGGTAATTTCACTGTCTCGAAATCTGGTATTTATGCCATTTGGCACAAAGGCCCTGTGTTTAAAAAAACGCCACTGGCTCAGTTCCGACCTCATATCTCAAGTACAGCTACTGGCAAAGAGATTAAGCTTAATCCCTCAATACTGTCTCCACGCTCAAATAATTTTGCCACTGGCAGAATGGAGCTTTTCACCTTTCGGGCGGAAGCTGGCCATTACGAATTAAAGCTAGTATCAGGGTCAAGCACCTCAAGACTGCAAGCAACTATGGGTCATGCTATACCTTTAGCAGATATTGATTTAAGCCTCTATTCTATCGAGGTTAAAGAGAGCCAATCACAGATACGAACGATACTGGCTATCCCCCTTCTATTGCTTGGTATTTTGGGTATTGTAGGTAGCTTGGTGCTTGGATTATTGGCCGAACAATTTTTTGTATAAACCATAACTGGCTTATATACCGTAGGTACATTGTCACGCTCACTCAGCCTACTATTCGTAATACTTGCTCTCACCTTTATCATTTCTTAAAAACCAACCTTTTGCTATAGTGCCTTTAATTCAAAACAAATATTCGGTTATTACCAGCATGTACAACTTCACCTCTCTCTCTTCATTGGCTTTGATTATTTTCGGCTGTATTTTAAGCGCTACATCTTGGGCTAAATCTGCCGAAGCAGAATTTGACGATCGCTTTTATATGTCGAAAATTTGTACTGCGTATATGAGTAAAGAAGATCATGGATATTGTGATGATGGTTATGTTCTTAAAAGCGAAACCTTGGAAGGCGGTCAAGTAAAAGAAACTCTGCTTATGGACGGAATCGGTAACTACGGCTGGAATCATACCTCGCTTAAAAAAATCGATAAAGATACTTATCATGTTTACGTTGGCTGTGGCAATCCATGCGGTGCCAATATGTTATTTGGGCGTGGCGATAAAGAGCAGTACTTTGGTCGTTATTTCAACTTTGATCTAAATAGTCAATGTAGCGTTGCATATAACCACGACAAACAGTTATGGACGGCTAGCCGATTTTTTTCAGATAAAGAAATTGCTTTACCTTTCACCTATGATCCTGATGCTTTTGCGGCTTACCCCAAGTACAATGTTGAGTTTGATAAAAAAGGACGTCTTATTGTCAAAGAATACTTCTCAGAAGAAGTGGTTCAAACTTTGCCTAATCCTTGTACTTTTCGTTAACCCTAAAAACACATGAAATTGATAATCACAGGCGACAACCGTTGTCGTTTACCTTCTTAATTTTGGCTATAATTACAATGACTTAACGCTAATTTTGTTAAAATAGTCTTTCATTAATGCATTGGTAAATACCGCTTATGGCAACCATCAATTATGAACGACTACAGGGCAAACTCAACATCTTAGCGGACGCTGCTAAGTATGACGTTTCTTGCTCCTCTTCCGCTGGTACACGCAAGAACCAAGGCGGCGGTCTCGGTGATGCCTCAGCGACAGGTATCTGTCACAGCTATACCGAAGATGGCCGCTGCGTCAGCTTGTTAAAAATCCTCTTAACCAATCATTGTATTTATGATTGTGCTTATTGTACGTCACGCAAAAGCAATGACACCCCACGTGCCGCCTTTAGCGTCGAGGAAGTCGTTGATTTGACCATGCAGTTCTATCGTCGCAACTATATCGAAGGGCTTTTTCTCAGCTCAGGTATTTTTAAAAGTGGTGATTATACGATGGAGCGACTGGTCGAGGTCGCTAAGATATTACGTACCCGCGAACGCTTTAACGGTTATATCCACTTAAAGACCATACCCGGCGCCTCAAAAGAGCTGTTGCTAGAAGCAGGGCTTTACGCTGACCGCCTAAGCGTCAATATTGAGATTCCGACCAAATCAGGATTGGCATTGCTCGCGCCAGAAAAATCGCATGAGCAATTAAAAGCACCCATGGAAACGGTAAAAGAAGAGATTATCACCATCCGTGAGAGCCGTAGAACCCATAAAAAAGCACCTAAATTCACGCCAGCTGGTCAAACCAGTCAAATGATAGTGGGCGCCAGTAATGAGACCGACTTGCAAGTGATTCAGCTATCGAGCCATTTCTATAAAACTTATGATCTCAAGCGTGTTTACTACTCTGGTTATGTACCGATGCTATCTGATAATCGCTTACCTGCGATTGGTACGCCTGTGCCGATGGTGCGAGAGAATCGTCTCTATCAAGCAGATTGGTTAATGCGCTTTTATGGGTTTGGTGCACATGAAATCGTTGAGCCAGACTCACCGTTTTTAGATTTGGACTGTGACCCAAAACTGGCTTGGGCCATACGCCATCGCGAGCACTTTCCTGTCAATATTCAAACCGCAACGTACGAGATGATTGTTCGTATACCCGGTATTGGTACCAAGACTGCTAAAAAAATCGTCAAAGCACGTAAGTTTAATCAATTAACCTTATATCATCTCAAAAAGATGGGATCGGCCGTCAATCGTGCCAAATACTTCATCGCAACGACGGGTAAAAACGAGCATCTTGCCCACTTAACCCGTGATAACTTCCGTCAATATGTACTGGCACAGACGCAGACCAAGTTTAAAGATCAGCGTAGCGGGCAGCTGGCCTTATTTTAAATGTAAGAATAAAGTTTATTCGTAAAATTGATTCTTAAAATAAGCCACTACACGTCAACTGTTTTCTGAGGGCAGATATGTCAGCACTTACTCAAAACAAAACTTACTCTATCGGTCAATTAACGCCTAGCATTGTGCTTTATGAGCCAAGTTTTGAGGGTTGGTTGAGTGCGGTCTATCATGCCTATGAGCATAAACTACAACACGATTCCGCATTACAGCTCATAGCACAAGATTGTTACGTACCTTCATTGATTGCTCAAGCAACCAGCGTGACAACTGATGAAGACAAAGCCGAGCGTGTCCTCACAAAACTGAATAAGCTATTGGGGCGCTCAGGTATGCGCAATATGCTGTGGGGATTTTTATCTGAAAAGGATAATATCGGTACTACTCTGTTTCAAGTAGTTAAATACGCCATCGACTACCCTAGCCGTTCTATTATGCAAGATATGGGTAATTTAGAGGTCCTTGAGTTGGTGCAGACGGTCAAATCTGTGGGTCGTGAAAAGCACCGCATGGAGGCATTTGTGCGTTTTGAGCATACCACTGATGATATATATTTTGCGCGGGTGGAGCCTGATTTTAATGTATTACCACTGATTGGTGAGCACTTTCGTCAGCGTTATCAAGACCAGCACTGGGCCATCTACGATCTGACCCGTGGTTACGGCATTTATTATGATAAGAGTACCAGCACACCTACGCGTCCTGCTACACTGCAAACCATTACTGACCTTGATAATGCGGTATTGCGTAATCCTACCAGTATCCATAGCGAGGACGAACAGCGTTACCAGAAGTTTTGGCAAGGATACTTCACCAACGTCAATATCAAAGAGCGCAAAAACCCTAAGTTGCATAAGCAATACCTTCCGCAGCGCTACTGGAAATATTTGAGTGAAAAACAAATACGGCCCAACGCTGAGCATATACAAAAACGACGTTAATGGCTTTTACGAACTTTTAATCTGGGCCGTGTTGATTTACTTTCAAAAAACCCAATATCTAAGCGCATCTTTTTATCTTGATGGTTGAGTTTTAATCGCTTTTAACTGACAATAGCAAATTGATATTATTAACCGGTGACCAACGCTATTATGAAAGTTATGCGCTTACTGTCGTCTTTAAAGCATGATGAATCCGAGCGCGGTATTTTTCATCTTGGTCGCGCATTGGTCAAAAATGGACATACCTCTATCATTGTCTCCAGTGCCGATGAGGACAATGATCTGGTCAAGCGACTAAAGCGTGATGGCAATATATACCATCAGCTACACATGAATAAAAAATCTTGGCTATCGTTACTGCAAGTTGCGTCGCTGCGACGTCTGATTGAAAAATACGATCCTGACGTGATTCATGTGCACTCGCGCACACCTGCATGGATACTACATTTGGCATTGCGTCGTGCTCGTGTCAAACGAATGCCCAAGCTCGTGTCGACCATGTATGGTTTTTATCCCATCAACAAGTACTCACAAGCACTGCTCAATGTCGATACGATAATCACCGTATCTGATAGTGTCACTCAATATCTAAAAAAAGGACTGCGCCTCGAAGAGGTCGATCCCAACATAATCACGCGCATCTATCGCGGCATCGACACTCGGCGCTATCCTTATCGTCACAACCCTTCGGTCTATTGGTTACGTCATACGTTTGCTGAATACCCCGAGCTTGAGCACAAAAAATGGCTAGTGTTCCCCACCATCATTGGTAATGAATATGGTCAAGAATGGCTCATTGATATTTTGGGCAATCTGAAAGAACAATTCCCAAATATTCACGTCATCATTATGGATGAAGATTATAAAGATGGTGATGTCGCTCATGAGGATTTTCGTCAACGCACCAATAGCCTAGGGCTGGCTGAGCACATCACCTATGTGGGCAGCAAGCGCAATGATATGCGTGAGTGGCTATCGGCGGCCAATATCGTGATGGCGCTTGCCAATGAGCCCGAGTCAATCGGCATCAACGCACTACAAGCCATACATTTAGGGACACCCGTCATTGGTTGGGATCAAGCCGCCTTCAGCGAGATTTTGCAGCCGCTCTACCCGCAGGGCTTGGTAAAAAAATACAATGCCACTGCGCTATGTAAAGCGGTCAGAAACCAGCTAGAAAGTGTGACTCGTCCTGAAATGACCAACAAATTCACCATGCGTGAGATGATTGAAAAAACGCTCGAAGTGTATCAAGGTTTACATGTAGCAGCGCTGGCAGAAGAACAGGCAAGAGCGGATGCTATCGCGGTGCGGCGAATCCAAAAAAGCCTCAAAAAAGCGTCCAAACCTGCCCTTAGCGTCGCCGTCAAAAACATCGAACCTATTACTAAAAATCCAAAAATAAAGCTGACCAAAGAAACGCCTAAAATAGCGGATACAGTAGATACGGTAAAGACAACTGAAGATTACCAAGAACCATAAGCTAAGCGTTTCATTTGATACATGATTTTTCAATCGAAAAAAAAGGCGACTTCTAAAATGGAAGTCGCCTTTTTATTTATTCAATCATCACGATGCAATACCAAAAATTCTAGCCTAGATTTAATAAGTGGTTGGTGTATGGGCGCTCACAATACGGGTCACGCTGTCGGTGGGGTTAATAAAAGTATGCGGTTGAATGGTATCAATCACGTAGCTGTCGCCCTGATTTAACAAATAAGTGCTTTCTTCAATACGGATAATAATCTTACCTTCGATAACCGTACCAATTTCCTCCCCTTCATGAGCGATTTTTTCTTCGGTTGAGCTATTGGGCTGATAGGTCTCAATCAAAAACCCTAAGTTTCTTGTCGTGCTACAGTTATAGACCTGCTTTAACGACACTCTGCTATTGGGCTCATTGAGCTCTAATAAATCTTTTGGTGTCACAATCACTCTAGCCTTTGGCTCCTTCCACTCGTCACTAAAAAACGTGGTCAGGTCAGAACCCAATACTGTCAAAATTGCCTTTAACGTATTGACCGCTGGACTGACTTTATTGCGTTCAATAGAGCTAATAGATGTGTTCGTCAACCCAGACATTTTGGCCAGTTTTCGTTGCGAGTAACCTTTTGCTAGACGCAGCTGGTTAATCTTTTTGCCAATATCCTCTTTTAGTGATTCATCGGTTTCGGACTCGGATGATGGTGCTGTCTCAGAGTCCATCAATTCATCGTCACTATCGTCTATTTCAATATCGATATCAGCGACGTTTTTGTCATCGACGTCATCTATATCAATGTGGTTATCAGTCATAGTGGCAGCAGTTTCTGCCTTACTTTTAGTCGTGCTATTTGGTTTGTGGTTCTCTGGCATGGTGAATAAATTCCGTGAATAGAAATTTGGACAAGCTATCTTGCGCATAATTTAACTCAGGATGCCATTGTACACCAATCATAAATGGATGTTGCAATAAGCTGATAGCCTCAACCAAGCCATCAGGCGCTAACGCCTCAACCAATAAACTCTCGCCTACCTTATTGATGGCTTGTTTGTGCAATGAGTTGACATGCCATTTTTCACCGAATGCTGCCAGTCTACCTTGAGGTTGAATGATGACATCATGTACGGGCTGATATTGCACCTCAAGCGGTTGGGTATTGTCTTCTAAATGCGGCTCATAAAACCCATCAACATCACGCCAATCAGGATGCAGCGTGCCATTGAAATGAACATTCATCTCTTGCAGGCCTCGACAAACTGCAAATAGCGGCATGTTTTTTTCGTCTGCATAAGCCAATAATTTGAAGCTCAGCTCATCACGGCCTAGATCTTGTTTGGCTTCGGTATGCGTTGCGCCATAACGAGTGGGCGCGACGTTACTATAGCTGCCCGTCAATAAAATCCCGTCTACCATTGAGAGTAATGCATCAAAGTTTTCGCTATCGGCAGCCGTATTTGGCAGCAGTATAGGATTGCCGCCGTAAAAATTTACCGCGTCGATGTATTTTTGATATACCGCCTGTGCTGGCTGTCCGTCAACCATCTTATGACAAGACACAATAGCAATAATAGGTCTGGAATTTTTCATATCATTCTCCCTCGTTATAACAAATAGACCTAGGCTGTCTATATTGTCTAATCCCTTATTTAGCTAAAATTTAACACAACACCTTATAAAATGTAAACTATAAAC